>NZ_OZ075108.1:2865000-3165000 GCF_964186625.1 Asticcacaulis sp. MM231
AGCGACAACTTAATCTCGTTATCGAAGAGAGCGGCGCTTATACCGCATCATTTTTTAGTGTCAAGCGTTTCTTTTCAAAAAGATTTTCTCGACAACCAACACCGCTAAACCAACAACCGGAAACGTCCGAAAGCCCTTTCAGCGGAGCGGCGTTTCTAGGGAAACACCGCAAACGAGTCAACCAGTTTTTTAAAAGAATGTCGTTACCGAAAACTCTAGCAAAACCAATTAATCGCCCCAACCAAAAACCTCTGAAAGACTTAAATCATAACCGTTTCCGGTTCCTCATGTCGTCGCGTCCAAAGCCCCTCAGTCGGGAGACCGGCTTCTAAGGATACGGGCGGTGGGAGTCAACACGGATTCCGAAATAACTCATCTTATCAACAGAACACGGACTAAACGGCGGTTTTCTCTGCCGAAACCGGCGCCGGATAGCTCTCTTTGGGCTTCAGCGCGCCTTTCCAGACAAGCCATGCCACGCCGAGCGACAGAACCACCGAGGTGACAAGGCTGGCCTCGGGGCCAAATTTGCCGCCGGTCAGCCACCAGATAGCGCCAGGCCTATCCATCAAATCGACCACCAAAGGCGCCGCATCGAGTTTCATGCCGCTGACCTCAAGGCCGAAACCAACGCCAAGCAGCCAGTTCCAGGCCGTATGCCAGGCGCAGACCCCCCACAGTGAACGTTCCTGAATGGCATAGAAGCTGAGAAAAACCGCGACAAGTACGATATTAAGCAGACCAATGATCAACTCCTTAGACATCTCGATATTGCCGGCGTGCAGCAGCGAGAAGATGATCATGTTGACAACGATGCCCCAGATAATGCCGTGGCGCGAGGCGATGATCTGCAACAGATAACCACGCATGGCGATTTCCTCAGTCGCGCCCTGCACCATGAAGCCGCCGAACAGAGCGATCAGGGGCACGAGCAAGGTCAGACTTGGCGCCCCCCAGAAGCCGGCGCTCTCAATCTGATAACCGCCGAGCAGCCAGATGCCGCCCACAACGGCGGTGATAAAACCAAAGCCAATGCCAAGGCCACGCAGATAACGCGGCACCGCCTTATCATTGAAACCCAGGACACGCGGACTGCGACGCTCAAACAACCAGACCCACAAGAAGAAGACCAGAATGACGCCGGCAAAGCCATAGAGTTGGAAGCTGTCGGCCATCCAGTTGATGCCCGGCTGTATGGGAATATGAAACACAAGCCCCAGCACCGCCATCGGAATCATGCCCAGCACAATAAAGACGACAGCGAGAAGGATCGCCGCCCAGGTCCAGGTGCGGCGATGCCGCTCGGTGCGTGGTGCGTAAAGTTCAATGCCAGCCATGATCAGCCCCTTTGTCAATTTGGCGTCACGTTTCCACAATGACGCCTAACATGGTGTTAAGCCGCTACAGTTTGAGTCCAAATCGCGGACCGATCAGCGTCATGGCCAGGTAGAGCGTGACCGTCAGCCCGCATCCCGCCAGCAGCGCCGGATAAAACGACATGCCCTTGCGCAGCAAAAACGGAATGAGCAGGAACATCGGCAGCGACGGCAGGACATACCAGAAGGTGCCCTCGGCATGTTGCGCCATGCGTTCGATATCCTGCGTATCACGCCATAGCCACAGCATTCCCAGGATCGAGATCAGCGGCAGGGACGCCACCAGCGCGCCAAACCCCGGCCAGCGCTTGGCGATTTCGGAAACGGCGGCAATGATCAGCCCCGATAAACCGGCCTTGATAAGGAGATAGAGCATGCCCCTCGCCTATTTCTGCCTAAGTTCGGCCGCAGCGCCCGCCGGCAGGCTGATTGTGACATCGCTGCCCAGGATTTCGTGGCCGAGGAACTGGCGTGTCACGTCCGAGGCCAGCGCGAACCTGACCGGATCGGCGCCACTGATCAGCTCATGCCCGCCGCCCTTGATGATAAGCGCGTAGCTTTCCTTCACCGTGGTGCCCTCGAACGGCAGCAGATGATCGTGCCAGTCGGTCACAAACCCCGGCACGGTATCGGCGTCACCCGTCACCATCAGCAGAGGCGCTTTCAGCGTGGAATAGGAGGTCGGGTTGATCAGGCTGGGGATCGCACCGGGGCTGGAGAAGCACACCACCGCCTTGACATCCGGCGTATAAAGCGGCGCCACATAGTCCAGTCCGCCGCCCAGCATCAGGGCGAACAGTGAACCGTAGCTGTGGCCGGCGGCGATCTGCGGCAGGTCCTTGTAGGCCGATTTAGCATAGGCCGCGACGGCCGCCATGTCGGCGATGCGCTGCGGAAAGCTGGATTGCAGCGTGGCGCGCTTGTCTTCGGGGATCTTGACGGAATCGGTATGGAGCGGCGCCAGCACGGCGAAGCCCTGTTTCAGCAGGAACGCGCCCATCTTGTCATACTGTTCGGGCCAACTGCCCCCGCCATGCGAGAAAAGGACCACCCCGCGCGGATTGGGCACATTGCGGCTGATCACCCGCACAACGCGGCCATCGGCCAGCGGCAGGTCGAAATCGTTGGCGGTGACCTGCGCCCGCGTAAGCGAAGGCGCAAGGGCGGTGGAAGCAAACGCGGTCAGCAAGGCGCGGCGGTCGAGGGCCATGGGCGTGTCCTTTTCGTTTCAAAGAACAGGTAACACCGGGATTCGCCCACTGACCAGACGCAATCTACTCTTTTTCACCCTGTTCCTTCGCCAGACGCGCCAGAACGCGCCCGCGCCCCTTGGTCAGTGCCGTCACCACGCCGCGCCAGGTGCGCACCTCCTGCTCGGTCAGGCCGGCGCGATTGAAGACGGCGCGCAGGTTACGCACCACCGACGGACGCTTTTCCAACGGGAAGAAGAAGCCCGATGTGTCGAGTTCGGCTTCGAGATGCTCATAGAGGCCGGTGACGAATTTCATGTCGGCCGGTGGGTCCATATTGCGCGTGAAGGCCGCATCCGGCGTATCCATCACCTGCAGGCGCCATTCGTAGGCGACGATATTGACCGCCTGCGCCAGATTGAGCGACTGGAACTTGGGATCGACCGGGATGGTGACGATATAGTGCGCGTTGGAAAGATCGTTAGTTTCCAGCCCCATGCGTTCGGCGCCAAAGAGAAGCCCCGTCTTCAGGCCTTCGCGGCTGATCTTCATGGCGTCAGCAGCACAGGCGCGCGGCGTGATCACCGGCAGATGAACTTCGCGGTTGCGCGCCGTGGTGGCGTAAACAACCTGCAGGTCAGCCACGGCATCGGCCAGGGTGTCATAAACCTTGGCGTCGTTCAGCGGCCATTCAGCACCGGAACTCAAGGCCCAGGCGCGTTCCTGCGGCCAGCCGTCACGCGGCGCCACCAGACGCAGCTCGGTCAGGCCGAAATTGCCCATGACCCGCGCCACGGCGCCGATGTTTTCGGCCATCTGCGGACGGTCAAGGATGATGCAGGGAAGAAGGGGTTGATCTGTCATGCGCGCCTTATAGCGCGTGCGCGGTTCAGGTCAATTCACCAGCGCCTTACCAGCGTTCGCGGATCGCCAGAAACACCAGAAGAACCAACGCCAGCGGCAGGAGCGCTATGGCGCGGGCGGTGTCGCCCCAATCGCGGCGGCTGCGGACTTCGTATGTTAACCCGGTCATTTCGGCACCCTCTGTGTTATTTGGAGGCAACCTTGCAAAGCCTGCGCCAACACCGTCCGGCGGCATGAATGTTTTCGCATTCCGCAAATACCGTATATAGAGAATAGCGACAGTACATGCAGGGGGATGCAATGGCGGATGCTTGGCTGCTGACCTATCAGCTTTATGAGAAAACGGCGTTGTGGTTCAACATCGGCTTCCTGATCTGCGGGGCGATCGCCGGCGTCAAACTTTACCGCTATCTGTAGGGCAAGGCGCCGTGGTGGTCGCGCCTCTGGTGGAGCTTTGATACCTTCTGGTTCTGGCTGCCGGGAGATAATCCCGTTAAAGAGCGGGAAGACGCGGAAGAAGACCACAAACGCTTCCTTGAGCGCCGACAAAACCGCAAGCCCGGCAACCTAACCGACGAAATGTAGTCCCCTCCCCACAGGCGAAATTTGAGCTATTTGCGCCGCAAGATAATTCGTTTATAGCACCTGCCGTTAGCGACGGCTCCGACCCTGTGCGTCCTGCCGCCAGCTCCCGTTTGGAAAAGGATTCTGTAATGGCTAAAATCAAGGTGGCGAACCCGGTTGTCGATATCGACGGCGACGAAATGACCCGCATCATCTGGCAGTGGATCAAGGACAAGCTGATCCACCCCTATCTCGATATCGACCTGCAATATTTCGACCTCGGCATGGAAAACCGCGACGCGACCGACGATCAGGTCACCATCGATGCCGCCGAAGCCATCAAGGCCTGCGGCGTCGGCGTCAAGTGCGCCACCATCACGCCTGACGAAGCCCGCGTGAAGGAATTCAGCCTGAAGAAGATGTGGAAGTCGCCCAACGGCACCATCCGCAACATCCTGGGCGGCGTCGTTTTCCGTGAGCCGATCATCTGCAAGAACGTGCCGCGCCTCGTGCCCGGCTGGACCCAGCCGATCGTCGTTGGCCGTCATGCCTTCGGCGACCAGTACAAGGCCACCGATTTCCTCGTCCCCGGCCCCGGCAAGCTGACGATGAAGTTCGTCGGTGACGACGGCAAGGAAATGGACTTTGAGGTCTTCAAGTTCCCCAGCGCCGGCGTGGCCATGGGCATGTACAACCTCGACAACTCGATCCGCGATTTCGCCCATGCCTGCTTCGCTTACGGCCTGTCGCGCGGCTATCCGGTTTACCTGTCGACCAAGAACACCATCCTGAAAGCCTATGACGGCCGCTTCAAGGACATCTTCGCCGAAATCTACGCCGCCGAATACGAAGACAAGTTCAAGGCTGCCGGCCTGCACTACGAGCACCGCCTGATCGACGACATGGTCGCCGCGGCGCTCAAGTGGTCGGGCGGTTACCTCTGGGCCTGTAAGAACTATGACGGCGACGTCCAGTCCGACACCGTGGCGCAAGGCTATGGCTCGCTCGGCCTGATGACCTCGGCCCTGGTCACGCCCGATGGCAAGATCATGGAAGCCGAAGCCGCCCACGGCACCGTGACACGCCACTTCCGCCAGCACCAGAAGGGTGAAGCCACCTCGACCAATTCGATGGCCTCGATCTTCGCCTGGACACAAGGCCTGAAGCACCGCGCCAAGCTCGACGGCAATGCCGAGCTGACCAAGTTCGCCGAAACCCTGGAAAAGGTCTGCGTCGATACGGTCGAAGCCGGCTTCATGACCAAGGATCTGGCGCTGCTCGTCGGCCCGTCGCAAGGCTGGCTGACCACCGAGGGCTTCCTCGACAAGATCAGCGAAAACCTGACCAAGGCCCTGGCTGCCTAAGCCTCTTGTACCTCCCCATCTCCGATGGGAGGGGGACCGCGCCCGAAGGGCGTGGTGGTGGGGTATGTTACTTTAAAAAGCCGCCGGTTCATGCCGGCGGCTTTTTTCATGCAGAGGCTAAAACCGCGCGTTGACGCCCGCCAGCCGAACTGGAATAGTCGGCTTAAATACAGGGAAAGATCATGCAATTCATTGCGGCTCTATTATCGGGTATCGTGCTGGCCGGCGCCGCACAGGCGGAAACACGCCTTGAGTTTGCCCCGCAAAAAAATGATAACTATTTCTGGCAACTGCCCGTCTATACCGGTGGTCGTACGGCCCTGGAGACCTATATTTCAGTGGATTTCCCTTACGGACCTTACCAAGTACATCAGTGGCCCGGAACCTATTATGAAACGACCTTCACCGGCCCAGAGGTCTATTTTGCCCTGAGTGATAACGCCAACATCCTCTCGGTCAGTGTCGATGACGTCCTCTTAGGTAAGCTCAGCAAGCCGGGAAGCCGCATATATCGCGTCTCAGGTCTCAGCAACGCCCCTCACCGTATTCGCATTGAGCGGAACACCGAAACCCAAAATGAAAAAGGCGGTTTTCACGGTTTCGATCTGCCGAACTTCAAACCTGGGGCCGTTATGCCTCCCCAGCCTCCGCTGTTGCCGCGCACGCGCCAGATCGAGTTCATCGGCAATTCCTACACCGTGGGCTACGGCAATACCGCCGGCAAACGCCAGTGCACCAAGGACGAACTGTGGGCCACCACCGATACGCAACAGGCTTTCGGTCCTTTGACCGCCAAACACTACAACGCTGATTACCAGATCAACGCCTTTTCCGGCCGCGGCATCGTGCGTAACTATGACGGCTTCATCGGCGATACCCTGCCCGCGCTCTATCCTTACGCCCTCTATGATGGCAAGACCGAATATCATGATCCGCTTTGGCAGCCGCAGCTCATCGTCATCGCGCTCGGCACCAACGATTTCTCCACGCCCGTCCATGCCGGCGAAAAGTGGAAGACTGAGGCTGAACTGATTGCGGATTACGAAGCAACTTATGTCAATTTCGTCAAATCCCTGCGCACGAAGAACCCGGATGCGGCCGTCCTGCTGATCTCCTACGATCCGGCCACTACGCCGCAAATCACCACCGTACGTGACCGCCTGAAGGCCCAAGGCGATGCCAAGGTCGATTTCCTTGAGATCACCGGCTTCACCAAGAACGCCTGCGATTATCACCCCGATACCGACGATGACCGCAAGATCAGCCAAACCCTGATCGCATACCTCGACGCTCATCCCGCATTCTGGCAAGGCAAATAATATGCGTCTTTTCAACGCGCTCCTGCTCAGCGGCACGCTTCTGGCCAGCGCCGCCCAGGCCGGAACGCCGATCGGTTATCCCCTGCCCCTGCATATCGGCGGCCGCGTGGCGCCCGTTGGCGCCGATCCGGCGCAAGGCTATATCCACCAGTGGCCGGGCACCTATTTCGAGGGCCGCTTCAAGGGCAAGGAGATATCGCTGCGCCTGAACGACAAGACCAATATCCTCAATGTCTATGTCGATGGCCAGAAGGTGCAGACCGTCAACCGCCCCGGCGAAGGCGATATCGTGCTTGGCCCCTTCGCCGATACCGAACACACCATCCGCATCGAGAAGCTGACCGAGTCGGCCTCAAGCTCGGCGCAATTCACCGGTCTGTTCGTGGCCGATGCTGATGATGTCCGTCCCGCGCCGGAGCCTTCGCCACGCCGCATCGAGTTCATCGGCGACAGCTATACCGTAGGCTACGGCAACACCTCGTCCACCCGCACCTGCCCCGGCGATCAGGTCTGGGCCACCACCAACACCCAGGCCGCCTTCGGGCCGGTCACCGCCAAGCATTTCAAGGCCGATTACCGCGTCAACGCCATTTCCGGCCGCGGCATCGTGCGCAACTACAATGGCGGCGAAGGCCTGCCCCTACCGCAAGCCTATCCGAACGCCCTCAATCTGACAGGCCCCGGCCTCACCGTGACCGCCTCGCCTGTCTCTGATGACTGGAACCCGCAGGTCATCGTCATCGGCCTCGGCGCCAACGATTTCACCACGCCCCTGCATGGCGGCGAGGTGTGGACCACGCGCGACGAACTGCACAGCGATTACGAGCAGACCTATGTCGCGTTCGTGCAGTCCCTGCGCGGCAAATATCCCGGTGCTTATTTCATCCTGATGGCCACCGATCAGGCCAATGGCGAGATCCTGTCCGAGGTCAAAAAGGTACTCGCCACCTTGCGCGCATCGGGTGAGAGCCGCATCGATTTCTTACCCATGAACGGCCTAAGTTTTGGCGGGTGCGACTGGCACCCGACCACGGCGGACGATACTCAGGTGGCGAACAGCCTGATCGGTTTCCTAGAGGCCCGGCCGGAGATATGGGACAACCAATAAGCTATGAAACTTTTTCGCTGCGATAACTGCGGAAATTCGATCTATTTCGAGAACCGGTCCTGCCTCAAATGCGGTTTACGCCTGGGCTTCGTCTGCGAAGAAATCAGCCTTCACGCCATGCAGCCCGACGCCAACCATGCCGATCGCTGGCGCCGCGTCGATCAGCAGCAGTTCGTCTATCGCTTCTGCCCCAACGCCGCTTTCGATGTCTGCAACTGGCTGGTGCGCGATGACAGCGACGAGGCCTTTTGCACCGCCTGCCGTTACAATGGACTGGTGCCCAATGCGAAAAGCAGGGAGGGCCTGCGCCGCTGGCGCGCCATCTCCGACGCCCAGCGCCACCTGTTCTATTCGTTCCTGCGCTGGGATTTGCCGCGTCCCTCGCGCAAGGAAGATCCGATCGGCGGGCTTCGCTTCGATCTGAAGGACGACAAGATCAATCCGGACGGCTCGTGCCAGCCGGTGCTGATCGGCCACGATGAGGGCCATATCGTCATCCGCACCGCCGAGGCCGACGACCCGACGCGCGAACAGCAGCGCGCCATGATGAACGAGCCTTACCGCACCCTGCTTGGTCACTTCCGCCACGAGACCGGCCACTTCATCTGGAACAAGATGGTGCGCGATGCCGGCAAGACCGAGAGTTTCCGCGCCGTTTTCGGTGACGAGAGCGTCGATTACGACGAGGCGCTGAAGCGTCATTACACGCGGGGGCCCAGGCCCGGCTGGGGTTCCAGCTATATCAGCTATTACGCCACCACCCATCCGTGGGAGGATTTCGCAGAGTGCTTCGCCCATGTGCTGCATATCATCAATTCACTGGAGACAGCGCACATGTTCGGGATAGCGCTGGCGCCCATGTCACACGATTTCCTGGCGGCGCACGCGAACTTCGATCCCTATTCGGTGCTCGATTTCGAACGCATCGCCGAGGTGTGGATACCGCTCAGCCTGGCGCTCAACACCATCCACCACTCGATGGGCGAGCGCGATCTTTATCCCTTTATCCTGACCCCGGTGATCAAGGGCAAACTGGCCTATGTCCACAGCCTGCTGACGCGGCAGATCTAGCCCCCTCTTATACCTCCCCGCTCATGAATGGGTCTGCTTTTTATACCTCCCCGCTTGCCAGGGAGGGGGACCGACGCGCCCCGCGCTCAAACAGCGAAGCGGTAGCGCACCCCAAATAGGCGCGTTGGTGGTGGGGTTTCTTGCTTTCTTGCCCGATAGCCGCCACTATCGCCAAAAAGGGAGAAAACACATGTGGAAGTCGATTTTACTGGCCGGGGCGCTGGCTATATCTCCGTTCGCCGCACACGCGACAACAACATTTCAGATCGCATATCTCCTGCCTATGACCATTGGCGGGCGCGTCACAGCCGATAATGTTCATCAATGGCCTGCCGTTTATTTCGAATCGCGTTTCACAGGGCCGTCCGTAAAATTGCTTTTCGACAATGAGAACAGCAACTTCAATGTTATTGTCGATGGCAAGCCGCTGATGATTTTGCAAAAGCCAGGCAGCAAGGTCGTAGAGCTAGGTGAGTTGGGCGACGGCGAACATACGATACGCCTCGAAAAGCGATCAGAAACCCAATACCTGACAGGTCGTTTCGTCGGGTTCGACACGATCGATCAGCCAAGCCCGCTGTTACCCCCGCCCCACCGCGCCCGCCAGATCGAGTTCATCGGTGACTCACTGACCGTCGGCTATGGCAATACCTCAGCCTTTACCCAGTGTACGCCTGAGGAAATCTTCGAGACCACCGACAGCCAGCAGGGCTTTGGCGTCCTCACCGCCAGGCATTTCGACGCCGATTACCAGATCAACGCCTTTTCCGGTCTTGGCATGGTGCGCAATTACGACGGCCGCGAGCATCCGAAATACCATATGCCGATGCTCTATGACCGTGCGCTCTTCGATGACCCGACGCCCGCCCACCAGCCCGACTGGCACCCACAGGTCATTGTCATCGGTATCGGCAGCAATGATTTTTCCACACCTGTGCGTCCAGATGAGCCGTGGGGAAATGAGGCCAATCTCCGCGCCGACTATGTGAAGACCTACACCGCCTTCGTCAAAACCCTCCGCGCCCGAAACCCAAACGCCTTTATCCTGCTGACCACGCTGGAAGGCGAACCGGAAGGCTATATCGGCGGCACGAATGAGGTATTTACCGCCATGACCTCGGGCGGTGATAACAAGATAGACCGCATCACCCTGCCGGTGCTCGACTACACCGGCTGCAACAGTCACCCCAATACCCGCTCGGACGCACGGGCCGCCGATATCTACATCAAATATCTCGAAGCCCACCCGCAGCTCTGGCAAGGCAAGTAAGGCTCTGACACGGATAAGGCACAGATGATGACCTTTGGTCATCAACATGGATAAGACACGGATTTCATAATAAATTAAAGGTGATACGCCGTCCCATAGCCCTTTAGGACGGCAAAGCCGTCACAGGTCTACACCTCTATCCGTGCCTTATCCGTGTCGCAGCGAAGCGGCATCCGTGCCTTTATCCGTGGTCAAAACTGTCTTCCAATATCGGCAGCCGCGCCACACCTGCGCGTCAATTCACCGCAAAGGGGCGACAAGCCTAGATTGGCGTGTTAACCTTGTTTCATACGGTCTCCAGGGGGAAATGTACTGTGTCGAGAATTCTAAGCCTGTTGCTGGTTATCATCGTCGCGGGTTGCGCCGGTCTGTTCTATGCCGCGCCGATCATCTCCTTCGCGGATGTCCGCAGTTCCTGCCAGAGCCAGGATATCGACGCCCTGGCCAAGCTGATCGATTTCGACACCGTGCGCATCAGCCTGAAAGCCCAGCTCGATGCCGGCGACAAGGGGCTGGCCGCTCCCGCCCCCAGCGCGCTCAATGATCCGGTGGGCGCCACCGGCAGCGCCTTCAAGAATGTCGCCGATTCCGTCGGCAAGGCCATCAATGACATGGTCAATCCCAACGCCGTCAAAGCACCCGCCAAGCCGGTGATCGACGTCAATTCTTACCTGACGCCCAAGGCGATTCTCGGCCTGACCTATGGCGAGGCGAAAGACGCCAACAGGTTCGAGCCGTCCACCTTCGAGGGCAAGCCGCCTTCGCCCAAGGTGGCCTTTTTCAGTCTCGAACGCGCCCGCCTGACCGTCACAGACGAGGCCCACGGCACCACCACCTTCACCTTCGAGCGCCACGGCCTGACCCACTGGGAACTGGTCCATATCGGCCTGCCCACTGCCGAAAGCGAAGCGCTCAAAGCCAATCCGGCCGGCTAACTCTTCTATCTCCCCGCTTGCCGGGGAGGGGGACCACAAGCGAAGCGAAGTGGTGGTGGGGTTTCTTGCTTTCTCCCTCAAACGGCCTATAGCGTGCTGTATGTTTGACACTTTAGGCCGCGTCCTCGTCTTCTTCGCCTTTATCGGCCTTGGTGCCTTGCTGGTGAAACTCAAGCGCCTCAACGCACAGGGGCTGGACGGTCTGTCCGCCTATTTCTACTGGCTGGCCTTTCCATGCTGGCTGATGATCAGCTTTTCCCGCCTGCCGCATTTCGATATCACCATGGCCATGCCGATCCTGGCCTATCTTGCCGCCATGGTCCTGACCGGCGCGATCGTCGTTATTGCCACGCGCCTTTTCAAAAGCCGAAAGGACGACGCCATCGCCGCCGGCATGGCCGGTTTCATCAACAATTCCGCTTTCCTCGGCATCCCCATCGCGCTTAGCCTGTTCGGGCCGGAAGTTTCGCGTATCGGGCCGCTGGTCGTGGCCGCCGACTTCCTCATCCTGTTCAGCATCGGCTGCGCCGGATTGGCCAAGGCTTCGGGCAAAA
Source organism: Asticcacaulis sp. MM231 (assembly GCF_964186625.1). Classification (NCBI taxonomy): domain Bacteria; kingdom Pseudomonadati; phylum Pseudomonadota; class Alphaproteobacteria; order Caulobacterales; family Caulobacteraceae; genus Asticcacaulis; species Asticcacaulis sp. MM231. Next base: position 2,876,616 of record NZ_OZ075108.1, read on the forward strand.
CCTTCAAGGCTGCCCTGGCCCACACCGCCAAAAACCCGACCGTGATCGGCGCCCTGACCGGTGTCGCCTGTATGCTGATCGGCTTCCGCTTTCCTTTGCCAGTCGAAAACGCGCTTGATATCCTCGGCAAATCCGGCCCGCCGGTCGCCCTCGTGGCGCTGGGCGGGATGCTGGCTCTGATGCCCGTGACGAACCTGACCCGTCCGGACGCCACTAGTGCCATCGCCATTATCGGCAAGATTTTGCTCGCTCCCGCCTTGGTCGCGCTTGTGCTCAGCCTGCTTCGCGTCGATCCACTGACCTTGCGCGTCTGTGTCTTTCTAGCGGCCACACCCACCGCCGTCAGCGTCTTTATCCAGACGAAGATGTACGGCCTGTGGTTTGAAGGCGCCGCCAAGACCGTGGCGCAGTCGACCCTGATCAGTCTCTTCACCTTGTCGGCGTTGGCCTTGCTTTTACGCATGGAATATGACTACTTCGGCGAGGTCGATGTCCCCGCCAGTATGCCGCCGTCGATATTGAATTCCGAACCGGTGATATAGGTCGCTTCATCCGACGCCAGCAGGATCGCCACCGCCGCCACCTCATCCGGCCGGCCAAAGCGATGCAGCGGCATATTATCGAGCATCCGCTTTTCATCGGCCGCGCCATCGATCATGCCGTCCCACATCGGGGTGCGGATCGAGGCCGGATAGAGCGAATTGCAGCGAATGCCGAGATTTTGTTCGGCGCAATAGAGCGCCACCGACTTGCTGTGATTGCGGATGGCGGCCTTGCTGGCGGCATAGGCAGCGGTTTTCGGCACGCCCACAAGCCCCGAACGCGACGACATATTGATGATCGAGCCGCCCTTGCCGACCGCGCGCATGGCCTGGATCGCGTGCTTGCATCCCAGGAACACGCTGTCGAGATTGATGGCAATGACCTTGCGCCAATCCTCCAGACTGGCGTGTTCCGGATCGTGCGGATGCCCGCCTTCCGTGCCGGTGATGCCGGCATTATTGACCAGAATATCGAGCCCACCGCGGTCTGACACGATGGCGGCCATCACCGCCGCCCACTGCGCTTCGTCGGTGACATCGTGCGCCATGAAGCCGCCCTTGTCCCCCAGCGCCCGGGCTGCGGCCTCGCCTTTTTCCACATTGATATCGCTGATGACAACATAGGCGCCCTCGGCAGCGAAGGCCGCAGCGATGGCCGCGCCGATGCCGCTGGCCGCACCGGTGATCAATGCCGTCTTGCCCGATAGTCTGTTCATAGAAAAACCCTGCATCTGAAAAGAAGATGCAGGGTTATAGCATGGAACATAAGGACGCTATGCGCCAGATAGCCGCTGGAGCGCTTTCCGAAAAGTGTGACACACTTTTTGGATCAAAAAGCGCGTAAACACAAAAAACTAAGAGCGCCTATCTGATTCCATCAGATCGGAATGCGAACTAGATCAGCGCCTTGACCGCTGCGATGCCCGCATCGGCCTGGCTGTCATCGGGCGCGCCACCCTGGGCGAAGTCGGCCTTGCCGCCCGCCCCTTGACCACCCATGGCGATCACGGCCGCCTTGGCCAGCTCGGCAGCGTTATATTTGCCGGTCAGGTCAGGCGTTACCGCCACGGTGACCGCCGCCTTGCCATCGAGCTTGCCGACCAGCGCTACGATGCCGCTGCCAATTGATTTTTTGAAATCCTCGGCCAGCGGCCGCAGATCCTTGCCGCCGACGCCATCCAGCACACGGGCGATCACATTGGTGCCGTTGATCTCCTCAGGCCCGGAGGCCGCGCCGCCACCGCCCACCGCCAGCGCGCGCTTGGCTTCGGACAGTTCCTTTTCGAGGCGTTTGCGCTCAGCGATCAGGGCTTCGACGCGGGCGCCGACCTGATGGACCGGCACCTTGAACTGATCGGCCAGAGCCGTGGCCACGCCCGCCTGATCGAGCAGGAACTGACGCGCCGATTCACCGGTATAGGCCTCGATGCGGCGAATGCCCGCCGCCACGCCGCCTTCGGAAATGATCTTGAACAGGGCGATATCACCGGTGCGCGACACGTGGGTGCCGCCGCACAGTTCGACCGAATAGTCACCCTCGCCTTCGAGCGCATGACCGAGCGCCAGCACGCGCACTTCCTCGCCGTACTTCTCCCCGAACAGCGCCACGGCGCCGGCTTCGATGGCCTTTTCCGGCGACATCAGCTTGGTGGCCGCCGCCTGATTTTGCAGGATGACCGCGTTGACCTCGTCTTCGATGCGTTCGATCTCGGCATCGCTCAGCGGCGCGCCGTGGCTGAAGTCGAAGCGCATGCGGTCGGCATCGACCAACTGGCCCTTTTGCGCGACGTGCGCGCCCAGAACGTGCTTGAGCGCGGCATGCAGCAGGTGCGCGGCCGAGTGGTTCGAGCGCGTGGTGTGGCGCTTTTCAGGATCGACCCTGAGCTCGACCTTGTCGCCAAGCTTGAGCGTGCCTTCGGTGATCTCAAGCAGGTGCACGATGAGCTCGCCGGCCTGACGATAGGTGTCCTTGATAACGCCCTGGCCATGCAGAAGCTCGACCGTGCCGGTATCGCCGGCCTGTCCGCCGCCTTCGGGATAAAACGGCGTCTTTTCAAAAACCGCCTCGACCGTATCGCCGGCAATGGCTTCCCCAACCTGCTCGCCATTGAGCAGCAGCGCCTGTGCGTGCGCCTGGGCGTTCAGGTGATCGTAACCGACGAAGTCCGAAGCGCCGATGGCGTCCTTGATGGTGAACCATTCGGCCGATTGGGCCTTTTCGCCGGAGCCGGTCCAGTTTTCACGGCCGCGCGTCTTTTGCGCTTCCATGGCAGTGTCGAAACCGGCCGTATCGACGGTCAGGCCCTTACCGCGAATGGCGTCCTGCGTCAGGTCGAGCGGGAAGCCGTAGGTGTCGTAAAGCTTGAAGGCGGTTTCGCCGTTCATGACGTCGCCGTCCTTGAGGTCGCGCGTCGCTTCGTCGAGCAGGGTCATGCCACGGCCAAGCGTGCGGCGGAATCGTTCTTCCTCCTGGCGCAGGGTATCGATGATGCTGGCCTCGGCGCGTTTCAGTTCGCCGTAGTGGCCACCCATTTCCGCGACGAGCGTCGGTGCCAGCTTGTGCAGCAGCGGCTCCTGCGCGCCCAGCAGATAGGCGTGGCGCATGGCCCGGCGCATGATGCGGCGCAGGACGTAGCCACGACCTTCGTTCGACGGCGTGACACCATCGGCGATCAGGAAAGACGACGAACGCAGGTGATCGGCGATGACGCGGTGCGACGGCAGATTATCGCCCTCGGCCTTGACGCCAGTGGCCTCGACACTGGCCTTGATCAGGGTCTGGAACAGGTCGATGTCGTAATTGTTGTGCACGCCCTGCAACACAGCGGCGACGCGCTCAAGGCCCATGCCGGTATCGATCGACGGCTTGGGCAGGCTGACGCGCGTGCCGTCGGCCGACTGGTCGAACTGCATGAAGACGAGGTTCCAGATTTCGACGAAACGGTCGCCATCTTCTTCCGGCGTGCCGGGAGGGCCGCCCCAGATATGATCGCCGTGATCGTAGAAGATTTCGGTGCACGGGCCGCAGGGGCCGGTATCGCCCATCGACCAGAAGTTATCCGAACCGGCGATGCGGGCGATCTTCAATTCCGGCAGGCCGGCGATCTTCTTCCACAGGTCGAAGGCCTCATCGTCATCGATATAGACGGTCGCCATCAGGCGGTTCTTGTCGAGACCGTAATCCTTGGTCATCAGGTTCCAGGCGAACTCGATCGCTTCGGCCTTGAAGTAGTTGCCGAAGGAGAAGTTGCCGAGCATCTCGAAGAAGGTGTGGTGGCGCGCGGTATAGCCGACATTATCCAGGTCGTTATGCTTGCCGCCGGCCCGCACGCATTTCTGCGACGTGGTGGCGCGATTGTAGGGCCGCGTTTCCGCGCCGGTAAAGACGTTCTTGAACTGCACCATGCCCGCATTGGTGAACATCAGGGTCGGATCGTTGTGCGGCACGAGCGAGGAGGACGAAACGACCTCGTGGCCCTGCTTGGCAAAGTAATCGAGGAAGGTCTGACGTATCTGATTTAAGGACGGCATGGTCTGCTTCAGTTCGAGGTAGATGGGCAAATAAGAGGTTGTATATAGAGGGGCTTCACAACAAGCGCAAAGACCTTTGCACCGCTAAGGCTATCTTTTTGCCGCTCTGTGGCATCTGTTGCTGCAACAAACAAAAAAGACGCCCGTTGCGGGGCGTCTTTTCCTGATCAGGCCGGTGGACCGGAGGTTTGGAGCCGGTCCGGCCCGATCATGTTTTTTGCTCAGGCGCCGCAAGGGGCGCCCTTGCCAGATCACGCGCGTAATCTGGAGCCTACAGCGACTCGTCACCTTCGTTGGCGTCCGGCTCCGGCGTGCCCAGCAGTTCCTCGGCCAGGACCACCGACTTGTTGCGGATGCCCTTTTCGATCTCGTTGCACATTTCCGGATTGGCTTTCAGGAAGTCACGGGCGTTATCGCGGCCCTGACCGATGCGGGTCGAGTTGTAGGAGTACCAGGATCCCGACTTCTCGACGAGGCCGGCCTTGACGCCCAGATCGATAATCTCACCGATCTTGGAGATGCCCTGACCGAACATGATGTCAAACTCGACTTCGCGGAACGGCGGCGCGATCTTGTTCTTGACCACCTTGACCTTGACGCTGTTGCCGATGTTCTCGTCGCGCACCTTGATGGCGCCGGTGCGGCGGATATCGAGACGCACCGAGGCGTAGAATTTCAGCGCGTTGCCGCCGGTCGTCGTTTCCGGCGAGCCGTACATCACGCCGATCTTCATGCGGATCTGGTTGATGAAGATGACAATGCACTTCGACTTGGAGATCGAGCCGGTCAGCTTGCGCAGGGCCTGCGACATCAGACGGGCTTGCAGACCGGGCAGGCTGTCGCCCATGTCGCCTTCGATTTCCGCGCGCGGAGTCAAGGCGGCCACCGAATCGATGACCACGATATCAACGGCGCCCGAACGGACCAGCGTATCGGTGATTTCCAGAGCCTGTTCGCCATTATCCGGCTGCGAGACGAGCAGGTCATCGAGATTGACGCCCAGACGCTGCGCATAGCTCGGATCGAGCGCGTGCTCCGCATCGACAAACGCGGCCGTGCCGCCCTGCTTCTGGATTTCGGCCACGGTGTGCAGGGCCAGCGTCGTCTTGCCCGACGATTCCGGACCATAGATTTCAATGACGCGGCCCTTCGGCAGGCCGCCGATACCCAGCGCCATATCGAGACCCAGCGAGCCGGTGGAGACCGCTTCGATATCCGCGATCTTGCCGTTCTTGCCCAGGGTCATCACCGACCCCTTGCCAAAGGCGCGATCAATCTGCGCCAGCGCCGCTTCGAGGGCGCGTTGCTTTTCAGCTTCGTTTTTACCGACCAATTTCAATACCGCTTGAGATGACATAACCAAACCCTCCTATGTCACGATTCCCGCCACCGGGTGTTTCTTTTAAATCGTTCTGACAAACCACGATGTACCTCATTTGTTCCAAGTTCGCAATATGTTCTCACGGTCTTTTTTCGTGTTCTCTTCTCTTGCTCGCCCAAAACCGTTTTGTCGCCTGGGTTTGCTGCATAAAATAATTAATGCAGACACGGCCACTGCCATCAGCCCTCGGTTCTCTCCAGGTGGCCGCTCGAACCGACCCTGAACCAGATCGTGATTTGACGTTTCGTGCCTCCCGCATGTTAACTCAGGTTGAAATCAGGAGCCCCTCCCTCATGCCGCGTCATCTTCGCCCTGCTGGCCTTGTTGCCCTGATGATTGCTCTTGCAGGTGCTTCAAACGCTGAACCTGTCACGCTAAAAGCAGGTGAGACGACCTTTACGATCGATGCCAGCACACTGCGCATTGACGCGGCGCGCGCCGGCGAAACACCACAATCCGTCATGCCGCCTCAGCATGATGCCGAGGCAGGTGTGCCCCCCGTAGCCGTTGACAAGGGCTGGCGCTGGCAGGATACCACAGGGCGCACCTACACGGCGTCGACGGAGGGCGACGCTTTGAAACTCGTCGTCCGGGCGCCACCGGAGCAAAAGCTGAACTGGGCCCTCCCGCAGGTCGCCACGGGCACATGGCTGATACCGGACGGCGAAGGGATGGCTTTCCAGGTCGATGACGCTTTCTGGCGCCAGCACAATCAGCGAGAACACTGTCTGGATGGGACAGCGGGCCTGTCTTTTCCAGCCTGGAGTTATCTGACCAGCGACCGGGCCGTGATCTATGCCCTGGGGGATGGCCTGCGGTCGGAACTGTGCCTGAAAGATGATCATGGGCTGCAAGCGCGCCTGAATCACAGTTTCGATGAAACACCCGAGGGGCTCGAGATTCTGTTTGCCGTGCGCCCGCCCGATCCTTTGGCGCCGGCCATTTTTTACCGCGACAGGCTCAAGGGGCGTGGTCAGTTCAGAACCTTGACCGACAAGGCCGTCCCCGATCTTGAGCGCCTGTATGGCGCGCCCCAGGCCTATGTGTGGGGAGACGGGCGCGATCTCGCATTCTTGGATGACCTGAAGGCGCTGGGGATAGAACGCATAAACCTCAGCTATGATCAGAATCCCGCAAAAAACGCGCATGTCGTGCGCAGCGCCTATCTTGAAAAAGCCGAGGCGCTGGGCTACCTCGCCGGACCTTACGATGTGTTCGACAATGGACAGCCGCCGGGCGAAGACACGTCGCCCTATGTGTTATGGGACAAACTCTCTACCCCGCCGGCTGCGTTCTGGATCGCACGGGCAAGCCGGTGACAGGTTTCGCCGGCATGGGCTGCGAAATGTCCAGCGAGGCCATTGTCCGTGCACCCGGCGCTTTTGTGCCCGGCGCGCGTTATGCGCAGCATCGCGCCGAAGGGGCCAATCAGGTCTTTGTCGATGTCGACGCCTATGGTGAATTCTATCATGACTACAGCCCGGACCACCCCATGACCATGATGCGGGACCGCGACAACCGTCTGGCGCGTCTTTCGCTCGGCATGACACACTATCAGCTTGTCATGGGCTCCGAAAACGCGACCGCCTGGAGTGCCGGCGTTGTGCATTATTCCCACGGCACGGCGCAGGCACATGTCAGCATCGTCTGGAAAGTTAAAAATGATAAGGACCGTTTCGGCGGCTGGTGGCCGTCTGATCGTCTGCCCCTGTTTTTCAAAACCTTCACGCCTACGGAAGACGAAGCCCGCCTTTTGTTCGGCGCTGCGGACCGGCTGCCTCTGTTTGACGCGGTCTTCCACGATTCCGTCATCGCCTCGGACCGGTGGGAATTCGGTCTGATGAAGGTGTCGGGGATGGAAGGGGCGCGTTTTGCGCGCGCCCTGCTTTACGGCACGCCGACCATATGGCCGCTCGACCGGCAGGAAGTCCGGCGCACGGGGCCATGGCTGAAAGCCGCGCATGATGATTTTCGCATAGCCCACGGCTGGAATGCACCTGTGGCCTTGACCGGCTTCAGGTGGGAAACAGCGGATCGCCTTGTCCAGACGACGAGCTTTGCCGATGGCCGGACCCTTACTGCAAACTTCTCGTCGACACCTTTTCAGGGGCTGGCGACACATTGTGTGCGGGTAAAACGGCCTGAGAAAGCCGCGATAGACCTGTGCCCACCGGCTTTACCCACCCGTTGAACAGGTTACGCCTGGGCGACAAAGCGGCCCGCCTATCCCCTCACCGCCGCCTCGATTTTGGCGACGTCGATCTTGCCCATCTGCATCATGGCCTCAAAAGCGCGCCTGGCCACATCGCCGCCTTTTGCCATGGCCTCAGTGAGCACACGCGGGGTGATCTGCCACGAGAGCCCCCATCTGTCCTTGCACCAGCCGCAGGCGCTTTCCCGACCGCCATTGCCCACAATGGCGTTCCAGTAACGGTCGGTCTCTTCCTGATCGTCGGTGGAGATGGCGAAGGAAAAGGCCTCGGTCTGATGGAACACGTCGCCGCCATTGAGACCCAGGCACGGGATACCGCAGACGGTGAATTCGACGGTCAGGACATTACCCGCCTTGCCGCCGGGAAAATCAGACGGTGCGCGAAAAACGGCGCCCACCGCGCTGTCAGGAAAGGTTTCGGCGTAAAAGCGCGCGGCGGCTTCCGCGTCCTTGTCGTACCACAGGCAAATCGTGTTCTTGTTCATGGCGTGTCCTCGGTTTTATGATTTCATCCCCGCCAACTCTGGCAAGGAAAGTATCGGCTCACACGCCAAAGCTGTCAATTCCGATGCCGGAGGGCACACCCGCCACAAAAAAGCAGCACCAACCCTAAGGCTGATGCTGCACGGCTCCTGTCAAAGCGGGCCTGGTCTAACCTAGATCTGGCCGGCGTCCGTATAGACCTGTTCCAGCACCGCCAGCGGCACGGCGCCCGCCAGAAGGCCGGTATCGTGGAACTTTTTGATATCGAAGGCCGCGCCGAGCTTGGCCTTTGATTTTTCACGCAGTTCCAGCCATTTGATCTTGCCGATCATATAGCCCAGCGCCTGACCGGGCCAGACCGCGTAACGCTCGATCTCGGTTTCATTCGGATCGCCGAGATAGGTGTTCATGTAATCCATGGCCTGCTCGCGGCTCCACTTCTTGTGGTGCATGCCGGTATCGACCACGAGGCGGCAGGCGCGGAACAGGGCGTCATGCAGATAGCCGATCTTGCCGAACGGATCGGTGGCGTACATGTCCATGTCGGTGCCGGCCAGTTGCTCCGAATAGAGCGCCCACCCTTCGATATAGGCGTTGAACCCCGAAATCTTGCGCAGTTCCGGCAGGTTCTTGTTCTCCTGCTGGATCGAGATCTGCATGTGGTGACCGGGGATAGCCTCGTGATAGGTCAGGGTCGGCAGGGTCCAGCTCGGCACCTCGGCGGTGTTGCGCAGGTTGATATAGTAGGCGCCGGGGCGTTTACCATCGAGCGAGGCGCCCATGTAATAACCGCCCGGCGCACCCAGTTCGGTCGCCTTGGGCACGCGCTTCACCGTCACCTTGGAGGTCGGCAGGGTGCCGAAGAACTGCGGCAGCTTGGCGAAGATGACATCAATCTGCTTGTTGAGATCGGCCAGCAGCTTGTCCTTGCCAGCGTCGGTATTGGGGTAGATGAACTTCGGGTCCTTGGCCATGGCGGCCAGGCGTTCGCCGGTCGTGCCCTTGGTCATGCCCTGCGCCTTCATGATGGCATCCATCTCGGCGCTGATCTCTTTCACCTTGTCGAGCCCGATCTGATGGATCTCATCCGGCGTCATGTCGGTCGAGGTGCCGCCGCGCGCGCCGAAGGTGTAATAGGCCTCGCCGCCCGGAATATGCCAGATACCGGCGTCGTGCGTCGTCTTGGGCAGGGCCGCTTCGATGGCCGCGATCTGACGATCGAGCGCCGGCACCACCTCGCCCTCATAAGTCTTGGTGGCGGTGGCGTTCCAGTCTCCCGCAATCGCCTTTTCCTTGGTGCGGCGGGTGATCGAGGCCACCAGCACGCTGTCGGCGGCCTTGGTGTTGCGCTGACCCTTCAGTTGCGTCAGGGCCTTTTGCAGGGCGAAATCGGGCGGGATCACGCCCTTTGCGACGTCGGCCTTGAAGCGCTCGGTTTCCTGATCGAGCAGCACGGCATAGCCGGTGAGGCGTGAGAGGTAAGCGTCGGCGTCTGCCTTGGTCTCGATGCTGTGCTGGCTGTCGAGGAAGTCGGGCACGCTCTGATAGGCGCCGCTCAGTTGCGTCAGCACGTAGGGCGCCGGATAGCCGAAGGAACCGAAATCGAAGCTCTTGAAGCCGTTCAGGCTCTGCGAATAGTCCCAGACCACAGTGTCGTAATTGATGCGATCCATGCCGGTCAGCTTTTCGCGGTCGATGCCCTTCAGCGAGGCCAGGGCCTTTTCGATAAAGGCCTGCTGGCGGGCGCGCTCCGCCGGCGTCGAAGGATCGAGCTTCGCCTTGAGGCCGGCGCGCTTGTCCTTGTCGAGGCCGAGCGAGGTGGCCAGGGTCGGCGAATTGTCGAGCAATTCATCATAGATCGACTGGAAGGTGGCGTTAAGGTCAGGCTTGGGCGCCGGCTTGGCGCAGGCAGTGACCGCAACGGCGGTCAGGGCCGAGCCCCCCACCAGCAGATGACGACGATTGATCATGGCATTTTTCCTTTTTCTATCTGGGTTAATCCCCTCTCCCCATGACCATGGGGAGAGGACGGGAGCCGAGCTTTGCGAAAGCGACCGGGTGAGGGGCTACCCCAAGCAAGCCCCTCACCCGGCCTTCGTTTCACTGCGGCCACCTTCTCCCCGCAAGCAGGGAGAAGGGAAAGATATGCGGCCCTAAATCAAATCCGCAGCCTCATAAACATCGGCCAGCACATCCAGCGGCACCGCGCCGCACAGAAGGCCGGTATCATGGAAGCGCTTGATATCGAAGCCCGGCTTCGCCTTGGCGGCATCGCGCAGGCGCAGCCATTCGATCTTGCCGACCATGTAGCCCAGGGCCTGACCGGGCCAGACACAATAGCGCTCGATCTCCGCGGTCGCCTCGCCGCGCGCCTTGCCGGCGGTCTCGACCATATAGGTGATCGCCTGTTCGCGGCTCCAGCCCTGCGCGTGCATGCCGGTATCGACCACCAGCCGCACGGCGCGGAACAGGGCGTCGTGCAGGTAACCGATGCGGCCGGCCGGATCGGAGTCATACATACCCATCTCGCCGGCCAGTTGCTCGGCATAGAGCGCCCAGCCCTCGACATAGGCGTTGAAGCTGGACAGCTTGCGCAAAGGCGGCAGGCCTTGCGTTTCCTGTTGGATGGTGCCCTGCAGATGATGGCCGGGAATGGCCTCGTGATAGGTCAGGGTCGGCAGCGTCCAGCTCGGCAGTTCCGAGATATCGCGCAGATTGATGTAATACATGCCCGGCCGCGAACCATCGAGCGTGCCCGGACTGTAATAGCCGCCCGGCGCACCGGCCTCGGTCGCCACCGGCACGCGCTTGACTTGCACCTGCGTTTTCGGCAGCACGCCAAACCACTGCGGCAGCCGCGCCTGAATGGTCTTCACCTTGGCATTGAGATCGGCCAGCAGCTTTGCCTTGCCCGTTTCGTCGTTGGGATAAAGATACTGCGGATCCTTGTACATGGCCTGCATCCGCTCGGTCACCGGGCCCTGCGACCGGCCCAGTGCGCGGAAGCGGCTGTCCAGTTCGGCGGTGATCTCACTGACCTTTTGCAGCCCCAGCCGGTGGATATCGCGCGCGCTCAGGCTGGTCGAGGTGTTGAGCTTGATGCAACTCGCGTAATAGGCCTCGCCATTGCTCAGATTGCGCACGCCGGCGTCATGCTTCGCCACGGCCTGCTGCGCCACCAGGGTATCGATCTGACGGCTGAGCGCTTCTTTCACCGGGCCGGTAACAAGCGCGGTGGCCTGCGTTTGCCAGTCGCCGCCAGAAACCGGCGTGATGCCCTTGGCGGCGGTGCGCGTTACCAGAGAATTGATCAGGGTCGAAGTCAGCGGATCGACATCGCGCAAGGCCGTCAGTTGCTTGATCGTGACGGTCAGGATGAAATCGGGCGGCACAACGCTGCGGGCGAAATCGGCCCGGATGCGCGCCGTTTCCTGATCAAGCACCACGGCAAAGGCCGAAAGCCGGCTGAGATAGGCGTGCGCGTCGGCAGCGGTCTCGATCGTGTGCTGGCTGTCGAGGAAGTCAGGGATATACTGGTAAGCGCCCGATAACTGGCTGATCAGGTAGGGATTGGGGAAGCCGCCGCTCCACAGACCACCCGAAGGCGCGCTGTCACCGAAATTGAAATTGCGCGCCAGCGCCAGTTGGTTGCTCAGGTCCCACAGCACAGTATCGTAATTGACCCGGTCCGCCGCCGCCATCTGCTCGCGCGACAGGGCGTTCAGGCGATCGACCGAGCGCTTGAGGCGCGTCACCGTCGCGGCCTTGCTGGCCTCGCTGCGGTCATCGAGCTTTGATTTCAGACCGGCATACGGGCCTTTGTCGAGGCCGGCATAGGTGGCCAGGGCCGGCGAGGCCATCAGCATGTCGTGCAGGATGGCGTCAAAGGCCGACTTGAGCGCGGCCGCCAGTTCGGGCGGCGTGACATCGGGCACCGGCGGCGGGGGTGGCGGCTCGACCGGCTTCGCCCTGGCAGGAGCGGTCTTCTTGCTGGCCTTGCCCTTGGTTTTCTTGGTCGAAGCCTTGGTCTTCTTGCTGGATTTCGTGGTCTTCTTCGCCGCCGGCTTCTTCTTTTTCGCGGCCAGCGCCTCGGAAGCGGTCATGCCAAGCAAGGCGCCCAGGGCACCGACAAGAAAACGGCGATCAATCATCACAAACCCACTTATGCTTTTTTTGCGATGCGAACCTAGGACGAACTTGTCACGTCTGCAACGGGGTGCAGGTGAATAGTTTGTCATCATACAGGCAGATAGTCAGGTTCTCTTACGAAAGAAGAGGCTCCAGATGATGACGCCCAGCCCGACGATTAGAAACAGGGCATAGAACAGACCATAGCGCGCCATGATCGTTTCGAGACTTTCGCCGTAAATGCTATAGCGCTTAAGTGCAAATATAACCGGCGTGGCCAGTACGACGACGACGATAACCCAAACAGGCGCAGATTTTTTCTTCTTTTCCAGAATGCCCCCCCAACCAGATAACAATGACATTTACATGGACACCCCAATTTGTCCATTTTGTCGTTCACGCGATTCTGATCCCTTCTTTATAATCGCGCCTTTGCAGGGCCATGTTTCGTCGTTAAGAACGATTCTCATTATTTCAGGCATGCAATTCAGGAACCTCCCATGTCCCATCTCACACACGCCTCCGCGCTCGCTGCCGTCCTTACCCTGTGCGCCGTGCCGGCTATGGCGCAAACACCGGCCCCGGCAGCTGCCCCCCTGCCCGCCACGAGCCCCCTCAGTGGCAAGCTGGCCGGCAATGGTGGCGCCGATCTGGGCACCATCACGATCAAGCCCGCCCCCAATGGCGTCATCCTGCGCGTGGAGGCCAAGGGCCTGACGCCCGGCTGGCACGCCATCCACTTCCATGAAAAGGGGTCGTGCAGCGACGAGAAATTCGCCTCGGCCGGCGGCCACGTCCATAACGCCACCCCGGTTAATCACGGCCTGCTCAATGGCGCCGCCAACGACGCCGGCGATCTCACCAACATCTTCGCGGGCAGCGATGGCACCGCTAACGCCGAGATCTATTCTTCGCTGGTCACCGCCAAGTCCGTCGATAGCCGCCCCGCCCTGATGGACGCGGATGGTTCGTCCGTGGTCATCCACGCCCTGCCCGACGATTACACCACGCAACCCATTGGCGGCGCCGGCGTGCGCGTGGCGTGTGCGGTTATCCAGTAAGCCCCCTTCAGCCGGTGAGTTGTTGCAGGCTCACCGGCGGGGCAAAGCGCGTTTGCGGCCGACCGACGAAATCATGGCTACCGACATGGGTAAGCTCGCCCGCCGTATCCAGCCAGACCTTGCCGCCGATGGCGCGCCAGCGGTGACAAAAGGCAAAATCTTCGCTGAGATAAAGGCCGTTCTCAGCTTCAATCAGGCATTCAAACAGGGCGACATGCTGCACACCCAGGTCCTTCGGACGAGGGAAGGCATGGACATGACCGTATCGCAGCTTCGGATAGGCGTCTCGCATCGCCTCAATACAATCGCGGCGGATCAGCATGAAACCGGTGCCGGCATAGGCCCCCGTAGCGAAATCGCCAGACCACTCTGCATCGGCATAGGGTGTGCCGACATAGTGCAGAGTTGCATCTTCGGGCGGCGCCACGCCATCAAGCTGCTCCCAGTCGCGCACTTTCAGCGGATAAATCCCCGCCACCAGCGGCTTGTCCGCCGCCAGCATCCGCGCCACCTGCTCAGGTTCGAAACCAATATCGGCGTCGATGAAGAGGATATGGGTCAATTCCGTGGCCAGAAACGCCGAAACCAGGGTGTTGCGACTGCGGGTGATCAGAGAATCATGGCCCAGCATGGCCAGGGTCATGGTGATGTCACGCGTGGCGCCATAGCCCATCAGGGAGATGACCGACTGCATATAGGTCTGTGTCACCTGCCCGCCAAAACACGGCGTAGCGATGAAAACGAGGGGTTTTTGCGACAAGCGAGGACTCCGGCAACTGAACTGAGTCGCCAGTAGAGCGGTATCATGCGGCAGCAGAACGGCGGGGAGGTTTCCGACTTGTCAGACGTGTGTCGGGGCTGAAATCTAACGCCATCAGATTTAGGCCGGGTTTGCCGGTGTGGTGCCGGCGTCTTCGGTCACAACCGGTTGCGGATCGCGCGGCGGGCGCAGCATGATCTTGAGACGGCGACGCATCATATGCCCCGCCATGAACATGAACAGAATGATCGCGGCCATCAGCCAGAAGGACAGGCCACGGATGACCATTTCATCGCCACGCGTGAAATAAGAGCCGACGCCATCACGGAAATGCGGCTGGATAAAGCCTTCAGCGATGCGCGTCACCGTTGGGCGGACGCGGTAGAAATGGTCGATATAGACCGGCAACGCGATGGCCGGAATGGCGGCGAAAATGCCGGCGGCCATGACGCGCAGGGCAGCACCTGAAGATTTTGGTTTCGACATTTTGGTCTTCTGAATAGTTGTCATAGCCGCATCATAGGGCCGCTAAACCTAAAGGCTCAATGTGGAACTTATGCGCCCAACGGCAGGGACAATTGCCGTTTCGCCGCCGGAATCACCGGCGCCTCATAATGGCGCGCCTTGACCACGGCCTTGACCGGATAGGCCAGCCGCTCGGTCACCTTCGGACGCCCCAGCAGGGTGACGCGCGGCGGCGCCTGCGGCACGACCGCCGCCTGGCCATTGAAGGCCATCCGCACCATGCCGCCGCAGGTGTCGTCGGTGCAGCGATATTTCCATTCCAGCAGGTCGACAAATTCGACACCGAGATGGTTATCGATCAGACCTTGCACACTTTCCCCCCAATGCCGCCCGCAGCTTCTGCAGGTGACACCGATCTTCGTATCGCGCGGCAGGTCTTTCACTTGCGGCGGACAGGCGTAGAGCTTGGTATCCAGCATAGGAACATTCCTTGGCATGAAGGCCTCAGGGCGAAGGCCTCGTTGATGTTCTTAATATGTTCCGCATGTGGATAAGTGTCAAGGGGTGGAACAAAAAGAAAACACGCGCAATCTCCGCCGGACCTTTCCACGCTTGCGACAGCCCATAAAAATACACAACTTTAAATGCTCCTTGCAATTATCCGATTGTCAGTAAATCTGTCTTGAGGCTGCAGAGAGGGAAAAGCGCCTTAATGGCCTCGAAGACCTGCTGAAACGGATGGACCAATGACCGGCGAAAAGATCTGAGAAAGCTCCCATGAAAAAGCCTCTGAAAGCCACCGCGGGCATCCCCGCCTCCGAGCTCATCGACGAAACCATCCAGGCCTATGCTGACTGGCGCGGCGCTACCCTTGCGCACCTGCGTGCTCTGATCAGGGAGGCCGATCCGGATGTCATCGAAGAGTGGAAGTGGAACATCCCCGTCTGGTCACATGACGGCATCATCTGCACCGGCGAGACCTACAAGGCCGCCGTCAAGACCACCTTCCCCAAGGGCGCGTCCCTGCCCGATCCCTCCGGCCTGTTCAATGCCAGCCTGGAAGGCGCCACCCGCCGCGCTATCGATGTCCGTGAGGGCGATACGATCGATGCCGAGGCGTTCAAGGCGCTGATCAAGGCCGCCATCGCACTGAACCGTCAAAAGGCGAAAGCCTGATCACCGAGCGCCGCTGCGTCGTCATCGAACGCGACTTTCCCCATATACCGGAAAATCTGTGGCGCGCGCTGTGGCGGCGCGAGAAGCCTGATGTCACGGCGTTATGGTCACGATCACGCGGCCATAACGCGTCAGCGGCGGCGTGCCCTTGTCCATCACCTTGACAATAAAATGCGCCGTCTGCGTCGTCGTTACCACCGGTGCCGTCACCGGCACACGGTAGAGGTTTTCCGCGCCCTGAATCGGAATGGGCTGGTCGAGCGTTCCCGCTTCGGGATAGTTGAACCACAAATAGCTGAGGTTATCGCCATCCGGATCGCGGCCGGTGGCGCTCAGATGAAAGCCGGCGCCGGACTTGACCGTGATATGATCCGGCTGCCCCAGGGTCACCACCGGCGGATGATTGGCCTCGGCATAGGGCTTGACCGTCCAGTCCATGCGGGCGGCGAAATCGTTCTGGAAATCCTTGCGCCAGCGACCGACCGTGATACGGGCGCTTTTCACCGTCTTGTCGAACAGCTTCACCGACTTGCCGATGTCATTGGCCACATAGGGCGTATAGCTGTCCGCCGAATTGGTCCAGATCGGGCGCGGCTCCTCGCCCACCGGCACCCCGCCGGTAAAGCCCTTCGGATCGAGATCGGCCAGTTTGGGGATCGAGATCCGGTAACGACCGCCCCAGCCGCCCCAGTCCGGATGGTCCGGCGCGTTCAGGCCATTAGGGATCAGCGCCAGATAGGATGGCGTGTCGCCTTCCATGCCGTAGCCGACATCGGGATACTGCGCCCCCAGCGGGCCATGGCCCTGCTGGATATGCTCCGCCAGCCAGGCATTGCTGATCTCTGTGTTATCGAAGCCCGCCTCTTCGGCCAGGATTCCGGTCCAGGTCGCCACGGCATAGCTGCCCGGGCTGACAATATAGAACAGGTCGGGGAAATGCGTCCGTATCCAGATGCCGCTGTCGTCCTGATCGGAGATCGTATAGACGCGCAACCTGGCGATCAACCGCTTCGCCTCTGCCGGACTTTTCGATTGCCGGATGCGCCACAGCGCCTGAGCCAGCGTGTTGGTGCCGCCCCATGCCGTCACCCACAAAGGCCGCGGATCGGGCGTTTCCAGCGCGCGGATCAGGCGGTCAGACCCGGCTGAATCCTTGCCCTCGCCCACCCCCGCCATGCCGTAGACCGGCAGGCCCTCGCTGATCACACCCAGCAAGGCCTTCGCTTCCGGGAAACCGGCCTCATGTTTGAGCAGGTTCGGCTGCACCTCGCCATAGGCGCCGACAATCCGCCGGATCGTCTCCGGCGCCACAAACGTCTTCTGGTGCGTTGAGGTGGTGGCGACCAGACCTTCGATATCGATCTCATTGGCATAGAGCAGCAGCCGCACCAGCGACATGCTGTCATCCGGATCGGCCTCGATATCGGTCAGAACGAATAACCGTTGCTTTTCCGCCGCCTGCACCGGTGCACTCACGAGCGCCAGAACCAGCGCCGCCGCAATCAGCTTCCCAAACATGTTACCGCTCCCTTTTTATCTTTACGGCAACCTATTACGGCCTGCTCCCCGGCACAATAAAAAACGGCCCCGGAGACTCCGGGGCCGCTGTCTAAGGGCGCACATGGGGCAGCGCAAGGATGAGGCGCCCTAAAGGCCAGCCCTAGCGACAGTCCGCCGTCCAGTTGCGCACCAGATCGCGCGTCAGCAGGCCCGAAGGCGTCAGGTCAGCATCGGTCCATGGGCCAGTTGGCGACACGCCGGGCTTGAAGATCGACGCCGCTTCGGCCTTATTGCTGACGGCCCAGTTGGCATTGGACAGGCAGTTGGCCTTCAGGAACTGAAACCATTTGCGGGTCTCGTCCGGCACGGCCGCGCCATTGCCATCGGCATTGACGCTGCCCCATTCGCTGACGAACAAAGGCGCTTCAGCGGCAATCGCGGCCCGGGCCTTGGCGCGGATATCGTCCTTATGGGTGCCGGCGTAGAAATGCAGGGTATAGGCGATATTGCGCCGCCCCTTGATCGGATCGGCCGCCGCCAGATCGACATCCTGGTCCCAGGTGGGCGTGCCCACTAGGATCAGATTGTCCGGATCCATGGCGCGGATAGCGTCAATCACGGTCTCGGCATAGGGTCTGATCGTCTTCGGCCAGCTAACATCTCGCAACGGCTCATTATAGATCTCATAGATCACGTTCGGCGTCTGGCCATAGGTGCGCGCCATGTCGCTGAAAAAGGCCACAGCCGCCTGCGGGTCCTTGTCAGCATGATGCGAATGCCAGTCTATGATCACATAGATACCCTGCGCAATCGCGGCATCGACAATCGTCTTGACCCGCACGCGGTTGGCCTCCGGCGACTCGGCATAGCCGCCGGGCCCGTCAATCCCCATGGCGGCGCGCACCACGGACACGTTCCAGTCCTTGGCAAAATAGGCCACGCTCTGCGGGTTATAAAAGCCCGACTGGCCAAAATCGGTGTTTGACCAGAAGTAACTGACCCCGCTCAAGGCCGTCATCTGGCCCTGGGCATCGACGACATGCTTGCCCGAAATCGATAAGGCCCCATGCACCTCGACAGGGGTTTGCGCGTGAACCGGCGTCGTCATCAGTAAGGTGAGGGCCGCAAGACCAGCGGAGATCAGTTTCATGGGTAGACCTGCCTGTATATATCGTTAGCGGCGAGCATAGTCAGGAAACGGCGATCCCTCAACAGTATAAAAAAACGACCCCATCGCTGGGGCCGTTTAAGACTTGAGCCATGACAGCCCTAAACGAGAGATTTAAGTCGCATAACAGCCGGCATTGCTTCACCTGGCAGCAGCCACAAGACCATCGAGCCAGTCCTGATGACCATTGATCATGGGATTGGGCCGCGTCTGCGCCAGTTCGGCTGCCGGCTTGCCCTTCTGAGTTTCCTGCGTCAGGATTCGCACCCGTCCGCCCGGCAAGTCTTCCACAAGCCAGGCATGATGTACATCCAGTCGGGTCTCCCCCTCGCCGGCCCAGCCATGCCAGGCCACACGTCCCGGCAGGCCCGCTGGCGCCACATATTCCACGACCTGGGCCTCAACGGGAAAACCAAAGGTCTCAAAATAGAAGCGCACGCCCTCTGCCAGTTCCGGCCCCTTGTCCTCATAAAAACGCACGTTGGCGGAATTGGCGTAATAGATGGGCCACGCGGCTGGTCGGCTAAGCAAGGGCCAGACTGCGACGGCACTTAGACCGGCGACTATGACCTCATTGGAGCAGAAATTTTCAGTAAAACCGGGGACGTAGTCCTGCGGCCAGATAATCTCGTTCATGACTTTACCTTTCTAATGCGGATACGGTTTCCCCTTGGCCTGAACGCAAAATGGGCGTAGGCGTGATATAAATCAAATAGATATATTGCATGATTGATATAGATATGAATGATATCAAGGCTTTTGACCTCAACCTCCTTAAGGCGCTCGATGCCCTGCTCGATGAACGCAGCGTCACGCGGGCCGCCGTCCGCCTGGGCCTGACACAGCCTGCCATGAGCGCCATACTGACGCGCCTGCGAGGCATTTTCGGCGATGCACTCTTCGTCCGCAACCCGCGCGGCATCACCCCCACCTTGCGAGCACTGGAACTGGCAGCACCAGTGAAGGAAGTTTTAGGTGGGGCGCAGAGGCTGCTTAAGCCCGCGACTTTCGATCCGGCTACCGCAGAGATGACCTTTTCACTGGCGGCCACCGATTACGCCCTGCAAGCGATTGTCGTACCCTTTCTGGTCCATCTGCGCACCAGAGCGCCAGGCATAAGGGTGGCGATACGACCGATGGAAGAGGACAGCGTTCAAGGCCAATTCGAGCGAGGCGATCTCGACCTTGCCCTCTCAACCCCCGGCAGCGCTCACCCCGGCCAGTATTCCCGCCGCCTGTTCGAAGAGACCTATGTCTGCGCCATGGGCGCCCGGCATCCGCACGCCAGCGACACGCCCCTGTCCCTAGAAACCTTCTGCGCGCTCGATCACGCGCTGGTCTCTTATTCCGGCGAGCGTTTTCGCGGCGTGACCGATGACGCGCTAGCCCGGATCGGCCGCGAGCGCCGCATCGTCCTGACCGTCACGAGTTTCCTTGTGCTGGCGGAAATCCTGCGGACCACGGATATCATCGCAATCATGCCGCGCCGGCTGGCTGCGGATAGCGAAGGGCTCGTAATCGTCGATCCGCCAATCGAAGTGCCCGGCTTCACCAAGGTCGCCCTCTGGCATGAACGCACCCATCGCAATGCCGCACACCGCTGGATACGCGCCCTGCTCTTTTCCGCACAAAAAAACGGCCCCATCACTGAGGCCGTTTAGGACTTGGGCGATGACAGCCCTAAGCGAGAGCCTTGAGTTGCATAACAGCCGGCGCACAATGCAGGTACTTTGGTACCTGCGAGAGCGACTGCGTATTAGGCGGCCTGGGATCGAAGCTTAGGCGTCGGTACGGACGCGCTTC
Organism: Asticcacaulis sp. MM231; assembly: GCF_964186625.1. NCBI lineage: Bacteria > Pseudomonadati > Pseudomonadota > Alphaproteobacteria > Caulobacterales > Caulobacteraceae > Asticcacaulis > Asticcacaulis sp. MM231. Next base: position 2,896,826 of record NZ_OZ075108.1, read on the forward strand.
TTGCGGAACGAAGGATTAAGTTCCTTCTTGCGCAGGCGGATCGACTTCGGCGTCACTTCGACCAGTTCATCGTCTTCGATATAGGCGATGGCCTGCTCCAGCGTCGGGCGACGCGGCGGGGTCAGGCGGATGGCTTCGTCCGTACCCGAGGCGCGGATGTTGGTCAGTTGCTTGGTCTTCATCGGGTTGACATCGAGATCGTCGAGACGCGAGTTCTCGCCGATGATCATACCCATATAGGTCTTTTCGTTGCCGCCCACGAACATGGTGCCGCGCTCTTCCAGCTTCCACAGCGCAAACGCCGCGGTTTCGCCGTCACCGTTCGAGATCAGCACGCCCTTGCGGTTCTGGTCGATGATGCCCTTGTAGCCTTCATAGTGCGAGAACACGCGGTTCAGCACGCCGGAGCCGCGCGTATCGGTCAGGAACTCGCCCTGATAACCGATCAGCGAGCGCGAAGGCGACTTCAGCGTGATGCGCGTCTTGCCGGCGCCCGAAGGCCCCATGTCCTTCAGTTCGGCCTTGCGGGCCGACAGCTTTTCGATGACCACGCCGGTGAACTCTTCGTCGACGTCGATCACGACGTCTTCGATCGGCTCCATCTTCTCACCGGTTTCCGGATCGATCTTGAAGACCACGCGCGGACGCGAGATGGCGACTTCAAAGCCTTCGCGGCGCATGTTTTCGATCAGAACGCCCAGTTGCAGTTCACCGCGGCCGGCCACTTCAAAAGCGTCCTTCTCGTCGGTTTCGGTCACGCGGATGGCGACGTTCAATTCAGCTTCCTTCAGCAGGCGCTCACGGATAACGCGCGACTGCACCTTGGTGCCTTCCTTGCCGGCCAGCGGCGAGTCGTTGACCGAAACGGTCATCGAGATCGTGGGCGGATCGATCGGTTGCGCCGGCAGCGCGTCGGTCAGGCTCATGTCGCACAGCGTATCGGCAACCGTCGCCTTGGAGAGACCGGCGATGGCGCAGATGTCACCGGCTTCGGTGCCTTCGTCGACCGGCTGGCGCTTCAGGCCGCGGAAGGCCAGCACCTTGGTGATGCGGCCGCGCTCGATTTCAACGCCGTCACGGTTCAGCGCCTTGATGGCCAGGCCTGGAACAGCCTTGCCCGAATTGACGCGGCCGGTCAGCACGCGACCGAGGAACGGATCGGATTCGATCAGAACGGCCAGCATCTGGAACGGCTTGTCCTTGTTTTCGATGACCTTCGGCTCAGGCACGTGCTCGACGATCAGGTCGAAGAGCGGCCCCAGGTTATCCGACGGCACGTTCATGTCCATCGTCGCCCAGCCGTTCTTGCCCGAAGCGTAGATGTGCGGGAAGTCGAGTTGCTCGTCGGTGGCGCCCATGATGGCGAACAGGTCGAAGGCTTCGTTGTGGACGCGATCCGGATCAGCGTGCGGACGGTCGACCTTGTTGATGCAGAGGATCGGACGCAGGCCCAGCTTCAGCGCCTTGCCGAGCACGAACTTGGTTTGCGGCATGACGCCTTCTTCGGCGTCGATCAGGATGACGCAGCCGTCCACCATCCCGAGGATGCGTTCGACTTCGCCGCCGAAGTCGGCGTGGCCCGGGGTGTCGATGATGTTGATGCGGGTTTCGCCGGCCTTGCCGTTCCACAGAACGGAGGTACACTTGGCGAGAATGGTGATGCCGCGCTCGCGTTCCTGGTCGTTTGAGTCCATAGCGCGCTCGACGGTGGCTTCGTTGGCGCGGAAGACGCCGGATTGCGCCAGCAGGGCGTCGACAAGAGTGGTCTTGCCATGGTCAACGTGGGCGATGATGGCGATGTTACGCAGGTTCATTCGGGGCCTTTTAAACGCGCAAAAGCCTCTCGACAGAGAGGCCGGAAGGGTTGATTCATTCGGAATTGCGCGCTCTATAACCGAATCCGGCGCAAAAGGCTAGTGCAGCCGGTGGATTATTTTCGCGGGTGCGAAAAGCTCATACGCGCACAGAACCCGATGCTCGCATGACATCATTACAAATGAACACCCCCGCACCACTGCAATAAAACTTATGGGCGTATAGTCTAAGCGTTCACCTTGCTCCGGCGGGCTTAAGATAGCGGCTTCTTATAAAGATGCAGAAAGCGCCCGTTCCTATGCAAAACCACGCCACCCGCGTACTTGTTGTCGATGACAACTATCCGTCCGCCATGACCCTCACCTGGGCCATGGAAGGCAACGGCCACAATGTTCGCACCTGCCACAATGGCCGGGATGCCGTTGAAATGGCCCTGAGCTTTCATCCGGAGGTCGTTCTTCTGGATATCGGCATGCCGGTTATGAACGGTCTGGAGGCGTGCCGCGCCCTGCGGCAGCAGCCGCATATGAATGACGCCATGATCATTGCGCAGACGGCCTGGGACGATGCCGGCATGCGGGGGGAAACCCTTGCCGCCGGCTTCAATTTTCATCTGGTCAAGCCCATAGATCTGGCTGAGGTCGAGCGCCTCGTCCTCACCACCCATCACCCTTAGACGACCCGCCTTCAACCTATACAAGAATTAGATTTCGTATTATCATCAAAAAACATGCGCGGATTGGATATCGCAAGCCCGTTTTGAGCGCAGGCCCTTCCCTGAAATTCGACCTGAACAGCCCCCGCAGCAGATCGGGATCACGGGTCGCTGTGGAAAGATATCCTGAATGCGCCTCGCCCAGTTTATCCGCGACAACATAGAGCTCATCGTGGGTGAATGGGAGGCCTTCGCCCGGAGCCTTGTACCGGAGTCCGACTATATGGGCCCCTTGGCCCTGCGCAACCATATCCACCAGATTCTGGCTTTCGTGACGGCCGATATCGAGTCCGCCCAGACCGATGCTGAACAGGTGCGCAAATCGCATGGCGAAAAGCCCGAAAGCCTCTATCCCAGCGCCGCGGAAGTCCATGCGTCCTTACGCTATGACGGCGGCTTCAACATGGACCAGATGGTCTCGGAATACCGCTCCCTACGCGCCAGCGTCATCAAGCTGTGGCAAGCCGCCGGCCCGGAATCCGGCATCGAGGACATGCGCGACCTGATCCGCTTCAACGAGGCGATCGACCAGGCGCTGACCGAGTCCATCTGCGACTACACCAAGAAGATGGATCTCTCCCGCAACCTGTTCCTCGGCATTCTCAGCCACGATCTGCGCAATCCGCTCGGCGCCATCTCGATGTCGGCCCAGCTCACCATGAAAATCGGCGCCTTGAGCGAACGCCAGACCATGCTCCAGTCGCAGATTTCCGACAGTTCGTCCCGCGCTACCGCGATTGTCTCAAGCCTGCTCGACCTGACCCGCGCGCGGCTGGGCTCCGGCCTGCCGATCCTGCGCGAAGCGATGGATATCGGCTTCATCAGCAACCAGTTGGTCGATGAAATGCGCGTGCTGCACCCCAACCGCGATTTCGTGCTGACCGTTTCGGGCGATACCACCGGCGACTGGGACAAGGCGCGCATCGGCCAGGTGTTTTCCAACCTGCTGGGCAACGCCGTCCAGTATGGCTTTCGCGGCGCGCCGATCACCATCCGGGTCGAGGGCATGCCGCGCGAGGTGGTCTTGAGCGTCCATAACGAAGGCGTTCCGATCAGTGAGGACGCCATCGGCACCATTTTCAACGCCCTGACCCGTGCGCCCGCCGTTGCTGACGACACCCAGCGCACGCCCCTCACCAATCTGGGTCTGGGCCTCTATATCTCCAAGGAAATCGTCACGGCGCATGGCGGCAAGATCTGGGTGACCTCGTCCGAACGCGAAGGCACCACGTTTACGGCCTCCTTCCCGCGCACCGTGAAGACGCCGGAATGACGGATGAAGATGGGGTGCGTTAGCTTAACTTCATAATTAAACGGCTTTAAGCAAGAAACCCCACCACCAACGCGCAAGCGCGCGTCGGTCCCCCTCCCCGGCATAGCCAGGGAGGTATAAGGCAGAAGACAGGCGCTTAACCTTATACCTCGCCAGCTTTGATGGGGAGGGGGACCGCACGAGGCCGAAGGCCGATCGGATCGCCGATGCGAATGTGGTGGTGGGGTTTCTGGCTGTCTTTCATCATACGGAAAGATGCCCCCTCCGTCAGCGACACCAGCCCTGCGCGCTTCGCTTGCTCGACACCTTCCCTCACAACGAAGTTGCCGCTTTGCAGGGGAGGATAAACAAAAATATCCCCCCCCATCATCCGGCCTCATCATAGCCCGATGGACAGCTCTGCCGATCCGGCGACACAGACGAAGGATGATGCAACGGCGCTGGCCACGCGCCGGCTGACCCTTCGCGCCTATGCCGATCATATCGCGCAGGTGATCGAGGGCATGGACCTGCCTGAAAGCTTTCTGGAGGCCGAACGCGCCGCGCGCGCCGTCACCGTGGCCGACCGCATGGTCCAGCAACTGCCCCTGACCGACACCGACAGCACAACCGACACCGGCGTCATCAAGCCGCCGCGCCAGCGCCTGCGCGTCTTCGCCGACCAGTTGATCAAGGTCATCGGCCATATCCCCGATCCGGACAATTTTCTGGAATGCGAACGCGCCGGCCGCTGCGTGCTGGCCACCGACCGCATGCTCTGCCAGCTCTACGAAGCGCCGCAAACCCACACAGGCGCCAAGACAAAAGGCCACGGCGCGCGCGATACCGACGACGAGGACGAATACGAAAGCGCCGACGGATCGGATAACGAATGGGGTGCGGCCTTCCTTGCCAAGGTCGAGCGCATGACGAGGCTCCACGCCGAAAACTGCGGCATCTGGCCCGACGGCACGCCGTGCGCCAAAGGCGAACCGGAGCCGGACTATCCGTGGGACGCCCCCGACCGCATCACCCTGACCCGCTGCCGGAGCGAGGAAGCCACCCAGAAGGACAAGGACCGCTGGCCGGCCATCCTGATCATCAGCCGCGTCAACGCCGTCACCCGCGCCATGGCCCGCCGTGACGGCCACTGGCCCGACCGGTCGCCCTTTGACGAAAACGACCCGGATTATTACGATATCACCGCGCGCTATGAGCAGGATGTCCTCAAACGGCCGCCCCCCGATATTCCGCATCCGCCCGATAAGCACGATCGGATCGTGCTTCCCGTGGTGGCTGGTGCGCAACCCGCATTTCAGACATTCGGCCCGCGCACGGGGCTGATGGCGCTGACTGTAATATAATCGTCAAACATAAGGCCTAAGCCAGAGATACCTTCCCTGTGAGAGTATCCATGCGCCAGACCTTACTGACCCGCCGTCACGCCTTGCTGGGCGGCGTCAGCGCCCTCCTGTCCACCACCGTCGCGCACGCCGGCCCTTTGGCGTCGGCGCAAAAGCCGTTTGGCTTAGGCGTCGCCAGCGGTGATCCGTCGGCGGATGGCTTTGTCATCTGGACGCGCATCGCGCCCGATCCGCTGGCGCCCGATGGTCTGGGCGGCCTGACCGCGCCCGCCACGGTCAAATGGTGCGTCTATCACGACGCCGCCCTGACGAAGCCGGCACTGAGCGGTGAAGTCACCACGCATCCGGATACGGCCCACAGCGTCCACGTCGAGGTCGCCGGTCTGCGTCCGGACCGCTTCTACTGGTATCGCTTCGAGGCGATGGGGGTGCAGAGCCCGGCCGGCCGCGCCCGCACCCTGCCGCTGGAAAACGCCTCGCCCGCGGCGCTCAAACTGGTCTTCGCCTCGTGCTCGCACTATGAAAAAGGCTATTTCAGCGCCTACCGTCATATGGCCGCCGAAAACCCCGATTTCGTGCTGTTCCTCGGCGATTATATCTATGAATACAGCTACAAGGACACCTCGAAACTGGTGCGCCAGCATGAGCGCAAGGACGAGGTGACCGACCTGGCCGGTTATCGCAACCGCTACGCCCTCTATCATATGGACGCCGACCTTCAGACTTTGCACGCCAGCACCTCCTGCCTGATGACGTGGGACGATCACGAGGTGCAGAACGACTACGGCGGCTTCCTGTCGCAATATATGAAGGACGATTCCGGCATGGTGGCGCGGCGCATGGCCGCCTATCAGGCCTATTACGAGAACATGCCGCTGCGCCGGTCGTCGCGCCTGATCGGCACGCGGCTCGATCTCTACAAGGGCTACCGCTTCGGCGCGCTGGCCGAGATCAACATGCTGGATGGCCGGCAATATCGCTCCGCCGCCGCCTGTCCGGTCGGCGACAGCCGCCGCGGCCATGTGGTCGATGATAGCTGCTTAGACCGGCTCGATCCGAAGCGCAGCATGCTCGGTTTCACGCAGGAGGCCTGGCTGTTCGACCGCTTCCGCAAGAGCCGCGCGACGTGGAATATCCTCGGTCAGGATCTGCTGGCCACCTCCCTGCTGCAATCGGGGAAGGACAAGGACAAGAATCCGATCGTCGGGCACTGGACCGACGGCTGGGATGGCTATCCGGCGACGCGCGACCGCTTGATCAAGGCGATGCAGGGCACGAAGCTGAAGAATCCGGTCATGCTCGGTGGCGACATCCACTCCTACTGGGCGACCGAACTGAAGGCCGACTTCCGCGATCCGGAAAGCCGGACGATCGCCAGCGAGTTTGTCTGCACCTCGGTGACGGCCGATATGCCGGCGTATAAGGCCTTCGCCGACATGCTGCCGCAGAATCCGCACGTGAAGTATTTCAACAGCCGCACCAACGGCTATGTCGCGGTCGAGGTGACGCCAAAGCGGCTGATGAGCCGGTTTATGGCAATTTCCGACCGCACCGATCTGAACGCGACGGTCTCCACCGAGATCGCCTTCGCGGTCGAGGCCGGAAACGCCACGGTCAATGCGATCGCTTAGTTGACGCGGACGGCCTTGGTGATCACCACCGGTTCGGCCAGCATCTGACCGGCCCAGCCGCCTTCACGGGTATGCTTGTCAATCCGGCCATTCAGGATGGCGTGGACCACGTCCATGCCCTTGATGACGTGGCCGAACGCCGCATAGCCGAGCTTTTCGTTGTCGGACGCCTTGGGGCCGGCGTCGAGATAGGTGTTGTCGCCCACCATGATAGTGAATTCATTGGTGGCGGTGCCGGGTGCGAAACGCGACATCGAGATCACGCCGTCGGTATGGCTGAGGCCGGTCATCTTGGTCAATTCATGGGCAATCGGCGGATAGGTCAGGCCTGAGGCGCCGGCCTGGACAAAGCCGGTCTTGCCGTCCTTCAGCGAACGCCAGAAGGTGGCGCCGTCGAACTTGTGCGTATCGAGATAGTGCAGGAAGTTGGCCACGGTGATCGGCGCCTTCTTCTGCTCCAGCAAAATGACGATCTCGCCCTTGGTGGTTTGCAGGCTGACAGTTACCGTATCCGGCAAGGGCGGCGGCGGGGCGGGTGCTGCCACAGGCGCGGGCTTGGCCTCGGTCTTTTTCGGCGCAGGCTTGGAGCAGGCCGCCAAAGTGCCAGCAAGGGCGCTAAGCGCGAAAGCCGCACCGGTCGCCAAAAATCCACGTTTGTTATGATCCACCGTCACACTCCTTGTACGCTGCGCCGAAGTATCGAAATTTCAGCCGCTTTGGCAAGCCTATTTAGAGGTGGTTTCGCGCCCCATGTGACGATCAGCCCATTGAATGAAGCTCGCCATGTTCGGCGTATCGGTATGTCCGCCGACATGCTGCCGCCAGGCGAGTTGGCCATCCATCAGTTCGGTCAGGGGTGGTGGCATCTGTGCCGTGCGATAGTCATTGCCGACACCCAGGTCCTTGGCGCCGAGCAGCTTCCAAGCCGAACCGGCCGCCACCGTCGCCATATAGCTGCCCTGCTGATCGAGCCATTTGGCATCGCCTTCCTTGGGGATACCATAGGAGATAAAGATCAGGCGCGGCGCGGCAAGGGCGATCAGTTGATGCGCATCCACCGGCAGGTCGCCGGCGTTTTTCGGGCCGCCATACTTCAGGAAGTTGCCGGCCATCCAGTGATACTCCCCCTCGCCGGTCAGGTTCTCGACCGCCTCGCCGAAATTACGGCGGTGCGGTTTGGCCCCGCCTTCGCCGGATGATCCGATCAGACCCATGTAAAAGCGCTGATCGAACGCCATGGTGACCAGCGCCGCCTTGCCGTAACGCGACACGCCCTCAATACCGACATGGTTTTTATCCACATCAGGGCGGGTCGAGAGATAATCAAGGGCGCGGCTGGCGCCCCATGCCCAGGCTCTGAGGGCGCCCCAATCCTCGGGCTTGCGCGGCTGGCCCTGATTGGTCAGGCCGATGATGCCCCGGGTAAGGCCTGCACCATTATCCGCCTGGAAGCTGCCCGGGTTGATGAGTAGGACGCCCCAGCCATCGCCGAGCAGGTGCTGCAGGCGTTCCAGCATGCCGGCCCGCGCGGCGGCCTGAAAGGGCGCCATGCGCGGATCGACATTGGCCGGTTCCGGTTCGGGCTTGAGTGGCGCGGGGAAACGGATCGGCGACCAGTCGAACATGATCAGTACCGGCGCCGGCGTCTTGCTGGCGGCGGGCATGATCAGCATGGCGTCGATATCGGAAGTGATATCGGGAGCCGCACTGTTATCGGCATGACCGGTCAGGTGCGTGGCCACGATCGCCATGCCCTCCAGGGTTTCGGCTTCACTGGCCTTGATGCGCCACGTCACGGCCGGCACATGGGCGGGTACACGGCCATAGACCTCGCGCTCAAAGGCCGCGACGATCTCCGGCCGGCGCTGCTGCCACCACTGATCGGGGCTAGTGACCGGCTGACCGTTGTCGCGCGTCAGGATATCGGGCCAGTCGGGGTAAGGATTGGCCCTGGCCTCATCGTAATTGGCATGGTCTGGGGCGTTTTCATCGCCATTGGCGCCCGGCCGCAAGGTCTCGATGTGGAGCTGGTCCATCATGTTGCGGTGGTCCTGCGCGGTGGTAAAGGTCACCGGCTCGGCCATGACCTGCGCCGGGGCGCAAAGCGGTAGCGCTAACATGGACAGGGCCAGAACGGCCCGCAAAACTGGTGTCATGACATCTCTCCCATGCCGCGCTCATGCGGGCGGCTTGGTGCTACTGTCCCATGTAATCGGCCGGACGGAAAGATCAAAAAAAGCGGAAGATGCACGCACCTTCCACCTTCAAGACTTTTACGCTAGCACTACTTTGGCATATTATTCTTGGCGGGCTCGGCGAGGCGTTTGTCACAGTGGGGACAGCGCCTTGGTGGCGGTCGCATGAAGAGGTCGAGAATGGCCTGGCGGATGGCGGGCATTGTCGGCTGAGGCGGTGGCCCCCCGACTTTTTTTTTTCGTCCCGCTGCTTTGAGGCGGCGGGATTGGAGAAATGCAAAAGCGATCATCGCCATTAGACAATGTCGGTGCAAACCGGTCCATGACCTGCCTTCGAAGTGATCAAGCCCAAGCTCTTCCTTGAGTTGCTGATGTGCCTGTTCGCAGATCCACCTTGCCTTGATAGCCGCGGCTAGCATCTTGAGGGGGGCGTCGGCAGGCAGGTTTGACAGGTAGTATTTCTGTTCTCCGGTTGAACGCCTTTCCCCGACCAGCCAGACCTCCTCCTCGCCAGGCATGGCTTGGACACGACCGTCGCTCATACGATGCCTGTGGCCATCTGCGACCCGAACGCGGCAAGCGGCAAACTGGCAGTTCAGCTTGCCTTTGGTTCCGCGCCGCCAACTTACTTTCTTCCATTTCCCATCAGCCAACATCTTTTCGGCAGAGACAGCAACATCGTCAGGGACATGGTATTTGCGCCGCCTTCCGGTTGCCGCTTCCGGGAAGATTAGGCCGACGTCTGCCTGATACACATTCTGACGCCGTGATATGCCGACGGCCCACAACAGGTCGCGCTTGCTCAGGGCCTCGCGGAACGGCCCGCTTGACCCATAGCCAGCATCGGCCAGCACGCACCCGAACCGGGCCCCAGAGGCTATAACACGATCAATTTCCTCAATGGCGATCTCCGGCTTTGTCAGGGCAACCTGGCATTCTTGCGGGACCCGAGCCCGGTTCATCCGCGCGACATCATTCGTCCAACTCTCGGGCAAGAACAGGCGCAGGCCCACCATCACAGGCACTTCGCGCGATGCCAGCGTCACCGAAACAAGCGACTGGCAGTTGGACGTCTTGCCAAGCGAGGAAGCATATTGCGCCGCCACGCCAACCGAATGGCTGCCCTTTTTCGGCAGCGCCGTGTCATCGATGACAAGATAACCGGCATCATCCCCCACCAGACGGTCGGCCTCCTTCAGGAGAACGGCTTCAAGCGGTCCACTTTCCCAAACGCCGTCAGAGACAAAATGATGGAGTTGGTCATAGCCAAACTCGCCATCGCGGGCGGCCATCGGCTGGACACTCTTGCGGTCACCCGGGCCAATCAGGCCTGCAATATAGGCAGGGCACAGCCGCATCCGGGTCTTATGCCGCAAGGCCACCAGGAAGGGCGTCAACCAATCTTCCAAATCTACGCGCCAATGTTCCGACATCGCCAGTCTCCTTAAAGCTGGCTCTCTATGAATCACGCAATGTCAGCCGGGGGAATCCTCAAAATTCATTTTCTGCCAAAGTAGTGCTAGTGTTGTGACTCTAACGCCTGTCGCCCCCTGGCGACCTTTTCAAGAATGTCTGTAGCGGATTTGGTCCAAACGAAGGGCTTTGGATCGGCGTTGTGATGATCGAGATAGTCTTGAATTGCGCCTTCGAGTTCGGCGACACTCTTGAACACGCCGCAGCGGATGCGATCGCCTGTTATCAAGCCGAAAAAGCGTTCGACCTGATTGAGCCAGGACGCCGAAGTGGGGGTGAAATGCATGTGGAAGCGAGGATGTTTGGCCAGCCATGCTTTGACCGCCGGATGCTTATGGGTGGCATAGTTGTCGGCGATCAGGTGCAGGTCGAAGCCCTTGGGCGTGCTGCGGTCGATGAGTCGAAGGAATTTGAGCCATTCCTGGTGCCGATGACGTTTCATGCATTCGCCGATCACCCTGCCGGTGGCGACATCGAGGGCGGCGAACAGTGTCGTCGTGCCATGCCGCTTATAGTCGTGGGTCATCGTTCCCGCCCGCCCCTTCTTCATTGGCAGGCCCGGTTGGGTGCGGTCCAGCGCCTGGATCTGTGACTTCTCATCGACCGAGAACACCAGTGCCCGGTCCGGCGGATCAAGATAGAGACCGACGACGTCCGTCACCTTCTCGACGAACTGCTTGTCGTTCGACAGTTTGAACGTCTTGGTCAAATGGGGCTTGAGCCCATGCGCGCTCCAAATGCGCTGTACGCTGGTGTGGCTCAGACCCACCGCCTTGGCAAGCGTGCGCGCGCTCCATTGCGTGGCAGCCGGTGGCTTCTGTCGCAGCGTCATCTCGACCACACGCGCAATGACTTCGGCGCTCAACGGCGTCTTACGGCCAGGCCGGGTCGCGTCGCGCCCAAGCCCATCGACACCCTGCTCAAGATAACGATCGCGCCAGCGGTAGGCCGTCTTCTTGGTCTTGCCCAGCGTCCGCACAATCGACGCCAAACTCGCCGCGTCCGCCCACATCAGCACGATCCGCGCACGCCAAACAAGCTTCTGCGGCGTGTTCCGGTCCGCCACCCAACCTTCCAACCGCACCCGAGCCTCAGGCGACAGCAACAGCCTTTTGTCCATGTCCATCGACACAAACTCGCATATTTGCAAGATCAAGGGAATCCATCCGTTGATTCCGCAACACTAGCTAAACTCAGTAGCCGGAGTTCGAGCTGTAGCTTGTGCTCGAATAGCCTGACAATTCCTCGTGCCACGCGCCGTCACGATCGCGCCAGCCATAGGCGACGACCTGGCCGACGTGCCAGCGGCCCTGATCGTCCTGCCAGCCAACCGCACGCGGACGGCCGTTGTGCCATTGGCCCTGCTCGTCACGCCAGCCTTCATCGGCGCTACGAGGACGCTCAGCGCCATAGCCATCATTGTAGGGCGTGCCATCGCTATAGGTCGAGGACGACGAATAGGTGGAGGAACTATAGCCGGTGCCCGACGACGTGCTGTTGTCGCTGTAATGATGATAGGGCTGCGGACTTGCGTACGGCGTGCTGTTGTACGGCTTCGACTGATAGTCGCTATTGTCCGTATATGGCGCCGTGGAATTGCTGCTGTATTGGGGGGGATCATAATAGACGTTATCGTAATATCCGGTCTGCGGGCGATCGCGGAAATAGATGACGTCATAGCCCTCCGGCGCAGGGGGCGGCGAATAGTAACGGCCCTGACGATAGGCGTAATAGCTGCCATTATAGCACTTCACCGATGACTTGCCGACCTGATTGCCGATCACGCCGCCGAGCACCGCGCCGCCGACCGTGCCGAGGCCGCGTTCATTCTTGGAAATCTGGCTACCGGCCAGACCACCGACCACGGCGCCGATCACCGCGCCATTGGTGCCGGCATTGCTCTTGCGGGTATAACAATAACCGTCATAAGCCTTACTGTCATACTGCGCGTAGGCCGCGACCGGCATGAGCGTGACGGCGGCAAGCGCCAGCAGCGAAGGGGCGGCGAATTTCCTCAGATAGGTCATGGTTTGCGTCTCCTCATGAGCGCGTTGAGTTCTGCATCTTAGATGCGCTTAAGGATATAAGAATGCAATAAGGGCGGATTTATGGACGCGTATCCTTAACGGGTAAGGGATTTTATCTTGGGGCGGCTCATCGCCTTTGACGGCTTGGTTTTAGCGCCAAAGCGTTTAGGCTGATTGCACCGTGAGTCACACGCGCCGCCTGACTGTAGATGAAATCAACGCCCTGCCCGCCGGACTGGCGGCGGTGATCCCGCTCGACAGGGTGCGGCTGGTGAGCCGTCATCACTGGGTGTCCTGGCTGGCGCAACTGATCGGACGCGGCACACAGATCGTGGTACGCGGACGCAAGGTGTTCTGGCCACGCCTTCTGCCCGATGTCAGCGCACACCCGCTGGCCATGAGCCTGCTGGCGCATGAACTGGTCCATGTCTGGCAGTATGAAAACGGCCTGACCCTGTGGCGCTATATCTTGCGCGAACGCGGACAGTATCATTACTGCATCGATGGCCGCGCCTATACGGATTATGGCTACGAACAACAGGCCGCCATGGTCGAGGACTGGATGCGCCTGCGCGCGGGTTTAAAGCCGCGCTATGGCGACGGGGTTGATATCCAAGGGCTGGAGGCGTTAGTGCCTTTTGTGAAGCAAGAAACCCCACCACCATCTGGCTACGCTTGATGGTCCCCCTCCCCGACAAATCGGGGAGGTATAAGAGGATAGCATGGACAATACCCCCGACCTTTGGCTCAAGGCCCTGCCCGCCCTGAAAAGCGACGGCAGCAAATATGATCGCGGCCATTGCGTCGTGCTGGGTGGACCGGTGGCCTCAACCGGCGCCGCCAGGCTTTCCGCACGGGCGGCCCTTCGCATCGGTGCCGGACTTGTGTCGGTGGCGTGCGATCCGTCGAGCCTGATCGTCTACGCCACGGCGCTACAAGCGGTGATGACCAAGCCAGTGAAGGACGAAGCCGCCTTTGCCGAACTCATGGCTGACCGGCGCATAACGGCCGTCCTTCTGGGACCTGCGGCAGGTATCACTGCCCGCACCAGGGCGTTTGTGCTGACGGCCTTGCGGGCCGGAAAAACCTGCGTGCTCGATGCCGACGCCCTCACCGTCTTTCAGGATCAGCCCACCGAACTTTTCGACGCGATCCGCTCGCCGGTTCTGCTCACGCCGCATGCGGGCGAATTCTCGCGCCTGTTCGGCAAGGTCACAGACCGCGAAAGCGATGCACTCAGAGCGGCGCAACAGAGCGGCGCTGTGGTGCTGCTGAAAGGCGCCGATACGGTCATCGCCGCGCCGGATGGCCGCATCCTTATCAACCGTGCCGCGCCGCCAACCCTGGCCACAGCCGGTTCGGGCGATGTGCTGGCGGGTTTCACCGGCGGCCTGATGGCGCAGGGCATGGACGTGTTCAATGCCGCGTGCGCGGCGGCCTGGATTCACGCCGAAGCGGCGCGGATTTTCGGTCCCGGCCTGATTTCGGAAGATCTCAGCGAGGCTGTACCACAAGTTTTGCGTCATCTCGGACGCTGAACCGCCCCACGCTTAGGAAGGCGCAGCAAATGGCGCTTTCCAGCCCGATGGCGGCGAAAATACCATTGCCGGCGTGATGGCTGATGCGTTCATAAAGGCCCAGCACAATTAGCGACGCACAGGCGGCGATGATGCCCTTGCCCAGCGCCTGTTGTGTTTCGCGCGAGCGCAGATGTCGCAGCCCGAACAGGATCACGCCCAGCGCCAAAAACAGGCAGGCCATGCGTCGCGACTCCAGCGTGCCGACTTCGAGATAGGCGACATGCCAGTTCGCCAGGATCCAGTCCGGCAGGACAAACCAAACCACCGCCAGGACCAGGCAAAGGGCGGCCGTCAGGATCGAGAGGGCTTTGAAAGGCATCGCGGGCTCCGGAGGTTACGTAAGCTTCTACGCATCCCCGTTAACCCTGGTTCACCCATAAGGCGAAGGCGCTTCAGAACCCGTTGACCGACACCAGGAAGATGCCCACCACCAGAAGGGCGAAACTGATCGTCGTTGTAAGCCACAACAGCAGCGTCTTGATGAGCGCACCCAGAATGCCCGAACCATAGGCACCGCGCAGGGTCATGAAGATATTGACAGGCGTCCATACCATCAACAAACGAAATCCCCAGATCTTCAGGTTGTCCGGCAGGGCCAGAACGAGCGCATTGGTCAGGAAAATGAACGACATCAGGTTACACGCCACCAGGAAGTGGTCGAACAGGTAGAAGCGCTTGCGATAGACATAGAGCAGGCCCAGCGCGAGCGTCATCAGCGGCAAAAGCAGCACCGCCAGCCGGTGCCCCCAGCCGAACATGGTCAGCATCAGGGCTTCGGGATTTTTCAGCGCCTTGTTGATCTTCGCCTTGAGGCTGCCGGCGCCTTTTTCATCATGGGCAAAAGCGCGAACCGAAACCTCTTCATAATCCAGAACCGCCATACCTTTGGACGTCAGTTCCAGATCGTGGGTCGCTGCCGCGATCGGATCGGCCGCCACCGCATCGTATTCGGCCTTCTCAGCCGCGAAAGCCTTGGCATAGCTGGCCTCGACCAGCGCTTTTTCTTCGGAGGAAGCTGCATCTTTCAGATCTTCAGCGTGTTCTTTTTGCAGAGCCGCCGTCTCTTTGGCATAGTCAGCCTGCGCCGATTTCAGCAGCTCATCGCCATGCGCTTTTACCGCCGCCGGATCATGCAAGGCATGGGCAGCCTCCTCGGTCTTGTGCTCGAACTCCTTGGCGAGGTGATGCGTAAGGCCTTCGGAAACAAAGATGAACAAAAGCAGGGCGACCAAAAAGGTGCGGAAGGGCGGGACATGGCGCGCCAGCTTGCCCGACATGTAGTCCTTCGCCAGCGTGCCCGGCCGGAAAAACAGCGGCGGCAGGGTGCGCCACAGCCGGCCATCGAGATGGAACAGGCTTTCGATCGAAATCAACGATCATATGCAGGATATGGCGGTGATGATTGCTGGCGTCCTGACCGCAGGCGTAACAAAAGCGCCCCTGCAACTCGGTTTCGCAATTCAGGCACTTTTGGCCAGGCTCCGGCACAAAGGCCTTATGGCGACCGAAGAGCGACCCCAGCCCGTCCATCGTCAGCAGTTCAAGTTCTTTCAAAGTCCACGCCCCGGTAAAAAAATGCCCGCCGCAAGGATGGGTTGCGGCGGGCAAAATGTAAAGTCGTGACGATGGAAATTATATCGTCAGATGGCGCAGACCGCGCCTGTGCCCTTGAGGCCGCAATAGCCTTCGGGGTTTTTGGCGAGGTAGCCCTGATGGTAGCCTTCCGCGAAATAGAAGGGTGCATTGGTATTGATTTGCCCTGCCGCTTCGCTGCTTGAGGGCGGCTCGATCTCGGTGGTGATCGCGCCCTTGCCGAGTGCGGTCAGGGCCTTCTGGAAATCAGCCTTGCTGGCCACAGCGGCATCATATTGCGCATCGGTCGAGGCGAAGATGGCCGAGCGATACTGCGTGCCGATATCATTGCCCTGACGGAACCCTTGCGTCGGATCATGGCTTTCCCAGAACACTTTCAGCAGTTGCTGGAAGGTGATCTTTTGCGGATCATAGACCACAAGCACGCCTTCGGTATGACCGGTCTGGCCGGTGCAGACCTCCTTGTAGGTCGGATTCGGCGTATAGCCGCCAATATAGCCGGCGGCGGTGACATAGACGCCGTCCTGCTGCCACAGCTTGCGCTCGACGCCCCAGAAACAGCCCATGGCCAGCACAACGGTCTCCATGCCGGCCGGATAAGGGCCTTTGAGCGGTGTATGCAGCACAAAATGGGTGTCTTCGGTGGGTATGGCTTCGCTGCGACCGGCCAGGGCGTTGGCGGGAGCGATCATCTGGGTTTTGAGGCCGAACATGCTGTTTTCCTTTTTAAAGTGCTCAGGCGCCGCAGGGCTCGCCGCAAAGGCGGCGGCGGGCGGTTGCCCTTGCCAAATCCCCTTTAAGCGGGATTTGGAATGTAAGATACGCGCTTGTGGCCAATATAGTTACAAAAAAACTGTGTGGAAGGGGCTGTGGGGCTTGCGAATGCGCGCGGCATGGGTATAAAGGCCGCCTTCCGCGCGCCATAGACCCCGGCGCGCATTGATGGATGGACAGGTGGCGGAGTGGTCGATCGCGCACGCTTGGAAAGCGTGTGTACGTGAAAGCGTACCGAGGGTTCGAATCCCTCCCTGTCCGCCATTAAAAAGAGGCTCCCGCGAGGGGGCCTTTTTTAATGGCGGAAATGGGGCTCAGAACCGCTCGGTACATGCATAAATGTGGGTTCGAAAACCGAGCGCAGCGAAGGTTTCGGCGGAGCAAAGCGCAGCCAATCCCTCCGTACACAGAAAATTCTCAGTAATGCAAAATATGGGGTTCGGTGCCAGCCAAAGGCACCCGCAGGGCAAGCCGTGTAAAACGCGGCGCGTCAATCCCGGTCACAGCGAAGGTTTTGAGGGAGCAGAAGCCAATCCTTCCCTTTCCTCCCGCGCTATCGAGCACCCCGGTCTTGACTTTGGGCCTGGGAAACCTTCGTCGCAATAAGAATCTCATGCCGGCTTTAATACCGGTCTGAAAGTCCGCTTCCTTGTCGCTAAGGCGTACGGCGAAGTCCTTGCGCTGTGATCGCAAAAGCACAGGCTGAATTGCTATAAAAATTATATAAAACAACACTTTAATTTGTGTCGCAAAAGCTTTGCTCATCTGACGCCTATTCGTCGGAAAAGGTTTCTCAAACTGTCACCGTAGCCGATTAGGCGCTGATCCATGGGGCCACTTCAGGCCGTCATGGGGATAGATGATGAAAACCACACTTCTTACGAGCGCCGCCGCGCTTGCCTTTATGAGCCTCGCCGGTATGGCGCAGGCGCAGGACGCCGCCGTCAACGCCACCACCGCGCCGGCCGCTGCCGAAGAGATTACCGAAGTCGTTGTTTATGGCGCCGGCCAGAGCCGCCAGACCCAGTCGCTCAAGGCCGACGACATCACCAAGGTGGCGCCCGGCACCAGCCCGCTGAAGGTCCTCGACAAGCTGCCGGGCGTTTCGTTCCAGTCGGCCGATCCGTTCGGCGCCTATGAGTGGTCGGCTCGCATTTCAGTGCGCGGCTTCAACCAGAACCAGATGGGTTTCACGCTCGATGGCGTCACACTCGGCGACATGTCTTACGGCAACTATAACGGCCTGCACATCTCGCGCGCCATCATCAACGAAGACATCGCCCGCGTTGACCTGAGCCAGGGCGCCGGTTCGCTCGATTCCGCCACCTCCTCCAACATGGGCGGCACGCTGAAGTTCGTCTCGCGCGATCCGTCAAAGACCCTAGGCGGCGAACTGGCCGCCACCGTCGGTTCGGATTCGATGCACCGTCTCTATGGCCGCTTCGAGACCGGTTCGATCGCCGCGCTCGGTGGTCTGCGCGCCTATGTGTCGGCCGTCGATATGAAGACCGACAAGTGGAAGGGCAGCTCGGAACAAAAGGCTCAGCAGATCGACGCCAAGGCCGTGCTGCCGATCGGCGAAGGCACGCTGTCGGCTTTCGTGAACCACTCAGAGCGTCGCGAGCAGGACTATCAGGACATGTCGTTCGAAATGATCGACCGTCTGGGCTACGACTGGGATAACTTCCAGCCCGACTGGAAGCTGGCGAACGACGTTTCGATGGCGTACTGGGCCGGCAAACTGACCGGCACCACCGCCGTCTATCCCGGCAAGATCACGTCCGTTGACGACGCCTACTATTATGGCGGCGGCGTCCGTGACGACACGCTTTCGGGCATCAAGCTCGATATGCCGGTATCGGACATGATCAAGTTCGACGCCCAGATCTACCATCACACCAACGAAGGTCAGGGTCTGTGGGTTACCCCCTACACCCCGTCGCCGGGCAGCCTGATCCTTGCCGCCGCGGGTTCGCCGTCGTACAGCGCCACCAGCACCGACACGGCCAATGTTTCGGTCCGTACAACTGAGTATGATATCGACCGCACGGGCGTAATCGGTGACGTCAACTTCGATCTCGGCGCCCACCAGGTTTCGGCCGGCTTCTGGCTGGAAGACAATGACTTCCAACAGGCGCGCCGTTATTATGGGGAATCCCTAAGCGCGCCGCATCGCAACTCGCTGGGCTTCCAGAGTAATCCGTTCTTTACGCAATGGTCCTACACTTTCAAGACCAAGACCACGCAATACTATGTGCAGGATATCTGGACAGTAAACGACGTCCTGAAGGTCAATTTCGGCTTCAAGTCGCTGTCGGTCGAAAATTCGGTGAAGAACACGCATGACGTGACGGCGAAATACGGCCTTATACCTGCCGCCAGCCTGCTGGCAGGTAAGCCGGTCTACCTCTTGGAGGCGGCCGGCGCGCTGAACTCGAAGCTGAAGTCGGAAGACAGCTTCCTGCCGCAGATCGGCGCGGTCTATAAGCTGAACTCGCACTACGAACTGTTCGGTTCCTACGCCGAAAACATGAACGCCTATGTTTCTGCCGCCTCTTCGGGCCCCTTCAGCTCGCTGTCGCAGACCAATGTCGATTACGTGAAGAACAACCTGAAGCCGGAAACCTCGAACACCCTTGAAGGCGGCCTGCGTTTCCGCTTCCCGCAGTTCCAGGGCGTCGCGGCACTTTACAGCGTCAAGTTCGACAACCGTATCCTCGCTGTGGCGCAAGGCTCGGCCATCCAGGGCAACGCCCCTGTGCTCTCCAACGTCGGTGGCGTGGAGACCAAGGGCGTGGAACTGGCCGGCACCTACCGCTTCACACCGGAATGGAAGCTCTACGCCGCCTACAGCTACAACAACTCAAAGTATGAAAATAACGTTGTGTCCCTGGACGGCACCATCCAAGCGCTGACCAAGGGCAAGACGGTCGTCAACAGCCCGAAGAACCTGCTGAAGACCGAACTCGCCTATGATAACGGCGAACTCTTCGGCACACTTGGCGTCAGCTACACCGACAAGCGTTATTACACCTACACCAATGTCGGCGGCGAAGTGCCTTCGAGCACCCTCTCCGACCTGACCGTGGGCTATCGCTTCGAAACCATCGGCACCAGCATCCAGCTCAACGTCACCAACCTGACGGACGAAAAGTACATCTCGACTATCGGCTCCGCCGGCTTCGTCAATTCCGACGCCGACAACAACGAGCAAACCATCCTGACCGGCGCCCCGCGTCAGTGGTTCGTCTCGGTCAAAAAAGCGTTCTAAATTTGTGTGTCTGACCTTGGGCCAGTCGCTGTCACCACAGCGGCTGGCCTTTCCTGTTTACCGGAGTTACCATGACCTATCTCAATCGCCGCCGGCTGCTCGGCGCAGGACTTGCCACCATGGCCTCCGCCACCCTCGCCTATGCCGCAACGCCAAAACCGCCGCTGATCGTGGGGCACCGCGGTGCACCTGGCTATCTGCCCGAACATACCCGGCCCGGCTATGAACTGGCCATCAAGATGGGCGCCGATTTCATCGAACCCGATGTGGTCTCGACCTCCGACGGCCACCTGATCGTGCGCCACGAGCCCCTGCTCTCCGTCACCACCGACGTGGTGAAGCACCCCGAATTCGCCGACCGCAAGCGCACCCGCACGCTGGACGGCATCGAGACCACCGACTTCTTCACCTGCGACTTTACGCTGGCCGAGATCAAAACCCTGCGCGCGCGTCAGGCGTTCGATGACCGCGACCACAGCCATGACGGCCTCTATCCGGTGCTGACCCTGCAAGAGGTGATCGATCTGGCGCAGGCGAAATCGCGCGAGACCGGCCGTATCATCGGCGTCTATCCTGAGATCAAGCACTCGACCTTTCACCAGCAGCTCGGCCTCGCCATCGAGGACAAGTTCCTCGACACTCTGAAAAAGGCCGACCTGACGCGCGCCAGCTCGCCGGTCATCGTCCAGTCGTTCGAGACGGCCAATCTGAAATACCTGCGCAAGAAAACCGATGTGCGCCTGATGCAACTGATCGACGGTTCGGACACCAACCCCGACACCGGCGCCATGATCCTGACCGCGCCCTCCGACAAGCCCTATGACTGGGTGGTGGCCGGCCGCGCCGGTAACAATCTTGACCAGCTTACAGTGTCAGGCCTGACCGAGATCGCCGGCTATGCCAACATCGTGGCGCCATGGAAGCGCCACCTGATCAGCTTCGCCAAGGGAAAGCCCGTGCTGCGGGAAGATATCGTGCACAATGCCCACAAACTCGGCCTGCAGGTTCACACCTGGACGATGCGCAATGACCGCCTGGATCCGGTCTATACCGGCAATGTCGATGCCGAATACCACCAGCTTTTCCGCATGGGTGTCGATGGGGTTTTCACCGATTTTCCGGATGCCGGCGTCAAAGCGCGGGCGAGTTTTAAGGGGTAAAACCTCTTCATCCTTCCTTGATTTATCGGGGGAGGTGGCGGGCGTAGTCCCGCCGGTGGGGCCTCTTCTGTTGTAGGGTCGCCCCCTTCCGTCACGGACAAGCCGTGACACCTCCCCCGTACGCTTCGCTACAGGGGGGAATCAAACCTACTTAGCTCAAACGGAACAAGGCTGCGCCATGCGATGGCACGGACGCGATCAGGCGGCCGCTGACGGGCGCCAGATCTGCCTTCGCCCACAGATCGCGCACTTTCGCAGTTTTAAGGCCGATCACACTGAGATCGAAAGTCAGATCCGCGGTCTTGTCCGCGGTGTTGAACAAAGCCAGATAGGTGTCGCCATTGGCGGCTTTCGCGGTCCAGACGCGTTTTCCATCGCCCAGGAAATGCGGCTGGTTGTCGTGGCTGTCCTGATTGATGGCGATGACTTCGTCATTGTTCAGCAAGGCCAGCGTCGGATGATCGAGGTGACGCAAGTCCCCGCCCATGATCAGAGGTGAACGCGCAATCGACCACAAGGTCATCAGCGTGGTTTGCTCCGCCGGCGTGAACTTGGTGTCGCGGTTGCCGAGCGCCAGACGGCCCAGCGGCAGCATGTCGGCATCGGGCCAGCCACCGATGGTGCGGTGTTCGTTCCAGTTTTCCAGACGCGTGAACTGTGATTCCAGCAGCGGCCACTCGTCCCAGAAGTCATCGCTGATGCGCCACATCTGGGCGTACTTCCGGACGTGGCCGGCGCGCGCCACCGGGGTTTCGCCCGGCGACAGGCTGAGCAAAATCGGCCGGCCTGTCTTGACGATGGCCTTGTGCGCGCCTTCGATTTCAGGCGCATGGGCATCGTAAGGGCGGCTCATATCGTCCATCTTGATGAAATCAACGCCCCACGAGGCATAGAGCGCGAACACGCTGTCATAATAGGCCTGCGCCCCCGGCTTCGACATATCGACGCCATACATATCGGGGTTCCACGGACAGATGCTCTCAATATTGGCGATATCGCGGGCATGGACCGAGGTGCCGAAAACCGGCAGGTTCTGCTCAACCGCCAGACGCGGGATGCCGCGCATCAGGTGGATGCCGAAGGTCAGGCCAAGCGCATGCACCTGATCGGCGATCGGCTTGAAACCCTTGCCGCCGGCGCTGGAGGGGAAACGGTTGGGGGCCGGCAGCAATCGGCCGTAACCATCCATAGTCGGAACCGGTTTTTCGGCATAGGCATAGCTGTTAGCGCCGGGTTCGTACCATTGGATGTCGATGGTGAAGACCGTATAACCATGCGGTTTCAGCTTGTCGGCCATGATCCGCGCCGTTTCCAGCGCCTGGTCCTCATTGATGGTGGTAGCGAAGCTGTTCCAGCTATTCCAGCCCATCGGCGGCTTCGGCGCCAGGACTGCCGGTGTTTTGGCCTCGGCCGTTGTGGTCGCCATAGCGCCCAATGCCGACAAGGCGGTAAGGCCGGCCAGAAGGCTGCGGCGGTCGGTCGAAAAACGGGGCATGCGGTCATCCTGCGTGATCATTGTTATTGTCTGAGGAATACCATGGGCCGCGTAGAAATCCAGCCGTAAAGACGAAACACCCGACAGCGAGGACACTTTGGTGCCTTTCCCACAGCCCAACGCGATCAGGTCCAGCGACATCATGCGCCTATAAATCTGGCGCCGCTCCGGCCATTGACAAACGCTCCAAAGAGGCTCCACCCTCCCGCTTATCATCACCAAGTGAGGGAGCGCCGTCATGGCCAGGGTTACCGGTTTATCAGGCAACGAAATCTACTGCATGGCGCTCAAGGGCTATACGGCCGGTGAGCTGGTGGTGGGCAACAGCGTCAATTCGATGGGGTTCCTGGGCTCGATCGGCGCCGGTCTCAACAATATTCTGGGCGGTGAAATCCCGCAGGTGACGCAGGCCATTCAGGATGGCCGCATGCACGCCTTCGCCCGCATGGCCAAGGAGGCGCAAAATTATGGCGCGTCTGGCGTGGCGGGTGTTTCGGGCGATCTGCGCGCCTTTTCCGGCAATACCGAATTCCTGTTTGTCGGCTCCTGCGTCTTCTCGAAAACCAGCAGCGATCCGTTCTTCACCACCGCCGGCAATGCGCAGGAACTTTACTGCCACATGGACGCCGGTTACACGCCGATCCAGCACGTCTTTGGCAATATCGCCTATTCCATGGGCGTCGGCGGCGGTTTCATCGGCGCGCTCAAGCAATTGGGGCGCGGGGAGATTTCGGAATATTCCGACGTCTTCAACAAGACCCGTCACAAGGCGCTGGACCGCATCACCGCCGCCGCCCGCGCCGATGGCGCCAATGCGGTGCTCGGTATCCGCACCACCATCCTGCCGTGGATGGGCACGCATGAAATGGTCATGACCGGCACGGCGGCTTCACACCCCGGGCTTCCGTCTGACCATGTGGTGACGTCCGACCTGACCGGCGAAGAGCTGTGGTCGATGGCAAGCCTGGGCTATGCGCCGATGAAGCTTCTGATGTCGACCTCGATCTATTCGCTGGGGCTCGTCGGCGGCATCTTCTCGGCGCTGAAATCCTTCGCCAAGGGCGAGATCAGCGAACTAACCTCGCTGGTGCATGACGCCCGCGAACACGCGCTCGATCGCCTCAAGGCCGAAGCCGAATTCGATCGGCGCCGAGGAGGTGGTGGGGGTGAAGACCTACATCATCGAGATCGGTCAGGGACTGATCGAATTCATGGCCATCGGCACGGCGGTGCAGAAGGTCAGCGGCATGGGCACACATACGCAGATGATGCCGGCACAGGCCATTGTCCACGACAAGGACACCTGGATGGATTCGGATATGGGCATGTCGCTGATGCGCTCGGCGGACAATCAAGGGGCTTAGCAACGCGTCAATCGCCAGCCCAGTACTGGAATCGCACATTCCTGAAGGTCTTGCCGTTAATTATCAGGTCTCCTGTCAGGAAGGCATCCTTATCCTGCGTTAAGATAGACGTAGAATTAACCATGTTAGCCAGAAACTGCGTTGTGAACTTGCCTGTGAAGCTTACTTTTCCCACCTGTTTGTCATAGCCTTCAAAGGTTACGACCTCGCGGGTAATCAGGTAACGCGTGCAAAAAACGCGTGGTGAATTTTCACGAAAATTACCCTGATCCGTTTGTATTTCCTTGCTGGTTATATCTTCAAATTCAAATTCGAAAGGCGTCCATGTCGGGATTGATTGCCCATCCTTTTCAAATTTAATGAGATCATTATTCGACCCCATATCGATATGGGCCAACCGGAAATTGCCTATCTGGACCGGCTCGAAAGAGAAGTAATATCCGGTAAGTTCAAGTGCCTTGTCATGAACGAAGGCTTCGTCAACGGAGCTATTTAGGACTGGCGCAGGCAATACTGGCTCGAACGCTGATTGCGAAATGGCCTCAACGGTAGCGGATGCAACACTCTCTGAGGCTTTTATTTCGTTGAGTTCAAATTTTTTCGATAAGAGGTAATTCCCGACTCCCAGATGAACCAGACCAATAACGACAACTATACCAACCACGATCAGGCACGCCACCAGGCAACCATTTTGTTTTTTCATAATTTCCCCCTCTGATTGAGTTAATTTAGCATACCAATTCACGGTATGCGCGAAAACATTCCACCTGTTCGATTTGCACCGCGCAGCCAGATGTGGCCCAGACGCCACCCATGGTTTAAAACCATGTTTGCGCTACCATATCCTTCTCGCCAAGCCGCAGGATAGCGCCTAGACTTGACGGCATGGGTCATTTCAACCGCTATCAGTTCGAAGATTTCGTCACCGACACCCGGCAGGTAACGGCGGACGTGGACCTGTTCGCACTGCTGAAACGCGCGGTGGCCCAGCATGGCTACGACCGTATCAGCCTCTGGGTGATCGACGATCCCGACCTGCCGCAGCGTGTGCATGGCCGCGGCGTGCTGCACAATTTCCCTGACGATCTACGCGGCTATTATCTGGAGAACGGCTGCGCTGCCTTCGATCCTGTGATGATGGCGGTGCGCCGGCAAAGCGGCGTGCTCGATTGGGAAGACTATGAGAAGCGTTCCAACTATCTGCCCGCCCAGACCCGGCTTTATAATGTCGCGCGTGAAGGGGGCTTGCGCAATGGCCTGACCGCACCGATCTGGGGACGGACCGGCCTCGTGGCCAGCATCGGCCTGGCCTCGACCGAAGGCAAGGATGGCGCCCATGCCAATCCGGATCTGATCGGCGCCCTCACCGCGCAGTTTTATCTCAGCTACAAACGGCTGAATGCACAGGGTGAAACACCGCGCGCCCAGGCCATCGGCATCACGCAGAAGCAGACCGAAATCCTGAGCTGGGTGGCCGCCGGCAAGACCGATAGCGAGATCGCCACGATTATGGGGATCAGTCGCAATACGGTCGATACCCATATGCGCCAGATCTTCGCCCGCCTCGATGCCCCCAATCGCGTCACCGCCGTGGTCAAGGCCATAGGCGAAGGCCTGATCCGGCCGTAATACGTCCATACTGCCCCAACTCACGAATTCTCGTGATGGCGCGGTGACCGGCAATATGTTTGCCTGAAAGCCATAATAAAAGGGGGCGCGTATGGCCGACAATATGTGTGAGATCGCTGCTTTCGACGCGCCTGAGAGCTATGACGATACGGTCATGGCGGTGCTGAACCGGCTTGACGAGTTGCGTATCCTGGCGCTCGATGTTGGTGATGTGGCCCTGCAGGAGGGTTTGGCCGAGGTTTTTGAAAGTTTTCTCAAGCGCTACTGCGATTCCAAACACGCCGCGCTGAACAGCCAGATGCGCCGGCACTTTCAGCCGCCAAAACCTTACATGCACTGACGAATACGCATTCTCACCTGTCCTGATCATTGACCTCTTCAGGATAAGTGCCGGGGGGCATGGGGGAAGAATTGTCCGCGCATTCGGGTGGGAGACCTGATTGTGCGGACAGTTCGATCGTACCGTGGTATCGTTGCGTCTCTTTATGTTCAGAAACGCTATGTTCGATACGCCCACCCGTTATATTTTCGAGGATTTCATCACCGATACCGGGCGCGCGCGCAGCGGTGACGAGCTGTTTGGCCTGTTACGCAAAGGCGTCGGGCAATATGGCTATGACCGTCTGGTATTCACCGTCCGGCGCGATGTCGACCTGCCCGAATCGCTCAATGGCCATGCCCTGCTCTACAGCTACCCCGAGGACTGGGTAAAATACTACATAGAGAACAACTGCGCGTCCTTCGATCCGGTCATGAAGGCCGGCGCTACCCAAGCCAACGCCTTCACCTGGGACGGACTAGAAAAACGATCCGTCTATACGCCCAAACAAACGCGCTTCATGCGCCTGGCCGACGAGGCCGGCCTCAAGAATGGCGTCGGCGTCCCTATCCGCGGCAGCGGGTCAACGATCGCCGGCGTCGGGCTGGCCTCGACCGAACGCTGCGACGCCGCGCATCCGCACCTCGATATGCTCAGCGCCTTCTGCACCCAGTTCTATGCCGCCTTCAAGCGCCTGAATCCCCGCACGGCATCCGAACAGACAGAACCGGCGCACCTGTCGCCGCGCGAACGCGAGGTCCTGACCTGGATGGCCAGCGGCAAAACCGATGACGAGATCGGCATGATCCTCAGCATCAGCCGCAATACGGTCGATAGCCACGTCCGCCATATTTTCCTTAAGCTTAACGCCTGCAATCGCGTCACGGCGGTTGTGGCCGGCCTGATGCATGGCCATATCCATCTCTAGGCCATCATCCAGGATCATCGCATGTGCGGGCAGTTCGACGCGCTCAAATATCTCAGCTTTTTGAAGACCATGTTGCATATGCCCGATATGCCAGACGTGATCGAGTATGGCGAGACTATGAAGATCGCGCCCAGCCTTGGCACCTCGATCGTCATTGAAAATCCGGAGACAGGCAAGCTAGGCCTGATACCGGCGCGTTTCGGCCTCATCCCGCACTGGTACAAGGGATCGCTCAAGGACTGGAAGGCCACGACCTTCAACGCGCGGCTCGACAGCGCCGACGAAAAGCCCGTCTTCAAGGCGGCGTGGCGCTATCGTCATGCGCTGGTGCCAGCCGATTGTTTCTACGAATGGTCGGGGCCGAAGACGGCGCGGGACAAATGGCGCATCACGCGCGCGGATAATCAGCCCCTGGCCTTCGCCGGACTGTGGGATTGCGCCGATCTCACTGAGGGCACGATCTGGAGTTTCTCTATCCTGACCCGCGACGCCGGCGGGGATATGTCAGCCATTCACGACCGCGAACCGGTGGTGCTGCATCCGGATCAGTGGGATGCCTGGCTGAGACGCAAACCTGTCGATCTGGCGCGCAGCGCACCACTGAAGGTGACGTCTGAGCTCGAGCCCGTTCCGGGCGGATTATTTTAGCGCTTACATCTCGCCGAAAAATTCACGCTGTGAGCGCTCCAGTTCTTCGACGTAGCGACGGTTGACGTACTTTTCCGTCAGCAGGCCAAGCAGCTTGTGGTCTTCGTCCACCACGGCCAGATCATCGACGCCGAAATGCTCGAACACGCGCATGATCGCCGAAATATCCATGTCCGGCCGCACATAGACCTCGGTCTGGCGCGCCAGCTCTTTCAGCGGCGCATCGAGCGATACATGGTCGATATAGGCCTCGGCGGTCGGCACGATGCCGCGGTAATCGCCCTGATCATCGACCAGCAGTACGCGCGAGGTCGAGCCCAACGGCACCTTGTCACGCAAGGCGGCGATACCTTCGCTCTCCCCCATGGTCGTATGGTTCCGACGCATCAGGCTGGTGGCGGTCAGGGCCTTCACCCAGCCGATATCGCGGGCGTTGCGAATGGCCTCGCCGCGCAGGTGCAGACGCCAGGTCGAGAAGGAATAGCCGAACCGTTCGCGGATAATGGCGCTGGAGCAGAGCGCCGCCGTCACCACCGCCGCCGTCAGGGCGAAATCGTGCGTCACCTCCAGCACCATCAGCGACATGGTCATGGGGCCGCCGACGACGGCCACGGCCAGCGCCGCCATGCCGACGAGCGAAGCGTTGAGGATGTCGAGATCGGCGGCGGGATAGATGTGGTTGACGATCTGCGCGAAGATCGAGCCCAGCAAGGAGCCCAGGAACAGCGAGGCGAAGAACAGCCCGCCGCGAAAGCCGAAGGCCAGCGAGATGACCGACGCCACGAGCTTGAGCGCGAAGACCAGAAGCAGCGTCGTTACCAGGGCCTGCTGCGCCATGTAGAGGTGCATGGCGCCGTGGCCGGAACTGAGCGCCTGCGGGGCGGCCCACGCCACCGGGATGAGGAACAGCCCCCCGATCATGGGGCGCCAGATCTCACCGATCGGCATCTTGCGCACAATGGCCTCGACGCTGGCCACCAGCCGGATGATGGCGATGCCCACGCCGGCGCAGATGGCACCCAGCACGGCATAGAGCAGGTAACCGCTGATCTCGATGCTCTGGCCAGCGGTGGAGGCGATAACGAATGGCTCGATGTTCATCAGTTGCGCCGCCAGCACCGCCATGAGCGAGGCCGCCGCCACCGGGGCCAGCGCCGCCGGGGTGTAGCCGCCGAGCACAAGTTCAAAGGCATAGAAACTACCGGCCAGGGGCGCACCGAAAGCCGCGCCGATGGCCGAGCCAGCACCCGCGCCGACCAGGGTGCGCAGGGACTGGCGCTTGAGATCGAGCCACTGACCGATCTTCGAGGCAATGCCGCCACCCAACTGGGCATAGGCGGCTTCGAGCCCGACCGAGGCGCCGAAACCGTTGGAGAGGAAGGTCTGGAACGACACGATCAGGCTGTCCCGCAGAGGAATGCGACCGCCATAGAGCGCGTTGGCCTCGACGACGTCGATCGGGGCGCGGGTCCGCCGCGGGAAGATGAAACGCACAAGACCCAGCGCCGCGCCGCCGAGCGGCAGGGCCAGCAGGTGCCACGGTTCGATGGTGGGCAAGGCGCTCAGGCGCAGATCGGGCGAAAAGCCGTAGAGCATGGATTGCAGCAGGTGGGCGAAATGGCCGAGCAGCGCCGCCATGATGCCGGCGATCAGCCCGACGCCACCGGCCAGCACGATGAACCACACCTCGGAGCCTTGCAGGTGGCGCTTGATGAGGGCCACGCCGCGCAGCACCGGGCGCCTGACGGCCTTGCCGAGCAGAAGATCACCAAGATGGGCGTTATGCGACATACAGCGCTTTCCGCAGAGTGGGGCGCACGTTTCGAATGAAAAGCGCGCTTCGAAGGTAATCCTAAGCCCGCCCCTGCGCCTTGTGAAGCCATCATACACTTGAAGGCAATAAGAAAAACCTTACGAGTTGGGCTTTTTCATCGGCTCGCCATTGAACAGACCGCGCATCGGCACGTTCCACGGCAGGCACAGCACAAGCGCCGCCGCCAACAGTGCGGCGGGCAACCAGACGGCGCCATGGCCAAAGTAGGTGGTAGCCTCGGCACCGGCCAGCGCCCCACCGATGAAGCCTGCGCACAGGGTCAGGAAAAATACCGCCTGGCGGCGGCTCTCGCGGTTTTTGCGAAACACCAGCCAGTCCAGAAGGCCTGTCGCGAAGTGGCGCAGATTGGCGCTGGTCGTCACAGAGGTGTAGGCGAATTCACCAATGCGCGTGAAGGCGGTGGCCTGCATGGCCGCCACGAACGCGATGCCTGTCACCACCAGCATGTCCGGTATGCTGCGCGGCAGGAAGGCGACGAGGATGAGAAAGGCGATTTCCAGCGCGAGAAAGGTGCGCGCCGGCGAGCGCAATCGTCCGAAAAGCGGTCTTTCCTTAAGGATGTGCGCCACCGCCACCCCGGAGAGATAGCTCAGGATCGGCGCCAGAAAGGGCAGGATGGCGGCATAGTCCTGCTTGGCCACACGCACCACCAGCAGCACGATATTGCCGGTCATGGCGTTGGCGAACACGCCGCCATAACCAACATAGGTGAAGGCATCCAGCATGCCGGCGGCGGTGATCAAAAGAGCGGCCACAGGCAGGGTGCGTTCAGGCTTGGGATTCGTCATACGCCTATTCTGGCCGGTTGGTCAGGCGGCGGCAAGCAGGATATGCACCGCCCTTTTGGCCACGTCGAAAACGCCGAGGTCCTGCTGCATGTGGCCGGCCAGTGCCGCACCCTGGAACAGCAGGTTGAGCTGGCGGCCGGTATCGGTCGGGTTTTTCAGGCCGGCCTTTTCACAGAGCTCGATAAAGCGGCTCTCGACATAGACCGACGCGTCCTTGCCTCGCGCGGCGATGCCGTCGTGCTTGCCGATATATTCCTGTCCCGCCTTCATGGCCAGACAGCCCCGGCAGTTTTTGGACATCATTTCCTGACGAATATCGAACAGCGCCAGGATCTGTTCGCGCGGATCATCACTGCGACCGAGCGCCGGTTTGAACAGGAAGGTGTCGGTGTCCTCGCCATACTGTTCCAGCACCGCCTCGATCAGGTCTTCCTTGCTGGGGAAATACTTATAGAGGGTGCGCTTGGAAATGCCGCTGTTGGCCATGACCGTGTCGATGCCGGTGGCGTGGAAGCCGCCGTCATAGAAGGCATCATAGGCCTGAGCGATGATTTCCTGCTTTTTGGTGGGCGTGGCGGTGTCGGCCATGTCGAAATCTCCTGAATTCCAAATTTCTAAAGGAAATTTGGCGAGGCCGAAGGCCGTCCCGAGTGAATGCTAGGAGCCATGGGGGACGCCCAGTCCGGCGCTTGAGCTAAAAAAACTATCATGTCCGCTTGACAATGTAAACCGATCTGTTTACTTGCGGCGATGTAAACAGATCGGTTTACATCCATCAGCCGCCTGAAACCGACGGCTCTTTCAAAGGAAGATAGTCATGTCGTACACAAGTCAAACCGTCCTCGTTTCCGGCGCAAACCGCGGCATCGGCGCCGCCACCGTCCGCGAACTGCTCAAGACCGACGTCAAAAAAATCTATGCCGGTGCCCGCCGCCTGGATTCGTTGCCTGACTTTGGGGACAGCCGCGTTGTGCCGCTGCAACTCGACATCACCGATCAGGCCTCGGTCGATGCGGCCGCGAAAATCGCCGCCGACACCGATATCCTGCTCAACAACGCCGGCACCGCCGTCTTCGCCAACTTCATCGAGAGCCCGATCGAACTGATCAATGGCGATATGGATGTCAACTATTACGGCACGCTGCGCATCATCCGCGCCTTTACGCCGCAGTTTACGGCCCGCAAGAGCGGCACCATCGCCAATGTGATCAGCGTCGTGGGCCTGACCTCGGCGCCGCCCATGGGCGGGTATTCAGCTTCCAAGGCGGCACTGCAATCCCTGACCCAAAGCCTGCGCGCCACGCTGAAAGGATCAGGCATCAAGGTGCTCGGCATCTATCCGGGCCCGATCGATACTGATCTGGCCAAGGACATCCCGATGGATAAGGCCACGCCAGAACACGCCGCCCAGCATATCGTGGCGGGCATTGCGGCAGGCGAGACCTACATCTTCCCCGATCCGGTGGCTTTGCAGATCGGTCATCTCTGGGCCACCGATGGCAAGACGCTCGATACGGCTCTGGCGGGTGAGGCCTAAAATGACGAAGGCCGGGAGCAATCCCGGCCTTTGCTTTAAGGTATCCACAGATAAGCCAGATAAGCACAGATAGCGCTTCGCGCCTTCACTATATGACCGGTTCATAGAAGACACCGATCCTTATGACATCTGTGCTTATCTGGCTTATCTTTGGATCAACTTTCCTTAGAAAAAAACCGGCGACGGACGATCCGTGTCCATCTCGCGCTGCACCTGCATCAGTTCGCGCGTCTCGCCATGCAGCCGCACAGCCGTCAGAATGCCGCTGTAATAGACGCCGGTGTCGATGCCGATGCGCCAGCGCGTATTGACCGGCACCTTGTGCGGCGAATGGCCATGCACCACAACATATTCGCAGGCTTGATCGGCGCGCAGGAAACGGCCGCGGATATACATGAAGGTGGCGCCGTTCTGATCGGCCAGCGGCCGGTCCGGGTCCACACCGGCATGGACAAAAAGGTAATCCTCGGCCTGAAACGATGTCGGCATCGCCCGCAGCAGGGCCAGATGATCCGGATCCATCTTCGCCGCGAAATCCTGACGGACCGCCTGCCAGATGGCTTCCGAGTGCGCCATATAGGGCATGGGCACGCCGTAGGAATCGAGCGTGGCCGCCCCGCCCCAGTCGCGCCAGGTGGTGCCGAATTCCGGCTCATCGAGGAAACGCAGCAGGGCCTCTTCGTGATTGCCCATCAGCGCCACCACATCGCACCACAGTGCCTTTTGCAGGCGCTGCACACGGTCCAGCACCTGACGCGACAAAGGTCCACGATCGATATAATCCCCCAAAAGCACGATGCGTGGGCGTTCACCGATCAATTCCGCATCGATCCGGATCCGGTCGATCATACACTCGAACAGGTCGTCATACCCGTGGATATCGCCGATGGCGTAGGTCAGTTGTGCAATGCGGGAGGTCATGCGTCCTATATAGGCAGGACGCACACCTATTTAAAGCAAAGTCTTCAGAGCCTGATCAAGCGGCGTGCGCGGCACTTCGCCGATCACCTTTGCCAGGCGATCATCGTGCAGCGCGTGCGGCACGTCCCACAGATACAGCATTTCGAGCGCCGCCCGCATGAAGGGATCGAACAGAGCAATCAGTGAGAACATGACACGCGGCATATGCCCCACGGTGACCTTGCGACCCAGGGCGATGCGCGCCGCCTCAGCCAGCCTTTCCGCCGAGACATTATGGCTCTCGAAGTGAAAGACCTCATAGGCGTCAAGCGTGCTTTCCACCTCGGCCAGTTTGACGATCGTGGCCGCCAGATCGGGCAGGAAGGCCCAGGCGTGGACCGTCTTCTTCTTGCCGGGGGTAACCAGCTTTCCTTTGCCGAGGTCCTTGGCGACAAGGGCGTTCATCCAGCTCTTCGACGCATCGCTGCCGAAGAAATCGCCGGCGCGGATAACGAGGGTGCGCACGCGCCCGGCCTCGGCGCGTGACGAAAACATCGCTTCGATGCCGACGCGGATGCGGCCCTTCAGGGTATCCGCCGCGAAAGGCGTCTGCGGCGTCAGCACCGGCGGCATGGAGGAACCGAAATTATAGACGCTGCCGGGATAGATCTGGCGGGCCCCAAGCGCTTCGCAGATATCAGCGGCGGCGGTATAGGTCGGCAAGGCTTCCGTAGCCCAGACCGGATAGGGCACATTCAGGCCATTGAAGACGACATCGACCGGCCCGCACGCTTTTGCCACGGCGGACGCATCAAACAGATCGGCATGGATGGGAACAATCCCCTCTCCCGCCGTCTTGCCGGCGCGCACCAGACCCAGCACCCGCCAGCCCTTAGCCAGAAATGCCTTCGCCACGACCTTGCCGACGCCGCCATTGGCGCCCAGAACCAGAACCGTTTTCATGTGTAGTGTTCCTTTTTGGCGGCCTTGCCTTTGAGGCCGAGGTGGGTAAGGCCAAAGCCTTGGGTATATTTCAGGCCATAGCCCAACAGACGGTCGAGACCGATATGCGCGGTCCAGATCAGCGCGGCACTCGTGGCCAGGGGTGTTTCAGTGATCACGCCATAGGCCAGAAGCCCCATCGGGATCAGATAGCTATGGCCAATGTTATAAATATGCGCCCCGGACTTTTTGCCGAAGACATAACCGAGCATCGACAGATCCGGCACTAGAAAGCCCAGGGCAAAAACTGACCACCCGGCACCGTATCTGGTGTAGGCGAAGGTGGTGAGGGCCAGCACGGCGAGCCCTTCGAGGCGCAGTATGGTTTTTGGTGGACCGCTTACAAATCCAGACATCTGATATCTCCTTAGTTGGTAGAGATAGAATAAGGCTATTATTTTCGTATGTTTATTGGCTAATTTTTGATATCTTATATGCATAAACGGATAGAAAGCTCTCAACATGCTCGACTGGACCTTGCTTCGCTCCTTTTTGGCGACGATCGATACCGGATCGTTATCGGCGGCGGCCACCCACATCGGTACAACTCAACCCACACTCAGCCGCCACATCAAGGAACTGGAGCAGGTTATTGGCACGCCGCTGTTCCGCCGTTCGGTCAAGGGGCTGGAACCGACCGAAGCGGCGCTTGGGCTGGTCGATGACGCCCGCGAGATGGGCCGCGCCGCCGAGGCTCTGGCGCTCAAGGCGCAAGGCAAGGCCGAAACCCTGTCCGGCACGGTGCGGATCACCGCCTCGGTGGTGGTGTCGAACCTCATCCTGCCGCCAATCATCGCCGAGCTGCGCCGGACCGAACCGCTGATCCAGATCGAGATCGTCGCGTCCGATGCGTCGCAAAACCTGCTGCGCCGTGATGCCGATATCGCGCTGCGCATGTTCGACCCGACGCAGAACGCCCTGATCGCCCGCAAGCTCGGTGACACGCCGCTTGGGCTCTACGCCTCGAAAGCCTACATTGCGCGCAAGGGCCGGCCACGGGAGATGCTCGACATCCTCGACCATGACGTTATCGGCTTCGACCGGCTCGATGATATCATCCGCGGTTATGCCGCCATGGGACGTGTGGTGACGCGCCATCAGTTCCCGGTGCGCTGCGATGATCAGATGGTGTGCTGGCACCTGTTGCTCGCGGGCGCCGGCATCGGATTCGCGCAAGACCTGCTGGCCGGGGCGCAACCCGACCTGGAAAAGCTCGATATCGGCATGCGGCTGCCCGCCCTGCCGGTCTGGCTGGTGATGCACGAAGAGGTGCGCAGCAATGCCCGCATCCGCCGCGTCGCTGATTTTCTTAGCTCCGCCCTCAGCGCACGCCTGAAAGCGTAAGTTCTGCCCCTCTCACCTTGTGCCCGCGCCCGTCACCGGAAGGCTCGGCGTATGACGGCCTGTAGACAACAGAACGTGGCAACGCACCCGATCCCGCGTCGGCCTATAGGAAACCCTAAACGCTTTGAAAACAAAAGCATCAGACAAAAACTTAACAGCCGGCATTACGGCATCACAAACAATCATAACAAAACCTACACATAACATACAGATTCAATACACAGTTATAAAAAACCGCTCAATTGACTCAACAAAACAAAATCTACAATTATTTAAACGTAACAGCACGTTTCCACAATAAGTGAAATGTTTTCTATGAACAAAGTTATTCATAGCATAACATGCTGAAAGAATACTTAAGGGTTTTCTTAAACTGCTTTATTAGTTAAGGCGTACATTATGAGAATATCCTTTCGGGGGTGGATTTGGATACTGTGCACAGGTCTGTGCGTGGCCACCTGGTGGCTGGTGATCCAAGGCCTGATGATCCTGTGGACGAAGACCTTTGGAGAGACGGGCTGCGCCCATATTACCGATAAGGCAAGCCTCGAAGCGTCGCATACAGGCGCACAACCGCAGAAGCCCTGCGCAGCTTCAAGGCCCTGAGACCTGAAGCGGATCAACGAAACAGCGCGCCGAAGTTTGGTTGGCCATGCGCAGGCAAAGGGCTTATAGTTTCCCCAAGGCGCCCTGAAAATCGCGGCGGCGCGCCCGAAGGGCAACCACCCTACGACTGACCATGAGAGCCCTACTGATGCCCGACACCTCCCTTGATGCCTTTGTCGCCGGATTGCCCAAGGCCGAACTACACCTGCATATTGAAGGCTCGCTAGAGCCGGAGTTGATGTTCGACCTGGCGCAGCGTAACAATATCAGCCTGCCCTATGACAGCGTCGAAGCCCTGCGTGCCGCCTATGACTTCTCCAATCTGCAGGACTTCCTCGACATCTATTATCAGGGCGCCGATGTTCTGCGCACCGAGGCCGATTTTTACGATCTCGCGATGGCCTATTTTCGGCGGGCAGCGGCCGATAATGTCCGCCACGCCGAAATCTTCTTCGATCCGCAGACCCACACCGATCGCGGCATCCCTTATGGCTATGTCATCGAAGGCCTGAGCCGGGCGGCGAAGGATGCCGAAGCGCTCGGCTTGTCGGTCTCGCTGATCCACAGCTTCCTGCGTCATTTATCCGAAGAGGCTGCCTTCGAGAGCCTGGCCATGGCCGTGCCCTACCTCGACCGGATCATCGGCGTGGGGCTCGATTCTTCCGAAGTGGGCCACCCGCCGTCGAAATTCGCCAATGTCTTCGCCAAGGCCAAGGCACTCGGTCTGAAACTGTGCGCCCATGCCGGCGAGGAAGGCCCGCCGGCCTATGTTTACGAAGCGCTCGATGTCCTGCATATCGACCGCATCGACCATGGCAACCGGTCGCTGGAAGACCCTGTTCTGGTGGCGCATATTGTCCGCGAAGGCCTGACCCTGACCGTCTGCCCGCTCTCGAACCACAAGCTCTGCGTGGTGAGCGATCTCAAAGAGCACCCCATCCCCGACATGCTGAAAAAGGGCCTGCGCGCCACGATCAATTCGGATGATCCGGCTTACTTTGGCGGGTATGTGAACGACAATTTCCTCAGCCTGACGCGGCTTGGCCTGATCGATCGAGACGCTTGCCTGACCCTGGCGCGCAACAGCATAACCGGCGCCTTTCTCGATGACGCCCGCAAGACGGCTTTACTCGCTGAAATAGAGGCGTTCGCGGCGAAAGACTGACGGCGGCGCTTCGGCCACCGCCGGCAGATCTTCGGTCAAAGCCGGCGCCCTGAAGGTGGCGGGCCTCGCTGGCACAGGCTTGGCCGGCACAGACTTGGCCCGCACAGACTGGCCGCCCAACAGCTTGCCCAATTGCGCGCTGAGCGTGACAACCATCGGGCCACCCATCAGCAGGCAAAGCGCCAGGCGCACGCTGGTCATATCGGGCAGGCCGTCGTGGCCAATCACAAACAGCGCGCAGATCAGCACGAAACTGAGCAGAAAGGCCGCCAGCGCATAGAGCATGTCGCGCCCCTGACTGATCCGTCGCGCCAGCAGAGAGCTAAAGAGATAGAGGCCTTGCAGGTAAACAAAAAAGCCGAGCGTGTAGGCCGAGGCCAGCCAGGTCTTCCAGAGATAGAGCCCCCGGTCGCCGTCCATGAAGGCGCGCGTGATGAAGCCCGCCTCATCGAGATTGGCACGCAGGGTTTCGCGCACGGCGGCGGTAAAAGTCTCAACGCTGGCATAGCTTGCGTCGCTCACCGGCAGCAGGAACTTGACCGCGATCAGGCAGGCGATCGCCAGTTGCAGCTCAACTGCCCTTTCAATCAGCCAGATGAGGAAGCGCCGGAAGGTCATGCGGCATTATAGGCGTTTACAGGCCATAGCGAAAGTGTCCGCTAATCTTGGCGCCCATGATGAAGAGGCTGTCCTCCTGCTTCGGACCCCAGCCGATATTATGGATGATCAGAGGCCGCGAACGATCAAGCAGCGCATACTGATCGCTGACGATGGCGATGTGCGGCAGATTGCCCATCAGGCGATAGGTGACCAGATCGCCCGGCGCATAGTCGCATGCCTGACGCGTGGTCGGCAGCGAGGTGCCAAAGCGCTTGAAAAAGACTTCGAGATTGGGCACGCGGCGATGGTCAATGTTGCTGTCCGGCCGCTTCAGGCCCCAGTTTTTCGGATAGAGGGCGAAATGCGCCGCCATATCCTCATGGACCTTTTGTTGCAGATCTATGCCGATAGCGCGGTAGGCGCGGATAGCGACATCGCTGCAAACGCCCTTATTGGCCGCCACATCCCCCATCGGATAGGCGATCCGCGTATAGGCGCTGTCGTAGGTCACCGCATGCCGCGTCTGTTCGCGGGCGGCTTCGATAAAGGTGTCGCGCCTCACCGGACGGGCGAGTGCCGGCCTTGAAAAAGCCAGGGCGGGCAAGGCCGTCAGGAAAGCGCGACGCTGCATCGGTTTAGTGGGTGGCGTTTTCAAGGCCCTTGCCAACGGCGGTGACATCCTTGCCGACGCCCTGAATGGTGTGGCAGCCCGCCAGCAGCGGGGCCAGCGTCAGCAGGGAAATAAGAACGATGCGTTTCATGCTATAATCCTCAGATAGGGGTCGTGCGAAAAGTGACTCGCAATTGCGGCGATTTTAGGAGAGATCGCCCACATATGCAAACGGCCCACGGCACGCGAATGCAGTGGGCCGACCGTTAGATATATAGCTTGCCCATTAGTTCTTGGCAGCGTCTTCCATGCCCTTGCCAACGGCAGTCACGTCCTTGCCGGCGCCCTGAACGGTATGGCAGGCGGCGAGCATAGGCATAAGGGCGATAACGGAGATGAGAATAATGCGTTTCATGGTCTTGTGTCCTTCTCAGATTGCGTGGACATGAAGCGCCACGTGGGCACAAGCATCAGATTCCGCCCATAAGGATTCAATGGGACGCGATGCCTTGAAAGATCAAGGACGCAACGGTCATATTCAATAGCGTTTCGCGCCTCTTCGGGTTATGAGCGCAAACCATGACAAACATCCCCACCCTTGCCATCATAGGCGCCGGCCCGGCAGGCCTGATGGCCGCCGAACGTGTCAGCGCCGCCGCCAATGCCGCAGGATGGCGTGTCGATCTCTACGACCGCATGCCCTCAGTGGCGCGCAAGTTCCTGATGGCGGGCCGCGGAGGGCTCAACCTGACCCACTCCGAACCTTTCGACCGCTTCGTGACGCGCTACGGCAAGCGGGCGCAGGTTTTACGTCCGGTGCTCGAAGCTTTCAGCACCCGCGATCTGCGCGCCTGGGCCGATGGTCTGGCGGCAGATACCTTTGTCGGCACCTCCGGCCGCGTGTTTCCCAAGGCGATGAAAGCCTCGCCCCTGCTGCGCGCCTGGCTCCGGCGTCTGGAAGCACAAGGTGTGCGGCTGCACACGCGCCATGACTGGCGGGGCTGGGAGGGGGATGCGCTGGTGTTCGCGCACGGCGATGACACCGTGCGCGTCACGCCGGATGCGACCTTGCTGGCGCTTGGCGGCGCAAGTTGGCCAAAGCTCGGCGCCGATGGCGGCTGGGTGGACCTGCTGAAAGCGCGCGGGGTCGAGGTGGCGCCTTTCCAGCCCGCCAATGTCGGTTTCCACGTCGGCTGGAGCGGGCTGTTCGCTGATAAATTCGCCGGTGAAGCGCTGAAGAACATCGCTGTGAAATTTGGCGGGCGTGAGGTCAAAGGCGAACTGATGCTGACCCGCGCCGGTCTCGAAGGCGGCGCCATCTATGCGCTCAGTGCGGCCCTGCGCGATGCCATTCATAAGGATGGCCACGCCGATCTGGTCATCGATCTGCGCCCCGACCTGACCGCCGATCAGGCCATCAACAAGCTGAAACGCGCCTCGCCCAAGGACAGCCAGTCGAACCGCCTGCGCAAGGCGCTCAACCTGTCGCCGGCGGCCATCGCGCTGATCCATGAAAAGCCTGGCCCCGATCTCAAGAGCGTGACGGTGCGACTGACGGCGGCGCAAGGGCTCGACCGCGCCATTTCCTCGGCCGGCGGCATCCGATTTGAAAGCCTGACGCCGGATTTTGAACTGAAGGCGTTGCCGGGTGTCTATGCGGTCGGCGAAATGCTCGACTGGGAGGCCCCGACCGGCGGCTATCTGTTACAGGCCTGTTTCTCGACCGCCGTGGCGGCGTCACGCGCGATCACCGGCAAGTAAAACATCCGCAATGTTACAGTCGTCGCGGGCCTTGCCATTTGCTATAACCGCAACATGAAACGCATCCTCTTTCTCTGTTCACGCAACCGCTTGCGCAGTCCGACCGCTGAACAGATCTTCGCCGGTTACCCCGCAGTGGATGCCAGTTCTGCTGGGTTAGCACCTGATGCCGAGGAGATTCTGACGCCGGAACATCTGGAGGGGGTAGATATCGTCTTCGTGATGGAAAAGGCGCATCTCGCCAAGCTGACCCGACACTTCAAAAAGTATCTTGGCAGGGCGAAAGTCGTCTGCCTCGACATCCCCGACGATTACACCTTTATGCAGCCCGAACTCATAACCCTGTTGAAAGCCCGCGTTACCCCGCATCTGCGCGGTTAAGCGCGCTTTACCTGTGACGAAGACTGCGTCAGTATACCTGCAAAAGCGGGGGCCCTGATGTTGCAGCGACGCGAAGTTTTATTAAGTCTGGCCTCGATGGCGCTGGCAGGCAGCGTAAAGGCCGAAACGCTAAAAAGCGGACGACCGCCGGTCGCTGAGCGCAAGTTCGTCAGTCCGGCCATCGAGCAGGTGATCAGCCAGACGAAGAAGAAGCTCAAGGACAAGCAACTCGCCACTCTGTTCGAGACCTGCTTCCCCAACACGCTCGATACCACCGTCACCACGTCGGTCATGATGACCGAGTCCGGGGCAAAGCCGGACACCTTCATCATCACCGGCGATATCGATGCCATGTGGCTGCGGGATTCCTCGGCGCAGGTCTGGCCCTACCTGCCCTACGCCGCCAAGGACAAGGCGCTGACCACCCTGTTTCAGGGTCTGATCGGCCGGCAGGCGCGCTGCATCCTGCTCGACCCCTACGCCAACGCCTATATGCGTGACCCGACCGCCAAAACAAATCTCGAATGGTCGCAATCGGACGACACCGACATGAAGCCGGGCGTGGCCGAGCGTAAATGGGAGATCGACAGCCTGTGCTATCCGATCCGCCTCGCCCACGGCTACTGGAAGGTGACCAGCGACACCACGCCGTTTGATGAGGCGTGGCGTCAGGCCATGCACACCGTGGTCGCCACCTTCAAAACGCAGCAACGCAAAACCGATCAGGGCCCCTACCGTTTCCTGCGCGAAGCGACCTCGTCCAATGAAATGATGCCGCTCAATGGTTACGGCGCCCCGACGAAAAAAGTCGGCCTCATCCATTCCGGCTTTCGTCCTTCCGATGACGCCTGCGTGCTGCCCTTCCTCATTCCCTCCAATCTGTTCGCCGCCCGATCGCTGCGCCACCTGGCGGAGATGGGCGCAAGCGTCGGGTTCGACGCCGCCTTCCGCAGCGAGTGCAGCACTCTGGCCGACGAAATCGGCATGGCGGCGGCGCAATACGGCAAGCACCATAGGCCGGACGGCACCGTGGTCTGGGCCTATGAGGCCGACGGTTTCGGCAACACGCTGTTCATGGACGACGCCAACACGCCGGGGCTACTCGGCCTGCCCTATCTCGGTGTCTGCGAGATGGATGATCCGCTCTATCAGGCGACCCGCGCCGCCATCTGGAGCGACGCCAACCCCTATTTCTTCAAGGGCACCGCCGGCGAAGGCATCGGCGGGCCGCATATCGGCATGGACATGATCTGGCCGATGTCGCTTATCATGCGCGCCCTGACCAGCGCCGACGAGGTCGAGATCACGCAAAGCCTGACCACGCTGAAAGCCACCACCGCAGGCACCGGCTTCATCCACGAAAGCTTCCACAAGGACGATCCGGCGAAGTTCACCCGCGCCTGGTTCGCCTGGGCCAACACCCTGTTCGGCGAACTGGTGCTCGATATTGTCAAACGCAAACCGAAACTGGTGGTCTGATGCTCTCACGCCGTACCCTTCTCGCCTCGGTGGCCGCCACCGGTCTCGGCAGCGTCTTGGCCAGCGCCCTGCCGCGTGCGTCACGTGCGCAGACGGCCGGCCTGACCGCTTTCGTCGATCCGATGATCGGCACCGGCGGCCATGGCCACGTCTATCCCGGGGCCAGCCTGCCGTTTGGCATGATCCAGCTTTCGCCCGATACCGATAATGCCCGCTGGGATGCCTGTTCGGGCTATTATTACGACGACAAGACCCTGCTGGGCTTTTCGCATACCCACCTCTCCGGCACCGGCGCCAGCGACATGCTCGACCTTCTGGTGGTGCCGGTGACAGGCGAGGTGCGGATCAAGCCGGGCACCCTGGCCGATCCGGAAGGGAGCTACCGCACGCGCATGAGCCATGCGCAGGAGACCGCGCGACCCGGCTATTACAGCATCGTCCTACCGGAAAACGGTATCCGCGCCGAACTGACCGCCAGCACCCGCGCCGGCCTGCACCGTTACACGTTTCCGGATTCTGGTCCGGAAGACAAGGGCGCCCATCTGCTTATCGACTGGGCGCATGGATTCCGCAATGATGACCGTTCGGCTACGCGCCTGCTCTCGTCCAGCCTGCGCCTGATGGACGAAAACACCCTGGTCGGCTCACGGCAGGTCCGGCAGTGGGCGCAAGGCCGCGTCATCCATTTCGCGCTGCGCCTGTCGCAACCGGCCGAGTTCGATGACCTTTTACAAGGACGATACCGAGATCACCGGCGCCACCGCCTATAATGGCAAGTCTCTGAAGGTGGCCCTGCATTTCAAGGATCTGAAGGGGCCGTTGCTGGTCAAGGCGGCGCTGTCGGCGGTCGATATCGACGGCGCCCTGCGCAATCTGGAAGAGGATGGCGCCGGTTTCGATTTCGACGCCGTGGCGGCGACGGCCGATAAGGCCTGGGACACCCACCTGAAGGCCATCCGCATCGAAACCGACAAGGCCGAGGATCGCGCCATCTTCTACACCGCGCTCTACCATGCGCAGATGGCCCCGACGCTCTTCTGCGACGCCGACGGGCGCTATCGCGGCATGGACAAGCAGGTTCACATCCTGTCGGACGGCCAGCTCAACTACAGCACCTATTCCTTGTGGGACACCTACCGCGCCCTGCATCCGCTGATGACGATCATCGACCCTGAGCGGGCTGGCGCCTTTGCGCAAAACCTGATCGAACAGGGCGAACAAAGCCCGTCCGGCCCGGTGATCTGGCCATTGCAGGGTATCGAGACCTTCTGCATGACCGGCTGGCATTCGGCGCCGGTCATCGCCGAGGCGCTCAACAAGGGCCTGCCCGGCATCGACGCCAGGCGCGCCTGGCCCCTCTATCGCAAGCTGGCCTTCGAGCGCGATACCCAAGGCCTCAACAGCTATCGCGGCAAGGGCTATATCGCCTGCGATCAGGAAGATCAGTCGGTCTCGAAAACGCTGGAATACGCCTATGACGACTGGGCCATGGCGCATATGGCACAGGCCGCCGGCGCCACGGTCGACGCCATCTTGATGCGTGAGCGCTCGCGCAACTATCGCCATGTATTCGACGCGACGACGCAGTTCTGCCGCCCGCGCCTCAACAACGGCCAGTGGGCCCTGCCCTTCGATCCGCGCAGCATGGGCTATAATTCCAAGCGTTGGTGGGACTATACCGAGAGCAACGCCTGGCAGGCCACCTTCCTAAATCAGCATGATCTTTACGGCTATATCGCGCTGTTTGGCGGCGATGCGGCTTTCGAGGCCAAGCTGGACGCCCTGTTCAACGCGCCTTCCGATCTGCCGTCCGATGCCCCGCCCGACATGACCGGCATGATCGGGCAATATGTCCACGGCAACGAGCCGAGCCACCACATCGCCTATCTCTACGCCTATGCCGGCGCGCACCACAAAACCCAGGCGCGTGTACGCCAGATCCTGCGCACGCAGTATCGCGCGGCGCCGGATGGCATGGCGGGCAATGAGGATTGCGGCCAGATGAGCGCCTGGTATATCCTGAGTTCGCTCGGCTTCTATCCGGTCGATCCGGTCAGCGGGGTCTATGTGTTCGGATCGCCGCTGTTCCCGAAGGCCGAGATCACCGTCACCGGCGGGCAGATCCTAACGATCAGGACTGAGCAGGGCGGCGACGACCGGCCCTATATCGAAAGCGTCACCTGGCGCGGACATCCCTACACGCGTTCATGGATCACGCATGCCGACCTGATGATCGGCGGCGAACTGGTCTTCACGATGTCGGACACGCCGAACCTCGATTTCGGCCGCGCGGAGGCGGACCGACCACCCTCGTTTCAGGTGATCTGATCGCGAAAGCGCCGGCTGCCGGTCAGTTCACGGCCATCGCTCAGGGTGATACGCAGATCACCCGCCGTCGTGCTGGTGAAACTGCGCATGTGGTCGCGATTGAGCAGGCGCGAACGATGGATGCGCACAAAGCCATAGGCGCCGAGGCGCTTCTCATACTCGATCAGGGTGCCGCGCAGCAGCAAAGGCTTGGGCGTGGTCGTCAGGTGCAGTTCGATATAGTTGCCCGCCGCCTCCGCATAGAGAATCTC
Source organism: Asticcacaulis sp. MM231 (assembly GCF_964186625.1). Lineage (NCBI taxonomy): Bacteria > Pseudomonadati > Pseudomonadota > Alphaproteobacteria > Caulobacterales > Caulobacteraceae > Asticcacaulis > Asticcacaulis sp. MM231. The sequence goes on from NZ_OZ075108.1 coordinate 2,940,645, forward strand.
AAACGGCGTCAGATACAGGGTGCGGCCATCGGACCGGACCTCGATGCGTTCCGGCAGGGCCGCCGGGACGGTCTGGCCCAACCGCTCATAGACCCAGATGAATCCGCACGCGACCAGAAAGGTCAGGGCGTCCTTGCGGCCTTCGTAGATCAGTTCGAGCGCCAGATGGCCTTGCGCGAAATCGTAATGCTGATGCACCAAGCCGTAACCGATGAGGCGCAAACCGACCATAATGGCGATGTGCGCCAGCGAAAACCCTAAGCAGGCCACCATCTGCGCCGCCAGAAAGCGTGGCACACCAAACCTTTGCCAGTGAAAGCGCTGATAGCTGTAATAGATGCCAGGTACCAGAACCAGGATGGCGAGGTAGCTGGAACATTCCCACAGGACGGGCTCCCATAGCGCGGTTTGCGGGTCTTCGATGGCGTGAGAGGAAATATTGACAACGATCACCACCAGCAGGAAGCAGGCCAGAGCGGCGAACAGCTTCCAGGGGACGACTGGAAAAGCGATTCCGTTCGTCCCTGAGAGGCCGCCGCCTGTCCCTGATCGCTCTCCGCTCATCACCGTTTGCCCCATCCCGACCGCCGTCCATGTCTCGGCGATTTGCCCCAGACTAGACCGATGTCATGAGGATTTCCATCGCCATAATGGAGTTTCTCATGACCACCGCCACCCGCCGCTACGATCTCGACTGGCTGCGCATCATCGCCTTCGGACTGCTGATCTTTTATCACATCGGCATGTTTTACGTGACCTGGGACTGGCACGTCAAAAGCGATCACGCCAGTTCGCTGATCGAACCGCTGATGCGTCTGGTCAATCCGTGGCGGCTCGATCTTCTGTTCTTCATCTCCGGCGTCGCCACGGTGTTTCTGGCCGGCAAGATGAGCGCGCTGCAACTGGCCGGTTCGCGCTTTACCCGCCTGTTCTGGCCGCTTCTCTTTGGCATGCTGGTGATCGTGGCGCCGCAAAGCTATTACGAGATCGTCTCCGATATCCATTTCTCAGGCGGCTATCTCGATTTCTACGGCAAGTACCTGACCGCCTATAAGGGCTGGTGCGATCACAATGGCTGCCTGACCGTGCCGACCTGGAATCACCTGTGGTATGTCGCCTATCTGCTGGCCTACAGCCTGATCTTCGCGGCCCTGTGGCCTGCGCTGAAACGCCTGCCGTTACGGTGGGCCACGCGCCTGCGGGCGCCGGTCTATTTCGCCATTCCGATTGCGCTATACTGGTTCGCGCAGTGTATCCTGCAGCCGCTCTTCGAGGACACCCACGCCTTTGTCGGTGACTGGACCGTCCATGCCCATTCGTTCGGCTTCTTCCTGATGGGCGCGGCCGTGGCCAGGTTCGACCGCCTGTTCGATATCGCCTGCGCCTCGCGCTGGTTCAGTGTGATCATCGGCCTGATCGCCTACGCCGGCGTAAGCTGGCTGCGCATGGCCTATTACGGCGGCTATCTGCCCCTGCCCAAAGAGGCCGCCTGGATCATCGGCACCTTCGCCGAATCCTGTCAGGCGGTGTTCATGATCATGGCCCTGCTCGGCTTTGCTCGCCAGCATCTCAGCCATGTCGATACCCCCCTGCGCCGCACCCTGACCGAGGCCATCTTCCCTTTCTACATCGTCCACCAGACGATCATCGTGGTGGCGGCCTATAATCTCAACCGCCTGCATTTGCCGGTGGCGCTGGAGGCCACGCTGCTGGTCGCCATCACGGTCACCGGCTGCTGGCTGAGCTATATCATCGTCCGCCGCCTTCCGCTGTTGCGGCCGTTCTTCGGGTTGAAAGTCAAGGATAATGCGTAAAGCCTTACCCGCGCGGGGATGGCGCGCCCTTGCCTTGTGACAATGGGAGAATCCCTCTACACGTTACGGGTTCGTGCGTTTTGAAAGTGTCGACTTGACCGCATCCCCGCACCCTCTTGTTCTCAAGGGCCGTCAAGCCTTTCAGGCCGGTGATGTTTCCGGCGCACTGAGTCTGTGCGGCATGCGGTTGAACGAGGCGCCAACCGATGGACACGCGCTGGAACTCAAGGCCGTCATCCAGACCTCGCGTGGCGATGTGCGCGGCGCCGAGGCCACCCTGCGGCTGGCCATCGACCATGATCCGGCCTCTGACTGGGCGCTCAATGACCTGACACAACTGCTGCACAATAATGGTCAGGCCCTGGCCGCCGAGATCGCGGCGCGCGAGGCGCTGATCCAGCGGCCGGAAGACCCGCAGGCCCATCTGCAACTGGCCGTCATTTTGGGTGAAAAGGGCGATCTGCCGGCGGCCGAATTCCATAGCCGGCGCGCGCTCGATCTGGCCGGATCGCATCCGCAGATCCTCATCACGCTCGGCCTCTGCCTCTACCGTCAGGGCCGTATCGACGACGCCCTGAGCGCGCTTCTGGAAGCGCACCGGCTGCAACCGGAGCAGGCCCAGGTCATGGCGCATATCTCGCGCGCCTATGAGGCCAGACGCGACATGGCCGACGCCTATATCTGGCTGGAACGCGCCGAGGCGCAAGGCCGCAAGACCGGTGAGAGCTTCACCCTTCAGCGTGCGCTTTACCTGCGCCATGCCGAACAGCCAAAGCAGGCGCTGGACCTGATCGAGTCCACGCCAGATACTCTGGCACCACCCGCCATGCTGGAACGCGCCGTGCTGCTCGATAAACTCGGTCGCCACGACGAGGCGATGCAGGGCTTCGTCACCGCCAAGGCGCGGCTGGCGCAGGATATGGGCGTGCGTTACGAGGCCACCCGGGTGGCGCATGAGTACGCGGCGCTGACCGACTTTTTCACCGCCGAACGGATGCAAAACCTGCCGAAGGCGACGGTGCGGCAAGGCCCGCAGCCGATCTTCATCTTAGGCTTTCCGCGTTCGGGCAGCACCATGATCGAGCAGATGCTGGATGCCCACCCTCATGTCAGCGCCGGCGGCGAACTGCCGTTCGTGGCGGAATGGCAAAAGCTGATCGCTGACCTGTTACCCGGCGCGAAGCCCTACCCCGAACGGTTGGCGCAGATGCAGGCCGCCGACCTGCATCACGTCGCTGGCGTATTACGCGACCATTATCTCGACCGCGCTGAAACCTATGGCTTGCTTGGCGAAGGCAAGACCTTCTTCACCGACAGGATGCCGCTCAATGACGTCCACCTGCCGCTGATCCGGCTGGCGTTTCCGCAATCGACCGTCATACGCATGGTGCGCCACCCGCTCGACGTCGCCCTGTCGATGCTGTCGCACAACCTGACGCATGGCTATCATTGCGGCTACAAGATCGAGACGATCATCGCTCACAAGGTGGCGATGCAGGCGCTCAACACGCACTATGACGCGGTGCTGGGCCATCCGGCGCTGATCCTGCGGTATGAGGATTTCATCGCCGAGCAAAAGGGCCATACCCTGCGGGTGCTCGGTCATATCGGCCTGGGATTTCATGAAGCGACCCTGCGCTTCCACACCCATCAACGCCACGCGCCGACGCCGACCTATACGCAGGTGTCCAGACCTCTGAATGACCGCTCGATCGGACGCTGGAAAGCGTATGAGCGCTTCTTCGTGCCTTTTATGGATGAGATCGGGCCGGTCATCGAGGCGCTGGGTTATCGTCTTTAGGGGGACGATTTTCCACGCGATACCATTAAGATACCTGTCCCATTTTTGGTATTAAAAACATATTGCGGCTATGTGGCCTGCACGTCATTATGACACCGCAAATTCATGGGTTATCGCGGCATATTGTGGGATAATTTTTGAAATCAGGCTTGCTTTGCTAAAAATTTGCGCCAATTAATAGATTTACGCACAGACCGATTGCTATTCAACTGCATCCAAGCCATACCACTTAGGTTAATTGGTATTATAAGGGGAAGCCGACCATGTCCGCTAACGTGACAACGCCTGTTACAAAGACGCCCTGGGGCGCCGTGCTGCTGTTCTGCGGCCTGTTTGCCATCTTTGGTTTCGTGACCTGGCTCAATGGGCCGCTCATCACCTTTTCCAAACTGGCCTTTAGCTTAAGCGACGTCGAAGCCTTTCTGGTGCCGTCGGTTTTTTACCTCTCCTATTTCTTCCTGGCCCTGCCCTCGGCCTTTATCCTGCGCAAGACCGGCATGAAAACTGGCATGGCGCTCGGCCTGCTCGCCATGGCGATCGGCGCCGCCGCTTTCGGGCAGTTTGCCTCCATGCGCCTGTTCCCGCCGACGCTGGCCTCCCTGTTCATCATAGGTGCTGGCCTTTCGCTGTTGCAGACGGCGTCCAACCCCTACATCTCGGTCCTGGGGCCGATTGAATCGGGCGCACAACGCATCGCGCTGCTTGGCATCTTCAACAAACTGGCGGGCGCCGCAGCACCGCTGGTCATCGGCACGCTGATTCTCACGGGTATCGGTGAGTTGCAGACCCAGGTCGATTCGGCCCCCACAGCGGCCGCACGCGAAGTGATTCTCAACGCCTTTGCCGCCCGCATCCATCTGCCTTACCTGCTGATGGGCGCATTCCTGGCCGTTATCGCCTTCTTGGTTTACAAATCCCCCCTGCCCAATATCAGCGATGACGCCAATCCGGGCTCCGGCAAGAGCTTCACCGCCGCCATTCCGCAGATGTTCTTTGGCTTCCTCGCCATCTTCTTCTATGTCGGCGTCGAGGTCATGGCAGGCGATGCCGTCGGCACCTACGGCAACGGCTTCAATCTGCCGCTCGACCAGACCAAGTTCTTCACCAGCTTCACCATGGTAACCATGCTGATTGGTTACATCTGCGGCCTGATCGCCATTCCGCGCTTCACCAGCCAGGAAAAGTACCTGACCTTCTCGGCGGTGCTCGGTGTTCTGTTCAGCATCGGCGCCTTCATGACCAAGGGCTATACCTCCGTGGCCTTCGTCTGGGCCTTAGGCTTTGCCAACGCCATGATGTGGCCCGCCATCTTCCCGCTCGGTATCCGTGGCCTCGGCAAACTGACCGAATTCGGCGCCGCCTTCCTCGTCATGGGCATCATCGGCGGCGCGGTCATCCCGCAACTGTTCGCACACTTCAAGGACCAATACGGCTTCCAGCTCGTGTTCCTCTGCCTGACCGTGCCCTGCTACATCTACATCCTGTTCTTTGGACTGATCGCCGGGGCAAAAGGCAAGCCCAACGCCGCTGCCGCCGCACCGACAGATGTCTGAAAAGTTGTTCCTTCACCAAAACCTAACGCCTTCAAAGCCAACCGTGTTATGTTGCACCTGATGAACCAACCTGATCCCCGCCTTACGCTCTTCGCCGGTGTTGACGGCGGCGGCACCAAATGCCGCGTCCGTCTGCGCAATGCCGAGGGCGTCCTGCTGGGCGAAGCCGAAGGCGGCTCCGGCAATATCCGCCTCGGCCTCGAACTGGTGTGGGGCAATATCACCGCCGCGCTCGATCAAATTCTGGCACAAAACGGTCTCGACCGCTCAGCCTATGCCCATATGAGCCTGGGCCTCGGTCTCGCCGGCATCTCCTGCCTCGATGACGCCGTGGCCACCATAAAGGGCGGGCCGACATTCGCCCGCTGTGATGCGGCGTCCGACGCCCACACCGCCTGCCTTGGCGCCTTTTCCGGTCGTGATGGCGCCATTCTGATCTCCGGCACCGGCAGCGCCGGCTATGCCTGGGTCGGGCAAAAGGCCCATCAGGTCGGCGGCTGGGGCTTCGAGGTCTGCGACAACGGTTCGGCCGCCGATCTGGGCCGCTCTGCCATCCGCGCTGCGCTGGAAGGGTTCGACGGCCTCGGTCCCCATACCGACTTCACACGCGCCCTGATCGCGCATTTCGGCGGTCATCCGGCCGATATCGTGCATTGGGTGACGCACGCCAAGCCGCGCGATTACGGCACCCTGGCCCCGATCATCATCCCCTTTGCCGACAAGGCCGACATCGTGGCCGTGGCCCTGGTAAAGCGCTCGGCCGACGATCTGGCGCGTTATATCGAACACCTGCATGTTCTGGGCGCCACGAAAATCTGCCTCGTCGGCGGCATGGCCCCTGTCTTCACACCGTGGCTCAGGCCCTCCGCCAGCGCCCTGCTGGCCGAGCCCGAACACGATGCACTCGAAGGCGCTATCCTGATGGCGCATGGCGTCAGCAACGGCATGACCACGGAAAAGGTGCCATCCTGATGGCCGACACCCGCCCGCAAAAACCGCATCCTCAGGCCGGCCATGTGCTGCTCGAAGTCGTGGTCGACACGTCGGCAGGCCTGCGCGCGGCGGCCGATAACGGCGCCGACCGCATCGAACTGTGTGCGGCGCTGGGTGAAGGCGGGCTGACCCCATCGGTCGGGCTGATGCGACTGGCGGCGGAAACAGGCTGCCCGACGCGGGCGATGATCCGGCCGCGCGCCGGCGATTTCACCTATACGGCGGACGAACTGCACATCATGCACCATGATATCGTCGCGGCAGCGGCGTGCGGGCTCGAAGGCGTGGTGCTGGGCGCCAACCAGACCTCCGGCGCGCTCGACGAACCCGCTTTGAAGAGCCTGGTCATGCATGCCAAGGCGCATGGCCTGTCCGTTGCCCTGCATCGCAGTTTCGACCTTGCGCCCGATCCGCTGGCAGCACTCGATATCGCTCTTTCGCTCGGTATCACCACCCTCCTGACCTCCGGCGGCGGCCAGACAGCGGCGCAAGGTGTCGACGGGCTGACCACGCTGGTAAAGCACGCCGCCGGCCGTATTGAAATCTTGGCCGGCAAGGGCATCACAGCTGAGAATGTCGCGGCCATTCTGGTGTCGGGCGTCACCTCCGTCCACGCTTCATGCAGCGCGCCGATCCCGCCGCACGACAACCGCGCCTTCGCGCTTGGCTATGTCAATGCCGGCATGCGCGACACCTCGGCCCGGTCGGTGGCGCAGTTGAAGGCCATACTAACGGGTGCGGGAGGCGTATCATGAGCCTGCAGCACAAATCCTCTTCGCTGACGAAAGATAGCTCCATGTCGTTTGCTGAAACCATCGGCCGCCTGGCCAAGGACGATCCGGCACCTCTGTACCTGCAATTGCAGCGGCACCTGCGTGACGCCATCCAGAGCCGGCATCTGCATCAGGACGACGCCATCCCGCCCGAACGCGATCTGGCCGAGGATTTCGAGGTGTCGCGCATCACGGTGCGCAAGGCGATCGACGGCCTCGTCTCCGAAGGCCTGCTGACGCGCCGTCGCGGCGCAGGCACCTTCGTGGCCAGCCGCGTTGAAAAGAGCTTCTCCAAGCTGTCGTCCTTCTCGGAAGACATGATCTCGCGCGGCCGCAAACCCCATTCGGAATGGGTGTCGAAATCGGCCGGCGCCGTCACACCGGAAGAATCGCTGTCGCTCGGCCTGTCGCCCGGCGCGCTGGTCTATCGCTTCCATCGCGTCCGTTTCGCCAACTCGACCACCATGGCGCTCGAATATTCGACCATCCCCGGCTATTGCCTCGCCTCGCCCGAAGCCGTCACCAGTTCGCTGTATGACGCGCTGGAAAAGACCGGGCACCGGCCTGTGCGGGCGCTGCAACGCCTGCGCGCCGTGGCCTTCAATGCCGAACAGGCCGAACGCCTGGGCGTCAAACCCGGCGATCCCGGCCTCTTCATCGAACGTCGCGGCTTCCTTCAGGATGGCCGCGCCGCCGAATTCACCCAGTCCTATTACCGCGGCGACGCCTACGATGTCGTCGCCGAGCTGAACGATATCAGCTAGATTTACGTACCAAGGAATACCCATGACATCCCCTACCCTGACCCAGCCGGCTGTTGTTGACGCCGAATCGACCCTGATGTTTGCCGAGGCCTCCGAAGGCGGCGCGGCGGTCGAACGCTTCCTCACCCACAACAAGGACGCCCTTGCCCGCCTGTCGGTGCGCCTGAAGGCCAATCCGCCGCGTTCGGTCACCACCGTGGCGCGCGGCTCCTCCGATCACGCCGCCACCTTCGGCAAGTACCTGATCGAGACCCTGACGGGCGTGCCCACCTCAACGGCCGCCATGTCGGTCTCCTCGATCTATGCCGCGCCGGTCGTGGCGAAGGATTCGCTGTGCATCGCCATCTCGCAGTCGGGCCGTTCGCCTGACCTGCTGGCCACGGTCGAGGCCCACCGCAAGGCGGGCGCCTATGTCGTGGCCCTGGTCAATGACGAAACCTCGCCGCTGGCAGCCCTGGCCGATGAACTTCTGCCCCTGTGCGCCGGTCCGGAAAAGTCGGTCGCGGCCACCAAGTCCTACATCGCGTCGCTGGCCGGTCTGGCCGCCATCGCCGCCGGCTGGTCAGGCGATGAAGCCTTGCAGGATGGCTTACGCGGCCTGCCAGAGCAACTGAAGGCCGCCTTTGCGCTCGACTGGACGCCGGCCCTGCCGCTCCTGACCGATGCGCGCAACCTCTTCGTCATCGGTCGCGGCTACGGCTTCGCGGTGGCGCAGGAAGGCGCGCTCAAGCTGAAGGAAACCTGCGCCCTTCACGCCGAGGCCTTCTCCTCCGCCGAAGTCAAGCACGGCCCGATGGCCATCATCAATGACGGCTTCCCGATCCTCGCCTTCGCCACCTCCGACACCGCCGGTGACGGCGTGCGCGAAGCGGCGCAGGAATTCGCCGCCCGTGGTGCCAAGGTGCTGCTGGCCAATCCGGCCGGCGCCATCGCCACCACCCAGCACCTGCCCGCCCTGCTCAGCCATCCGGCGCTTGAGCCGATCCTGCAGATCCAGAGCTTCTACCGTCTGGCCAACAGCCTGTCGGTAGCGCGCGGCCTCGATCCGGACAGCCCTCCACACCTGAACAAGGTCACGAAAACGGTATGATCACCTCCTTTACCAACGCGCAGATCGCTACGCCCGATGGTCAGATCACGACCGGCACCCTGACCTGCGAAGGCGAAACCATCACCGCCATCGGCGGATCAGCCCCGGCCGGCGCGCGCCTCATCGATGTGCAGGGCGGCTATCTGCTGCCCGGCTTCATCGACACCCAGGTCAATGGCGGCGGCGGCGTTCTGTTCAATGATGAAACCACCGCCGAGGGCATCGCCGCCATCGGCAAGGCCCACCGCGCCTATGGCACCACCGCCTTTATGCCCACCCTGATCAGCGACGAGCTGAGCGTGATCGATGCCGCCATGCGCGCCACCGAAGACGCCATCGCCAAGGGCGTTCCGGGCGTGCTCGGCATCCATATCGAGGGGCCGTTCATCTCGACCCAGCGCAAGGGAATCCATAATGCCGCGGTGTTCCGCACGCTCGACGCGGAGTCAAAAGCCCTGCTGAAGAGCCTCAAGCGTGGCAAGACTCTGGTGACCCTGGCGCCGGAAAACTGCACGCCGGAAGATATTGCCGAACTGGCGCAGGCGGGCGTCATCCTTGCCGCCGGCCACACCAACGCGACCTATGACACCACCGTGACAGCGCTGAAAGCCGGCGTCACCGGCTTCACCCACCTGTTCAACGCCATGTCGCCCTTCACGCACCGCGCACCGGGCGTTGTGGGGGCCGCGCTGGAAGACCAGACGAGCTATTCCGGCCTGATCGCCGATGGCCACCATGTCGACTGGGCCGCGCTACGCATTGCCCTGCGCACGCGTCCGATCGACCGCTTCATGCTGGTGACCGACGCCATGCCGACCGTAGGGTCTCCGACCAAGACGTTTGTGCTCAACGGCATGACCATCGTGGTGCGCGACGGCGTCTGCATGGGGCCGGACGGCACCCTGGCCGGTTCCGATCTCGATATGGCGACGGCTGTGCGCAATGCAGTCGAGCATGTCGGGGTCAGCCTCGGCGACGCGGCGATCATGGCCGCCACCGCACCGGCAAACTTCCTGGGCCTCGGCGCCTCACGCGGTTCGCTGGCTGTGGGTCAGCGCGCCGATATCGTGTGGCTGGACAAGGGCTTGCAGGTCAAGGGCACCTTTATTGGTGCGAAGCTCGATGAGGACCTAGCTGTTTCGGCTTAAAGTCTGGGCGGCCTGATATTCAAAACAAAAGCACGAACGTCATGATGTGAAGTTCGTGCTTTTTTGTTGTCAGAAAATCGTCCGCCAGACCTAAGCCTAAGCGATGATATCCGGGCGGATCTTGTCTTCGATCTTGGCAATCCGGTCACGCAGATAGAGCTTCTTGCGCTTGAGGCGGGCCAGTAGGATCTGATCCGGCAGGCGTGCCTGTTGCAGGGCGTTGATCGAATTGTCGAGATCCTTGTGCTCCTGCTTCAGCAGCGCGCATTCATTGCGCAGGATGACGACCTTGCCATCGATCGGCAATTCGCGGACGCGCGGTTCGAGATCATCCAACTGCGCCGGCGCCTCATCAGGCACAAGGCCGATATAGCTGTGATCGCCTTCGAGGCGTTCTGCGATGCGGCGCTCGATGTCCTTGTCGCTGTTGCCCTTGCCATCCTGGCCATCCGACTTGACGAGATGCAGATTATCGTTTCCGCGCAGGGTCCGGATGTTGCTGTCGTCATGCATGAGATGCCAACTCCTCTGTGGCTTAAGGGGTTGAAGCTAAAGGACAAAAAGGCGCCACGGAGGCCGCCCTTCATTCCCCATCATAACCCAAAAATTGCCCTTTGATAAGGGCTTCTGTCAGGCGCTCCAGCGCAAGGTCGGGTGCAACCTCACCCCATACGCCGGAAACCCTGCGCAAACTGGCCATGGCTCGTTCGTTAACGTTTTGATTTGTTTCAAATTTAATAGGGTTTTCAAGCACAACCAACTGCGCCATCAAGGCGCGTTCGGCCTCCAGCTCCAGGCCTTTTATTTTTTCGCGTAACGGCAATCTGTGCGCCGCATCGCCTTCGGTCAGGGCCGTTTTCAACCGCCGGCGCAGGAATCGCAACGGCACGATGACCTCGTCCGACCAGAGTCGCGCCAGCTCCGCCGCCTTTAGCGCCAGAGCTTCATCCACGGGGCCATCCAGCCACACCGCCCATAGCAGCAGCGGCACATTCTGACCGTGATCATCCTGCAGGCTGAGGCAGGCCGCAGCGACACCCTCGCCGCCATAGGCCTTGACCGCCCAGGTCCAGAAGTCAGCCTTCAAGGCCGATATCCTCGCCCCAGCGCTTCATCGGCGCGTCGATATCGAACAGGCCAAGCGTGCGCGCCACGCTCTGCCGCACCATCTCATCGAGGCTTTCCGGCTTGGTGTAAAAGGCCGGCATAGGCGGGGCCACGATGGCGCCCATCTCGGTGACCGCCGCCATAGAGCGCAAATGGCCGAGGTGCAGCGGGCTTTCGCGCACCATGAGCACCAGCCGGCGGCGCTCCTTCAGACAGACATCGGCGGCGCGGCTGACCAGCGACGAGGTGACGCCTGTGGTGATCTCGCCAAGCGTCTTCACCGAGCACGGCGCGATCAGCATGCCGAGCGTTTTGAACGATCCCGAAGCGATAGCCGCGCCGATATCGGCCGGCTTGTAGACCACGTCGGCCAGGGCATGGACATCGGCCAGGGTCAGATCGGTTTCGGCGGTCAGGCTGAGCGCCGCCGCCTTGGAGATAACGAGGTGACTTTCGATGCCCGCCGCACGCAGGGCTTCCAGCGTGCGGATACCGTAAATTGCTCCGGACGCGCCGCTTATGGCGACAATAAGACGTTGATTAGGTTTTAATTTATCATTGTTCATGACGTAAAACAGCTTAACTCGCTCTAAACTATAATTCTCTCGTTACCGTGATCGGTTGTAATCGTTTGTGATTCTACATTCGCCCGTTACGGGTGTTCCCTAGGCTGTCGGGACAATCCGGTCCCGCCGTCAGATGAACCCAACATAGAGACGTTGAAGGATACTGCCTTATGACCATCGAAGCGAGAGTTCGTGAACTCGACCATCGTCATCAATCCCTCAAGACCATCATTGCCCGCGAAGAGCGCAGCCCCTCCGTGGACTCTCTATACCTTAAGGAACTGAAACGGAAGAAACTTAAGCTCAAGGAAGAAATCGAGCGGATCAAGACCCTCCAGCGAAAGGACATGTATGATACGGTCCAGTAGCTCAACCGGAAAATTCTAGCGCCGCCGTCGCGCCGCGCACAAGCAAAGACCTCCGGGACAGACGTTCCGGAGGTCTTTTTTTAACCTGCTATCCCTGCTCAGCCCATCTTGACGGTGCGGATCGAGAAGCTCGACGCCAGTTTCGACACGCCCGGCATGATGCTCAGCACATCGCGGTGGACATCTTCATAAGAGAGGCTCTCGCGCAGCACGATCTTAAGCAGGTAATCAGCCTCACCCGACATCAGATGGCATTCCTCGATGGCAGCGCAGGCCAGCGCCGCCTTCTCGAACTTTTCAAAGGTCTCGCGGCGCTGATCGGTGAGCGTGACGTGGACGAACACGGTGCCCTGCTTGCCCTGAACATTCTCGGCGATGACAGCGCGATAGCCTGTGATGACGCCTTTTTGCTCCAGGATTTTCACCCGGCGGTGGGCGGCGGAGGGGGACAGGCCCACGGCCTCGCCCAGATCGGCCGAAGTGGCCCTTGCATCGCTGCGCAAAACCTTGATCAGCTCGCGATCGAAAGAATCAAGGTCGGAAAATTTATCGCTATTGGCCATGTTATTGAGAATATATCCACCGACCTGTCAGATCAAGCGCCAAAATTTCCTATGACCGGGGCATCGACGCCCAGCGCGCCTGCGCCTGGGCCTTCGCATCAGCGAGTTGTTCCGGCGTCAGGGTCTTTTCCAGCGCTTCCCGATCGGGCAAGGCTTCCGGGTGGCCATTGAGCGCATAGATCTGGAACCACACCTCGGCGGCGACAGGGTCTTTCGCCACACCGATACCGGCGGCATAGGAGCGGGCGACGCCCAGTTGCGCATCGGCAAAATTGAGGCCGGCCGAACGCAAGAGCCAGGAAAAGCCCGCTGCCACGTCCTTATCGACGCCGCTGCCATCCATGCACTGAACCCCCAGCATATAGGCGGCGTAGCTATGGTTCTGCGTCGCCGCCTGATTATAGAGCGCGAAGGACTTTTTGAAATCCTGCTTCACGCCGCGGCCATTATAATAGGCATCAGCCAGCGATACCCTGGCATTGATATTGCCCTGATCGGCGGCCTTTTGCAGCCACATCGCCGCCTGCGCCGGATCGGGTCGCAGATCACCCTCGCCATAGACCAGCGCGTAGCCCCGCACGTACTGCGCTTCGGACAGGCCTTGCAGGGCGGCCTTCAGGTTCCACCCCGTCGCGGCCCCCGCATTGGCGGCCGTGCCCTTGCCATACTTGAAATATTGCCCCAGCAGATATTGCCCCGGCGCATAACCGGCATCGGCCGCTTTCTGAAACCAGGTGAAGGCTTTGGCATCGTCCTTATCGCGCAAAGCCACCACGAAACCGTGGCAGAACATGGTGTTGGGATCGGCCTCATCGGCCCGTTCAGCGGTATTGGCCACCTTGGCCTGACACAGTTCGATGGCCTGATCCATCGAGTCGGCGGCATAGGCGCTGCCGCTCAGGCCCGTGGCGCCCAAAAGGATCACGCAGACAAGCGTCTTACAGGTCAGGTTCATGAATCGCCCTCATAGCTACATCGCCACTCTAGCACAATCGCCGATAAAAAACGTCCTTCGCATGGCGCACTTGCTAACCGGATGAAAATTTTACGGCCTTTCCACTTCGCACCTCAAAGTGTCATAATCGCGGTCTATGGCCTGAGGTCATAGCTTTAGGCGCAGGAGTACCGTCATGACCACCAAGCCCATCCTCAAGGCCCTGATCTTGACGGCCAGTTTGCTGGCGGTCGGCAGCGCCCACGCCGAAGCCGCGCGCACGCCGCGGAATGTCATCGTCTTTGTGGCCGACGGCCTGCGCTACGGCATCGTCACCCACGACACCGCCCCGACCCTGGCCGACATCCAGAAAAACGGCGTCGATTTCCGTAATTCGCATGCGCTTTACCCGACCGTCACCACCACCAACGCCTCGGCCATCGCCACCGGTCATGGCATCGGCGATACCGGCGAATGGTCGAACTCCCTGTTGCTGCCGCCGCTGAAAGCCGAGCCCGGCGCCGTCCATTTCATGGAAAGCGACCTGATCCTAAAAGAAACCGATGCGGCCTTTGGCGACAACTATCTCAACGAGATGAGCCTGCTGCGGCTGGCGCGCGACCACGGCTACCAAACCGCCGCCATTGGCAAGGAAGGTCCGATCCTCATTCAGGATATCACGGCGGCCGATGGCAAAAGCACCATCTTCATTGATGACGCCACCGGCACGCACTACGAAAAGAACCACGCCATTCCGGTGCCGGCCGATGTGATGCAGGCCATCAAGGACGCCGGTCTGGAAACGACAGCGCGCGATCGCGGCCTCAATCAGTCCGCCGGTGCCTACAATCTGCCGGGCGTACAGGTCGCCAATATCTATCAGCAGCAGTGGTTTACCGGCGTCGCCACGAAAGTGCTGCTGCCGCGCTTCGCCGCATCGGGCAAGCCCTTCGCCATGGTCTACTGGTCACGCGACCCGGATGGCACCCAGCACAATACCGGCGACAGCCTCAACACCCTGTCGCCCGGCATCAACGGCCCGACCTCGCTGGCCGCCGTGCGCAATGCGTCGGATAACCTGCAGGCCCTGATCGACAAGCTGAAAGAGCTTGGCATCTACGACAACACCGACATTTTCGTCACCGCCGACCACGGCTTCTCAACCATTTCGCGCCAGTCGAAAACCTCTTACGCCGCCAGGCACGCCTATCCGGATGACACGGTGAAGGGCTTCCTGCCGGAGGGCTTCCCGGCCATCGATCTGGCCCACGCCCTCAACCTGCCGCTGCTCAATTCCTACAAGGCGCCGATCGATATCGACAAGGGCGAGCATCCGCACAACTATTCAGCCATTGGCGGCGATGCCGATCATCCGGACGTGCTGATGGTGGGTTCGGGCGGCTCCGAGTTGCTTTTCATCGATCCGGCCAAGGCGAAAGACCTGGCGCCGAAGATCATCGCCGCCCTGACGCAACAGGACTATGTGGCGGCGTTGTTCGTCGATGATGCGCTGGGCCCCATTACCGGCACACTGCCGATGAGCGCGGTTGGCCTGACTGGCAGCGCCCGCACGCAGCGCCCTTCTATCTATGTCAGCTTCGCCGATTTCGCCCTGCCCTCATGCCTTAAAAAATGGAAGAACCCCGAGGTCTGCTCGGTGATGATCAACGACACCAATCTGCAGCAGGGCCAGGGCAATCACGGCGGCTTCACCCGCGCCAATACGCGCAACTTCATGGCCGCCATCGGCCCGGATTTTAAAGCCGGCTTCGCCAATGACGCGCCGATCTCCAATGCCGACATCACCCCGACTCTGGCGCATATCTTAGGCTTTGACCTGCCGTCGATCGGCAAACTAAAAGGCCGCGTCATTGATGAGGCGCTGAAAGAAGGGCCGCAAACCACGCAGAGCACCCCGCACGTCGCGCGCTCAGGCCCCGCCGCCAACGGCTTCGTCACGGTGCTGGAAAGCCAGAGCGTCGGCGATGAAGTCTATCTCGATGCCGCCGGCATGCCTGGGCGCGTGGTTGGCCTCAAGACGACGAAATAGACATCCATTATTTTTCTTGGCGAATTCAGCTTTCTGCAACATAGTTCCCGTTAAATAGAAAAATCTTTGTAATAAGCAGGAAGTGAAACATGGCCCGGAATGTCCGGATACGCAGAATCGGCGTCGATGAACTGGAAATCGTGCGCGAACTGGCGCTGATCATCTGGCCGAAATGTTACCGTAACATCATCGCCCCCGATCGCGTCGACGCCATGCTGGCCGTGCTCTACGCCACCGACCATCTCGAAAAAGAAATGCTCGAAGATGGTCATGTCTTCTGGCTGGTACGCTTCAATGATCTCGATGTCGGTTATGCTTCCGCCTATCAGGAAGGCGGTCGCCTGTGGCTGAAGAAGCTCTATGTGCGTGATGAATTTCGCGGCCAGGGGCTTGGCAAGGCGCTGATCGACACCGCGCTCGACCATTTCAAATCCGAGGCACGGGTCAGTGCTGAAGAGCTGGCGCTCTATGTCAACAAGGACAATACGCCGGCGATCAACTACTATCTGCGTTCCGGTTTTCAGGTCGAGGCCGAAGTGCCAGTGCAGATGGGCCCCTATGCCTTTACCGATTATGTGATGCAGCGCGCCCTGTAAAAGCGCTCCTTTTATTACAAGATGACAGCGTTCGTCAGGGGTTTATCTTTACCTCTCATAAACTATACGCGCAAAACGCGCATTCACGGCCTATAACAAGCCTGTTACCGTTCATTTGACAACTTACGCGCGCAGACTTTCTGTGTTACCTTAACATCACGTCGAATCATGACGAGGGCGATATAAGGCTCGCCCTTTTCTGCACAAATTACGAAGCTAGTCTGAGCCAAACCTGTTCTGAGGACGTGCCTATTCACATCGCAACCATGGAGCCACCCATGATCCTGATGCCCCAAGCCCGCCCCATCTCCGCCGACGAACTCGATATCGTCCGCGATCTGGCCCTGCAAATCTGGCCGAAGGCCTACCGCACCAGCATTTCGCCTGACCGGATCGATTCCCTGGCCAGCGAAATCTTCGATATCGACAAGCTCGAAGACGACATCATGCAGCGCGGCCATGTCTTCTTCGTGATGCGCGTCGGCCGTGTCGATGTCGGCTTCTGCGCAGCTCATCTGGAAGGCACCCGCATCTGGGTCAGCAAGCTGTGCATCCTGCCCGATTTCCGCGGCTTCGGCCTCGCCAGTGCGCTGATCGACGCAGCGCAGGAACATTTCTCGCCGGCCGATGATCTGGTCATCTGCGTCCACAAGGATCACGACCCGGCGGTCAATTTCTGCCTGCGCAGCGGCTTCAAGATTGCCGGCGAAACTCCCTCGGAATATGGCGAATTGACCGATTTCGTCATGCACAAGGCGCTGCCGCATCACCAGATGCGCGCCGCCTGATCAACGCATCAGTTGCGCGATATCAGGCCCACCCAGCAAGGTTTGCCACAACCAGACCAGCAAGCCGTGCAACACCCCAGCAGGCCATAGCGAACCTGTATGATAGCGCATGATCGCGCAGGCGAGCCCCAGAACGCCTGCGCTGATCAGGAAGGCCGGCGCAAGGAAAAGCTGCGCGTTCGGCAGGATGACCACAGCCTCGAAAACGTGCCACAGCATGAAGACAAGAACCGCCAGACCGATCCACAGGACGGGACGGCGGATCTCCCCTTTGTCAGGCACCAGCACGCCTCGAAAGACAAGCTCTTCGGTAAAGGCTGGCATCGCCGTGACCGTGACAAGCCTTACAGCCGCGCCATGCCAAAGCGGTTGCCAGATCAATAGACAGCCGAAGCCAGCTATGGCGGCGATGAGTACCAGACTCACAACACCTATAATAAAGCACACCCTCCACTTACGACCATCTGGCCATGTCAGGATCGCGCGCTTCAGGCGATGAAAAAGGATCACGTCGCCGGCGCGGCGTGCGGTACCGGCTTGAACGCCTTGGCCAAAGCCCTCGCTTTGGTCTTGTCGCCGCCTGACATCTGCTTGCCGATGAAGTCCAAAGCGGCGATGGCGTCGTCATCTTCCTGTGCTGCCGCCAGCAGATACCATCTCATCGCCTCGACGCGGTTCTGCTTCACGCCCATGGCGTTCTCATACATGGCGCCCAGCTTATACTGGCCATAAGCATCGCCCTCATTCGCCGCCTGCGTCAGATAGGTCAGAGCCTTGCCATAATCCGCCGGAACGCCGATGCCATTAAGATAGACCAGCCCCAGAGACGTGACCCCGGTGCTTTTCTCGCGCGCGGCTTCCTTCAAACTGTCCAGACCGGCCTTGGTATCCTTTGTGGCGCCCTTGCCAGTCAGCAGCATAAACGCGACCTGCCGGCGCGCGCTCTCGTCACCGCCATCGGCCGCCTTTTTATACCAGATGAAGGCGGCCTTCTCGTCCTTGGCAAGCCCGCTTTCACCGACAAGATAGAGGTAACCCAGGACTTCCTGCGCGTCGGCCAGGCCCTGATCTGCCGCCTTGCGCAACCATTCCAGCCCCTTGGGCTCGTCTTTTTCAACGCCTTCGCCATAGCGATAGAAATAGCTGAGCAGGTTCTGCCCCTTGCTGTCGCCCTGCTGGGCCGCTTTCAGCGCCCAGGCAAAGGCGGTCTTGTCGTCTTCGGTGACACCTTCGCCATTGCTGTACATGAGGCCAAGATAGTATTGCGAGCGGGCATCGCCCTTATCCGCGCCCGTTTTGAAAAAGGCGAAGGCTTTCGGGTAATCCGCCGGCACGGTTTTGCCCTCGTAATAGAGAATGCCCAGCGCGCGGGTGGCGGTGATTTCGCCGCTTTGCGCCGCCGTCTGCAGTTCGGCGACGGTGCGCTTGTCGGCGCTGTCTTCGGCCATGGCAGGCGCGCCCAACAGTATAACGGACAGGACGGCCCAGCTGGCGGCTTGTATCTTCAGATGTTGCATAATCCCCCCAGAGTAGAGCAAAAAGATAGATGACAATCGCTGATTTGTCTCGCTTTTTTCGATATTGCCAAACGGTAATGCGGTCCCCCTTTGTATCCCCCTTCAAAATCGGTTAAGACTGCCTACATAGTGAGGGCGCAGGGGGCCGCGTTTGGAGTGCATCCCTGTCATTGAGCATTCAAAGGGAGCTCCTTAGATGAAATTCACACGCGTTTTGGGCCTTATCGCCGCCGCCGGCCTTGCGCTGAGCCTTGTGGGCTGCGGGGTCAACAATATCCCGACCAAGGAAGAGACGGCAAAGCAATCCTGGGCCGATGTCCAGAATGCCTATCAGAACCGCGCGGATCTGATTCCTAACCTTGTCGCCACCGTCAAGGGTGCGGCGGCCCACGAAGAGGGCACGCTGACCGCCGTTGTGGAAGCACGCGCCAAGGCGACCTCGGTCAATGTCGATGCCTCGACCATTTCCGATCCGGCCAAGTTCAAGCAGTTCCAGCAATCGCAGGACGGCCTGTCGTCGGCGCTGGGTCGCCTGATGGTCATTCAGGAGCAGTATCCGAACCTGAAGGCCAATGAAAACTTCCTGGCGCTGCAAAGCCAGATCGAAGGCGTCAACAACCGCATCACCATTGCGCGCCGCGACTATAACGCCGCCGCCACGCAATATAACCTGTCCTTGCGCACCTTCCCGAGCGTGATCTGGGCGAAGACCATGTATTCCAGCAGCAAGCCGATGGAACTCTTCACCGCTTCGGCTGGCGCCGAAACCGCGCCTGTCGTCAGCTTCGACAAGCCCGCAGCCCCTGCGGCCACCGCGCCAGCAGCTGCGCCGGCTTCGCACTAAGACAGTAACCAGCCCAGAAGCCGATAAAGGCCACCCGGAATGAACCGTTTACTCAGGACGCCTCCAAAACCAACAGGTTTTGGCAAGGGCAAGTGCCCGCCCGAGCTTATGCGAGGAGCCCGCGCGGCACCTGAGCGCACAAGAAAAGATAAATCCCGCAAACCTTGGTTTGCGGGATTCATGGTGGTCTTGGCTGTGCTTATGACCGGCCTGTGGGTCGGGCAAGCTTTTGCCGAACCCAAATACCCCGACCTGAACAACCAGCGCGTCGTCGATGACGCGCACCTGCTTTCTGACGCCACCAAGGCCGACCTGACGCTCAAGCTCAAGGGGCTGGAAGACGCCACCACCGATCAGGTGGTCATCGTCACCGTGCCGGATCTGGAAGGCTATGATATCGCCGATTACGGCTATCAGCTCGGCCGTCACTGGGGCATCGGCCAGAAGGCCGGCGGCCCGGCGGCCAGCAACGGCCAGACCTACAAGGACAACGGCATCCTGCTGATCGTGGCGCCCAATGAGCGCAAGGTTCGCATCGAGGTCGGCTACGGACTTGAGCCGGTGATGACGGATGCGATGTCGTCCGTGATCATTCAGCGCGCTATCCTGCCGCAATTCAAGGCGGGCGATTATTCCGCCGGCATTGTGGCTGGCACCGACCAGATCATTGCCCAACTGGCGCAGGATCGTCAGGTCGCCATTCAAAAAGCACAGGAAGCGCAGACGGCCGCCGATACCGGTGGCAGCCGCAAGGGCGGCTTACCTCTGCCCCTCATTATTTTCATCATCATTATCTTTGTGATGTTCTCACGCGGCTGGTTGCCGTGGTTCCTGCTCGGCAGCCTCCTGGGCGGCGGCGGACGTGACGGCGGTGACTGGGGCGGCGGTGGCGGCTTCGGCGGTGGCGGCGGATTCAGTGGCGGCGGCGGCTCGTTTGGCGGCGGCGGCAGTTCGGGAAGCTGGTAACATGACCTTGAAAATCGACCATAGCCGCATCAATGCGGCCATCGCCAAAGCCGAACTGACAACGTCCGGCGAGATCACCTGCATCATCAAGTCGAAGGCGCTCGATTACGGTGAAACCCCGCTCGGCTGGGCGGCAGTGGCGGCCTTTGTCGTGCCCATGCTACTCTCCGCCATGGGAACCCTGCCGCACGAATGGCTGGCGCCTCTGCTGACGCATATTTTCGGCTGGAACGGCATCGGCGTCAGCGGCGATTTCGCCACCTGGGAGGTGCTGATCGGTTACGGCTTCCTGCAGGTCATCGTCTTCGCCGTCGTCTACGCGCTCATTCGCTTCACCGGCCTAAAACTCATCCTGACGCCAAAAGCCACGCGCAACCGCAAAGCCCACCAGAAGGCCATGGAGCAATTCTACGCCCGCGGCCTGCATCTGACACAGGGCCAGACCGGCGTGATGATCTTCTGTGCGTTGGAAGAGCATTTCGTCGATGTCATTGCCGACGCCGGCATCTATGCCAAGGTCGACAAGACGTTGTGGAATGACACCGTGGCGGCTCTGCTTAGGCATGTGAAGAATGGCGACCTGACCAGCGGCTTTGAGGCGGCCGTCGAAAAATGCGGCGAGGCTCTGGCCGCGCACTTCCCGCCCGACGAGGACAATCCCAACGAACTGCCGGACGTGCTGATCGAGATTTAAGCAAGATACCCCACGAACCGCGCAGCGGTGATCGGACCGCCGATGCGGATGTGGTGGTGGGGTTTCTGGTTTTCTTTAACTTCCCACTGGCTTTTGACGCCGCCGCCCGTTAAACAGCGCCTCCCCTTCTCCCCAAGGTTTGCGCTCATGTCCCGTCCCTATTGCGGTATCGATTTCGGTACATCCAATTCCGCTGTCTGCGTAGGGGATGATGACGGCCTGCAACTGGTGCCGGTCGAGGGCGAGTCGGTCACCCTGCCGTCCGCTATCTTCTTCAATTTTGAAACCGGCCGCGTCAGCATTGGCCGCGAAGCGATCGCGCAATATCTCGACGGCTACGAAGGCCGCCTGATGCGCGCGCTGAAATCGATACTCGGTTCGCGTCTGATCTCGGAGACGACGCAGATCGGCACACGCCGTCAGGATTTCCGCGCCATCATCGGCTACTATATCTCCGAACTGAAGAAGCGCGCCGAGGACTTCTGCGGCGAGACCATCGAGGACGTGGTGCTGGGGCGCCCGGTCCATTTCGTCGATGGCGATCAGGAGGCCGATAACCGCGCCGAGGCCGAATTGCGCGGCATCGCCGAGGCGCAAGGCTTCCGCAATATCTCGTTTGAATATGAGCCTCTTGCGGCGGCACGCGACTATGCGCAGACCCTGACCACCGAGGAAATCGTGCTGGTGGTCGATATCGGCGGCGGCACGTCCGACTTCTCGGTGCTGCGCCTAGGCTCCGGTCAGCGCGAAATTTTGGCCAATGCCGGCGTCCATATCGGCGGCACCGATTTCGACACCCGCCTCAGCCTGGACACCGCCATGCGCGATCTCGGCTATCGCGGCAAGCTCAAGAACGGCAACGAGATGTCGAGCCAGCCCTATTTCCAACTGGCGACCTGGCACCTGATCAACTTCCTCTATACGCAGAAGGTGATGACGAGCCTCCGCCAGACCCATTATCTCTCCGGTGAACGCGAAAAGACGGCGCGTCTGCTGGAGGTCATCGAGCGTCAGGCCGGTCACGATATCGCCAACCGCATCGAAAAAGCCAAGATCGCGCTGTCGGATGCCGAGACGACGACGGTCGATTTCACCGCCATCGATCCGGACTGGCAACTCGATATCGACCGCGATACCCTGACAAACAGCGTTGAGCGGGAAGTGGTGAAGGTGGTGGCAGTGGCGCTGGAAACCGTGACGGAGCGCGCTGGTCTGGACGCCGATGCGGTCCAGACCCTGTTCATGACCGGCGGCTCAACCGCCCTGCCTGGCTTTGAGGCGGCGATGCAGGCGGCCTTTCCGAAGGCGCAGATGACCTATGGCGACCGTTTCTCGTCTGTCGCCAGCGGTCTGGGACTGGCGGCGAAAGAACGGTTTGGCGGTAAAAGCTAAGGCGTTATGGCCGGCGCTGTTCGTCCGGTCAGCCCGCCTTTTGCGACCCCTTCGGCGGCGGCGGGGTTGCTGCCGTCAGAGCCCGGTCGATCATGCGGCCCTTGCGGCGCTATGAGGATCATCGCCAGAACAGCGACAATCATGGCCACAAGGACGCCGGCGGCCCACTTGGCGCGCCTCTTCTCGGTTTTCGATCGGGTGGCTCACGGGTGGTCATGACCAATCCCCTTTCAGGCCTCAGACTGACGACTCTGCCGTAAGAAATCCGCGCCGTATAATTGTCGCGGTGAAAAAAAGCAGTAAGGACACGTCAGCACCGACGCATAAAAGTCAGAGATTTGAGTCGAATAGCCGGCGGCAAGCGACGCGGGTACATCTGGTACCTGCTAGCGACGACTGCGACGCAATCGGCCAAAGACCTGACTTTTACTCGAAGCGCGAGAAGATCGAGGCCTGCCGTGGCAGTTCCTGGTAGCGGTGGACCTTGACGCCCAGCACGACGCCAAACCCTGTCATCACCATCAGCATGGCCGAACCGCCGTAGGAGACGAGCGGCATGGGCACGCCGACCACGGGGAACATGCCCATAACCATGGCGCCGTTGATCAGCACATAGAGCGCAAAGGTGGCCGTGGCGCCCGCCGCGGCCAGACGGCCAAAGTGCGAGTGCGACAGCGAGGCCATGCGCAAGGCCATCAGTATGATCAGGGCATAGAGCAGGAAGATGGTGAAGCCACCGGCAAAGCCGAGTTCCTCCGAAACCGCCGCCATGATGAAATCGGTATGCTTTTCAGGCAGGAAGTTGAGCTGCGATTGCGAACCGAGGCCCAGTCCCTTACCGAGCAGGCCGCCGGAGCCCATGGCGATTTTCGATTGCAGGATGTGGTAGCCGTCACCGGAAGGATCGCCCTCCGGATTGAGGAAGGTCAGGATGCGCTTCTTTTGATAGTCGTGCAGGGCGTACTGGAAGGCGAAAAACACGGCGACGGGTGCTGCGGCAGCGGCGGCGGCGATGATCTTCCAGTTGAGGCCGGCCAGGATCATGACCGAGGCACCGGTCAGCGAGATCAGCACGGCGGTGCCGAGGTCGGGCTGGTGCATGACGAGCGTGGCCGGCACGCCGATCATGGCGGCGGGGATCAGCAGCTTCCAAGAGAGGTTAGCGTCCTTGGCCGAACACTCATGATAAAAGCGTGCCAGGGCCAGAACGATGGCCAGCTTCATGAATTCCGACGGCTGGAAGGTAAAGCCACCGATACTGAGCCAGCGCTGCGCGCCCATCCGGACATCGCCCACGGCCTCAACGGCGATCAGCAACAACAGCGAAGCGCCGTAAAACCAGTAAGCCCCCATCAGCCAGACCCGCAGATCGAGCAGGGACAGACCGCACATCATGACGAGGCAGACCGAAAAGAAGATCAGTTGCTTATAGGCCCAGCCGGGGCCGCCCCAGGTCATGCCACCGACACTGTAGAGCATGATGATGCCGATGCCGGTCAGGGCGCACAAAAGCCCGACAAACAGCCAGTCGATCTGGGCGAGCTTTGAATCGTAGCGTTCGCGTTGGCCGGGGCGTGAAAGGGCGGAATCTACCATGATGTTCTACCTATACGCCGTTATCGATGATATCGGGCGGTGGCGGCGCGGCGCCTGTATCGCTCTCGGGGTCGGGCACATCCGATACCGGCTTGTCGACCAGATCGGCTGGATTGACGGCGACAATGCGTTTTTGAATTTCGGGGTCTTTGAGCAGGGCCATACGCATGATTTCGCGCGCCTTGGGCGCTGCCGAGGACGCGCCCCAGCCGCCGTGCTGGACGATGACGCTCATGGCGTATTTGGGTGCATCGGCCGGCGCGAAGGCGACGAACCAGGCGTGGTCGCGCTTTTCCCAGCCGAGATGCAGCGTGGCGCGAGACCCGCCGGCGGCATAGGTATGGGCCTGCGCCGTACCGGTCTTGCCCGCCATCAGGATGGGACCGAGGTCGAGCTTGCCCGAACGCGCAGCGGTGCCGCTGGTCACCACATCAGCCATGGCGGCGCGGACAAAGGCGATATGGGCCGGATCAACCGGCAGGTCTTCGAATTCGGTGTCTTTATACGGCTTGCCGCCGATCGACTTGATCAGGCGCGGCATCACCGCCTTGCGGCCATTGGCCAGACGCGCCACGGCGACACAGTTTTGCAGGGCGTTGACATTGGTATAGCCCTGTCCGATGCCCATGGACGGGGTTTCGCCAGGCCACCAGCGCGTATTGTTGGGCTGGCGCTTTTCGAAATAGGCCTTTTTCCACGCCTGATCAGGCACCACGCCGGCCTTCTGGCCATCGATACCGATATCGAAAATCTGCCCAAGCCCGAACTTGCGCGCCACATCGGCGATCTTGTCAGGCCCCACGCTCAGGGCGCACTGATAGAAATAGACGTCGCACGAGGTGACGATGGCACCGTGCAGATCGAGCGTGCCGTGGCGACCGTCGCAGTGGAAGACGCGATTACCATAAGGAAACGCGCCATTGCAGGTGTGGGTCGTCTTGGGATCGAAGCCGTTTTCCAGCGCCGCCAGCCCCACCAAAGTCTTGAAGGTCGAGCCTGGCGGATAGGTGGCAGTCAGGGCCTTGTCGAGCAGCGGGTTATGGTCATAGTCGTGCAGCAGCTTGTAGGCATCGTTCGAGATGCCGGAGACGAACAGGTTGGGATCGAAACCGGGACTGGACGTCATGCACAGCACTTCGCCGGTCTCGATATCCATCATGACCGCCGAACCGGATTCCTGCCCGAACACATCGATGGCGCGCTGCTGGATATCTGCGTCGAGCGTCAGCACGATATCCTTGCCCGGCACCGGCGCGATCGAGCCCTCGCCATCCTCGGCCACCACGCGGCCACGGGCATCGACCTCGACCTTCTTGCCGCCGGCCGTGCCGCGCAGATCGCGGTCAAAGGCCTTTTCAATGCCTGACTTGCCGATGCGGAAGCTGGGGTGGTGCAGGAGATTGAACTCGCCTTCCGGCCCGCCCTTTTCCTTATCCATGTCCTTTTGCGAAATCTTGGCGACGTAACCAACGACATGCGAGAAGGCGCCACCGTAATAATAGGCGCGCATCTCGTCCATATCGGCCACCACGCCCGGAATATCGTTGGCGTAGAGGCTGACCTTGGAGAAATCCTCCCAGCTCAGATCGGAGGCGATAATGGTCGGCACCGAGCGCTGGTTCTGGTTGATATCGCGCAGGATGCGGCGGCGGCTGGTCAGGGTCTGAGGCAGGATATACGACACCTGGTCCAACGTATCGTCGATATTCTTGATCTCATTGGTCTCAATCATGACGCGGAAAGACGGCCGGTTGCCGGCGATCAGCTTGCCGTTACGATCAAGAATATTACCGCGCGGCGGCGGCACCAGGCGGAAATTAAACTGGTTGGCGGCTGACAGCTTCTGGAACTTGCTGCCTTGCAAGATTTGCAGATGGACCAGTCGACCGATCAGGGCGAACATGCCAAACGCCACCACGCCCCCCATCAGGAAGACGCGGCGTGTGAAAGCGCCCTGACGCTCATTGACATCGGTAAAGACGAGGGACGGTTCGGCAGCCATGTGTCTCCCCTCCCCTTACTGAAACCGGACGTCGGTATGGACGTATTTTTCGAGCAGATAGAGCACGACCGGAAACAGGATCGTGGTGGCAATGGCCTGTTCGACCACGCCCCATATACGCGGCACAAAGCCCGTGTCGATCGTGGTCAGCAGGATGCAGAGCCCGAAAAAGGCCAGTTCGGCCAGCAGGAAGATGCCGAAGACAACGATCCATTCCTGCCCGATGATAAAGGTGCGGGCGGTGATCAGCGAGGCATAGACCAGCATCAGACCGAGCGTCCAGAACCCAAGCGGCGCGCCCCAGAAGAAATCGAGAAACAGGCCAAGCGCGCCCAGAACGAACGGCGCGATATAGGAGGGGCGAATGAGCGGCCAGGCGAAGGCCAGGATAAACGGCGATACCGGCTCTGGCAGATAGAAGCCAAACGGCTGAAAGGCGGTGGCCAGCACAATGGTGAGGGCCAGGCCGATCAGGGCCGGCGCGATGATCCAGTCCCATGGACCGATGACCTTGGACGCCATGCCGCTGCGCACGCCGCGATTGATGGCCATGCCGGCGATGCCACGCTTTCTCATGCCAAGCATGCCCGGCATTTTCATCAGTTTTGCCCCGTCGGTACGGCGGGCGGCACGAAAGGCTTCAGGTCCGGCTCAACCGCCGGCGCCGCCGAAGAGGCCGATGTGGCGGCGGGCCTGGGCATGACCGGTTTCGGCTTTGGCTTAACTACGGGCGGTTTGGCCACGGAGGCACTGGCGGCGGTCGCCGATGAGGATGTTGCGGAACTGGTGGAGCCAGAGGAGGCACTGGACGACGACACGCTGCTTTGCGCCGCCTGAACGGGCGGCAGGGCCGGCGGCGGCAGCACATCGCTGACGGCGGGGGTACGCAGCAAGGTGTCGGCGTTCGGCAGTTGCGAGAAATCCTTGAACAGCAGAACCTTGACGAAATCGATCGCCGAGCGGTTGGAATACAGACGGACGCGCCAGATGCCATCGACGCCCTTGACCGCTTCGCCCACCGGCAGGCCGCGCGGGAAGATGCCGCCATCGCCCGACGACAGGATCTGATCGCCCACCTTGACCGACTCCTTGCCGCGCACGAAATCGAGCTTGGGATAGCCGCCGCCATCGCCGCGCATCATGGCGCGGGCGTCGGAGCGCAGGATCATGACGGGCACATTGCTGGTCACGTCGGTCACCATCAGCACGCGGCTGACATCGGGCGACACGCCGATGACGCGGCCAACCAGGCCATGTTCGGTGATGACGGGGTTGCCGAAGGTGATCTTCTTGGACGAACCGGCATTGATCAGGCGGTTGTTGGCGAACGGCCCGCGCGATACGGCCACCGAACGCGCCGTCACAGCCTCAACGGCCGGCTCGGTGCGCAGGTTCAGCAGCTTTTCGTAGCGCGCATTGATGTCCTTCTCCTCGGTATAGAGGTCGCGGTACTGGCTGAGTTCAGCCACCTTGCGCTTGAGGACACGGTTTTCACGGACGGCGAAGAGATAGTCATCCAGCCAGTTGGTGCCATCGCCGACCGCATGGACCGGCAGGGACAGCGCCTTGTCCGGCAGGCTGGCGACACCATCGAACCCGGCGCGATTGGCAAAGGAGGCCTGCTCGACCTCTTCGCGGTGATCGCCCAGAAACAAAAGCGCCGCCCCGACGCAGACAACACCGACTATCCCCATTACCGCCCAGGTCATGGGCAGTTTCAGGTGCTCGAAGTGCTTGTTGTTGTCCCCGTAAGCCACGCTTTACTTTTCCTTGAGGCGGAGAGCTTTGATCTGGTGTTGATTTCGCTCGATATTACGACATGCCCGATATCTAAGACATAGTCGCGTCGAGAATGCCCTTCATCCAGCGCGGATGCTCCAGCACCCGGCCACAGCCGATGGCGACGCAGGACAACGGATCTTCGGCCACCGAAACCGGCAGGCCGGTCTGATCGCGGATTTCGATATCGAGGCCACGCAGCAAGGCGCCGCCGCCGGTGAGCATGATGCCCTTGTCGGCGATATCGGCGGCCAGTTCAGGCGGGGTGGCTTCCAGCGCCACCTTGACGGCGTCGATGATCTGCGCCACCGGCTCAGCCAGGGCTTCCGCCGCCTGACGCTCGGAGATACGCACTTCGCGCGGCACGCCCTGCATCAGGTCGCGGCCCTTGACGTCGATCGCAAGGCCTTCGCCATCGTGCGGGACGCGGGCTGTGCCGATGTCCTTCTTGATGCGCTCGGCGGTGGTTTCGCCGATCAGCAGATTGTGGTTACGGCGCATGAAGTTGGTGATGGCTTCGTCCATCTTGTCGCCGCCGACGCGGACCGACTTGGAATAGACAATACCCGACAGTGACAGCACGGCCACTTCGGTGGTGCCGCCGCCGATATCAACAACCATCGATCCGGTCGGTTCGTGGATCGGCAGGCCGGCGCCGATGGCGGCCGCCATGGGCTCATCGAGCAGGCCTACGCGACGTGCCGAGGCGTTCAGGCAGGAATTGTTGATGGCGCGGCGCTCAACGGCGGTGGCGCCCGACGGCACGCAGACGATGACCTTAGGATTTACGAAACCCTTGCGGTTATGCACCTTGCGTATGAAATACTTGATCATTTCCTCGGCGACTTCGAAGTCGGCGATGACGCCATCGCGCATCGGGCGGATGGCTTCCATGTGGCCCGGCGTGCGGCCCAGCATCTGCTTGGCTTCGATACCCACGGCGTGCACCAGCTTGCGTCCCCCGACATTGCGCAGCGCCACGACCGAAGGCTCGTTCAGCACAATGCCGCGCCCCTTCATATAGATCAGCGTATTGGCGGTACCAAGGTCGATGGCAATATCGTTGGAGAAACCGCCGAAGAAGGATTTGAACATTGAGACTAACTACCTTGGTGCTTAGAAAGGCTGGGCGCTTGGAAAAGCCGGTTTTGGGTGGGGTGGAACCCGTTAAAGTGTAAGGAAGGCATTTTGGGGGCAGATCGGGTAGGAGTTTGCCGGATCAAGGCAAAAGCCTTGAGTCAACAGGTTCTGAATCCCGGAAAGCCCTCACTTGCCCTTATCTGAATCATATTTCAAGGGGGTTGAAAAAAAAGATAGTTTCACCCTACAAGCGAAATGGTTAACAGCTTGTTTTCAATAGGAAACCCTGATTTCGGAACGCACAGATCACACAAAATGTCATCATGACTTTGTAGCTCAGTCGCCGCATGGCTTTCGCCGCAAAGGCGGCGGCGTACTTTGTACTTGCCAAGGCTAAAAGCCTTGGAGGAATCCTGTGGATTACTCCGGCGTTTGATCCTTATTTTTGGCATTTTCATAGACCTTGCGCGCCAGCAGCATAAGGCCAAGCCATACCACCGCGACGCCGGCCATCAGCAGGGCCATCTGCCAGTTGCCGCCCTTGACCAGCGAGGTGTAGGACGAGCCGAACATAGCGACCAGCGCCGTCTTGGGCAGGATGCCGAGCGCGCAACCGCTGATAAAACTCAGGAAGGGCGCGCGCGACGCCCCGAACGCCATATTGACCACGATGAACGGCGCCGAGGGTATATTGCGCACAATGAACGAGGCGGAAAAGGCGTTCTTACCGATATAGTCGCTGAGGCGGCCCACATGATTGCCGCCGAGCCGCTTCATGACGCCGGCGCCGGCAAAGCGGCCCATGTAAAAGGTCATGACCGCCGAGATCACGGTCGCCACCCAGCTATAGACGAAGCCCCAGCCCGGTCCGAACACCACCACGCAGGCGGCGATCAGCACGAATTGCGGCGCGCCGAACAAAGCCGAGGCGCAAAACACCAGGGTGACGATGACCACGGCCAGCGGCGAATGGCGGTACTGCGCCATCCAGGCCTCCAGCGACAGGAGCATTTCCTGGCCCCAGGCCGACTTGCCAATAAGAAAGACCGCCACCACCGAGGCCAGCAACAGCAGGCTCATCATCAGGGCGCGCGAGTTCTTCCCGTCCATGTGCAGGAAGAAACCTGTTACTCTTCGCCATAAATGTTGAAATCGGTTTTGCATTGCAGGCTGTATGTCTTCAAAGCTAGGGTCTGCACAAGTGAAATTCGTGCGAAAAATCGGCTTTTAGAAACGTTTGCAACCAAACGTGCCGCGATCTGCACAGGTAAGAGAGAAATTCAGCGATGATGGATGATGACAGTTGGACAAATGAGCGCGTGCGGGTAAAGAAGGGCCTGCATTTTTCCTTCGGTTCTTCCCCTGAGAACCGTCTTCCCCCTGTGAGCACTCCCATGGCCGATTTCTCCGAATCCGATACGCTGAAGCGCGTAAAACCCTCGCCGACCATAGCCGTCACCGCCAAGGCGCGTGAAATGGCCCGTCAGGGCAAGAAAGTCATTTCGCTGGGCGCCGGCGAGCCCGATTTCGACACGCCTGAAAATATCTGCGACGCCGCCATTAAGGCGATCAAGCGCGGCGAGACCCGCTATACCGACGTCGACGGCATCCCTGAACTGAAGGCCGCCATCGTGGCCAAGTTCAAGCGCGAGAACGGCCTCGACTACAAGACCACCCAGGTTTCGGTGTCGCCGGGCGGCAAGCCGGTCATTTATAACGCCTTCATGGCCTCGCTGAACGCCGGTGACGAAGTCATCGTGCCCGCACCTTACTGGGTGTCCTACCCCGATATGGTGCTCCTGGCCGGCGGCACGCCCGTCTTCGCCGTGGCCGGCATGGAAACCGGCTTCAAGCTGACGCCGGAAACTCTGGAAGCCGCCATCACGCCCAAGACCAAGTGGCTGATCCTCAACTCGCCATCGAACCCAACCGGCGCGGTCTATACCGCTGCCGACCTGAAGGCGCTCGGCGAGGTTCTGAAGCGTCACCCGCAGGTGTGGATCCTGACCGACGACATGTACGAACACCTGTTGTTCGACGGCATGGAATACGCCACCATCGCCCAGGTGGTGCCGGAGCTTTACGACCGCACCCTGACCATGAACGGCGTCTCCAAGGCCTATTCGATGACCGGCTGGCGCATCGGCTATTGCGCCGGCCCGGAGCCCCTGATCAAGGCGATGTCCAAGATCATCTCGCAATCGACCTCCAACGCCTGCTCGATCGCTCAGTGGGCGGCCGTCGAAGCGCTGAACGGCACGCAGGACTTCATCGCCCCGCGCGCCGATATCTTCCAAAAGCGCCGCGACCTCGTCGTCGCCATGCTGAACAACGCCCGTGGCATCACCTGCCCGACACCGGAAGGCGCCTTCTACGTCTATCCGTCGATCGCCGGCTGCATCGGCAAGACCGCGCCTTCGGGCAAGATCATCACCAATGACGAGGAATTTGCCGGCGAACTGCTGCAAACCGAGGAAGTCGCCGTCGTCCATGGCGCGGCTTTCGGCCTGTCACCCTTCTTCCGCATCTCCTACGCCACGTCGGAATCGGTCCTGACTGAAGCCTGCTCGCGCATTCAACGTTTCTGCGCCAGCTTGAAGTAAGCTGACGCGGGGCAACGCTTCTGCGCCAGCCTGAAGTAAAGCCGGCTTCTGACCTGAGACCTTGACGGGCGCGAAGGATGACCTCCTTCGCGCCCGTTCTCATTTATACTCATGTTTTCCGCGCATTATGCCGCAACTTGCGCTTGCCCTCCTGTGAAAAAAGGCGTTAGTCACCCTACTATGAGCGACTGGCACATGACATGGCTGATTCCGCCGGGGCTCCTGTTGGGTGCACTGGTTACCTCTGCGCTTGCATCGGCGGCGTTCAGCCTGCTGGTACTTAAAGGCGGCCCGATCGATATTCCGCGCGAACGCGGCGCCCACCTCTCCCCCACCCCTACCAGCGGCGGCCTCGCCATCATGGCCGCCTCGGCGCTGGTGATCGGCCTCGTCATCTGGCTTTACGGCCCGGTCATTCCCGGAAACTGGCGCGATGGCTTGATCCTGTTTGGCTTCGCGTCCCTGATGGGCATTTGCGGCGCGGTGGACGATGTCATCGACCTGCCGGCCAAGTGGCGGCTCGGCTTTCAGGTCGTTCTATGCCTCATCTTCGCCTGGTATTACCGCGTCACCGAGATCGACTTTGGCCCCGGCCTTGAGTTCGATGTGTGGTGGCCGTTCGGTTTGCTCGGCAGCGCCGCCTGGCTGATCCTGACCATCAACACCATCAACTTCATGGACGGCGCCAATGGCCTGGCGGTCGGCACCCAGACCATCGCCCTGCTGATCATGGCCGGGCTCATTGTGCTGATGGCGCCGCTTAACCTCTACGGCGCCTATGTCGGCGGCGTGCTCCTGGTCTGCGTCTGCGTGGCGGGCGCCCATATCGGTTTCGCCCCCTTCAACCTGCCGCCCGGACAGCCGCAACAGGCCAGAGCCTTCCAGGGTGACGCCGGCTCGATGTTCTCCGGTGCCCTGATCGGCGGCTCTATTCTGGTGGTCAAGGCCTATGGCATCGGTTCGGTGTGGTTCGGTGGCTATTTGCTGGCGCCACTGCTGGTCGATGTGGTCCTGACCCTGATCGTGCGCACACGCAAGAAGCAGAACATCCTGAAGCCTCACAAGGAACACCTTTACCAGATCTGGCTGCAGCGCCGCGACGGCTCGCACCTGAAGCTGGCGATCATCGTGTGGTCGCTGTGCCTGTTTTCCAGCCTCGTCGGTCTCGGCGCCCGCATGATCGACCGGCTCTATCAGACCGATCTGCGCTTTCTGGTGCTGGTCGTGCTGATCAGCGCCTACAGCTATGGCTGGGTGCGCTTGCGCGGCAGCCTGCTCAAGCGTCCTTTGTTAAGTGCAAAGCCATAACCAGATCGTCGAGATAGGGGCCATGCTCCTGCCAGACGCGACCTTTCAAACGCCCCTCGAACGTGAAGCCCAGTGACTGATAGAGATCAATGGCGCGCTGATTGTCCTCGCGGCAAAACAACTCGATGATGCGGAACTTTGGCGTGGCGCGCGCCGCCGCGATCAGGCCCTCGAACAAGGCCCGGCCGACCCCGCGACCCTGCGCGGCCGGATCAACGGCGATCGTGGTGTTGGCGAGGCAATGGCCCAACTGGCGCGTTTCCGATGGCCACGCATGGATATCACCCAGAATACGACCTTCATCCTCCGCCGCCACCAGCGAGATGCCGATGCGCAAGGCGTTCTCAAGACCATGGCCGATATAGTCGTGCGTCACCTCGTCCTCACGGCGCAATATGCCTTTGCCCTGACGGGCCGCGGCGCGATACACCTCATAGATGCCGGGTTCATCGGCGAGGGTGGCGGGGCGGATCCTATAGCTCATCTTCGCCATCCGGACGCTTGCGGTTGGATTTGACGGTGGCGCGGATCGCCTTGCCGACCAGTCGCCGCTTGACCGCACCGCGTGTCGGCTTGGTGGCAATGCGCGGCGGTGGCGGTGGCAGGGCCGCTTTTTGCACCAGTTCGACAAAGCGCGCCTCGGCCGCCTTGCGGTTCATTTCCTGAGTACGGTGGGTCTGGATAAACAACACCAGCACGCCTTCATTATTGACGCGCCGCCCGCCAAGCGCGATCAGGCGCTGCTTGACGTCGTAAGGAATGGTCAGGTTTTCGAAGATCGAAAAGCGCAGTTCGACGGCAGTCGAGACCTTGTTGACATTCTGCCCGCCAGCCCCCGACGCCCGCACGAAGGTCTCGTGCAGTTCATCATCGGGAACAGTAATGCGGGGCGTTATGAAAACCATGACGGCACATAGCAAAAAGCCGCCGGTCTGGAAACAGACACGGCGGCTTTAAATATCACCGCGAAACTTAACGCAGGGTGGCGTTGATCATCCACAGGTGCTTTTCGTGCGCCGTCAGGCGCGTGGTGCACAGATCGGCGGTTGAGACATCGCCGGCGGCTTCGGCGGCCTTCACGGTGGCTTTCAGCGTGGCGACGACCGTGGCGTGATCGGCGGCCAGGTCTTTCAGCATGTCTTCGGCGCTGGCGTTCGGGTCGCCGTCCTTGATCGAGGTCAGGTTGCCCATGGCGGCAGCACCCATCGGGGCGGTGGCGTTCAGCGCACGGATGCGCTCGGCGATCTCATCGATCGAGGTCCAGATCTCGTTATACTGCTCTTCAAACAGAAGATGCAGGCCACGGAAGGTCGGGCCCGTGACATTCCAGTGATACCCGTGGGTTTTCTGATAGATGGTGAAGGAGTCAGCCAGAACCTTGGACAGTTCCTGGGCCACCTTCTTGCTGTTGTCGACGCCGGATTCGCTCATAATAATCTCCTCAGATAAGTTTCGAATGCGATGGTTCACATATGAGAATAGCGGCATAAAGATACAATGAGGGAAAGCCGTCTAGTCGAATATTTCCCTTATTTGCCGCGTCAGCCGATGTTTATTTTCCGGCACCAAAGTCAACGTCAGCAATTCGTGATAAGCATTTTTTGAAAATCGCCTTGCATCGTGCCGCATTCGGATTATCTTATATCTAACTTATGCTGAAAGTGAGCATAAGTGGCACAGGAGAATAGTCCATGGCGGATTCGGTTCAGCCACTTGAGTTCACCCCACGCGTAGAGGCGGAAACCGCGGAGATTTTCGCCCGTCTCCAAGGCAAGGTGTCGCTGCTGGAATGGCAGCTACAGGCGCCGCTGATCCATGCGATCAACACGCTCAAGAAAGAGATGAACGCCGTCATTCTGGCGCATAATTACATGACGCCGGAAATCTTCCATGGCGTCGGCGATTATGTCGGCGACAGCCTGGGCCTCGCCCGCGAAGCTGCCAAGTCCGACGCGCAGATCATCGTCCAGGGCGGCGTGCACTTCATGGCCGAAACCTCCAAGATTCTGGCGCCGGAAAAGACCGTGCTGATCCCCGACCTGCGTGCCGGCTGTTCGCTGGCCTCGTCGCTGACCGGCGAGCAGGTGCGCCTGATCAAGCAGCGCTATCCGGGTCTGCCGGTCGTCACCTATGTCAACACCACGGCCGACGTGAAGGCCGAAACCGATATCTGCTGCACCTCGGCCAACGCCGTGCAGGTGGTCGAGCACATCGCCGCTGAATGGGGTGTCGATAGCGTCATCCTCATCCCCGATCAGTTCCTGGCCAAAAACGTGGCGCGCCAGACCGATATCAAGATCATCGCCTGGGCCGGTGCCTGCGAAGTGCACGAGCGCTTCAATGCCGAGGATATCGCCGAGGTCCGCGCCGCCCATCCGGGCGTGGTCGTGCTGGCCCATCCGGAATGTCCGCCGGAGGTGATCGCCGCCTCGGATTTCACCGGCTCGACCACGGCCATGAGCGACTATGTAACGCACAACAAGCCGAAACAGGTGGTGCTGATCACCGAGTGCTCGATGTCTGATAATGTCACGAGCGATGCGCCGGGCGTCGAGTTCCTGCGGCCGTGCAATCTGTGTCCGCACATGAAGCGCATCACGCTGCAAGGCATCTATGACAGCTTGCGCTTCCATCAGTACGAGGTCGAGGTTGACCCGGCGCTGATCCCGCGCGCCGCGCTTGCCGTACAGCGCATGATCGATATGCCGCCGCTGAAAACCCCGGCCCGCTACGACATGGTCAAGGCCCGCCATCACGTCGATGTCGAGATTATCAGCTAAACCCTTCGCCCCGTTTACGGGGAGAAGGTGGCCAAAGGCCGGATGAGGGGCAACTCACGGCTTATACGTCCTACTTTACCCGCCCCTCACCCCAACCCTCTCCCCGCCCGCGGGGAGAGGGGGTTAGGAAGGAGGCCATCATGGCCATAGACACCTATATCCATAACGGCCCGCTGGTGATCGGCGCGGGACTGGCCGGCTTAAGCGTCGCGCTCAATACTGCCCCCCACAAGACGCTGGTGCTGGCGCCCGTGGCGCTCGGCGTCGCCTGTTCGTCGGCCTGGGCGCAGGGCGGGATCGCGGCAGCGCTCTCCCCCGAAGATTTGCCCAAAGACCACGCCGAGGACACCATCCACGCCGGCGCCGGCATCGTCGATGAACTGGCGGCAAAAACCCTCACCGACATGGGCCCGGAAACGGTGCGCAAGCTCAACGCCATGGGCGCGCCCTTCGACCACAAGCCCGATGGTTCCTTCGTGCTCAACCGCGAGGCCGCGCACGGCCTGGCGCGCGTCGCGCGCGTCGGGGGCGATCTCGCCGGCAAGGCCATTCTGGAAGCCGTCGTCCACCAGACGCTGAATTCGCCGCATATCGACGTCTGGGAACGCGCCACGGCGCTCGGCCTGATCAAATCCGCCGACGAAACGGTCATTGGCGCTCTGGTCGATCACGCCGGCAAGCTGATCGAGGTCTATGCGCCGGTGGTCATCATGGCCAGCGGCGGTTCGGGCGGCCTGTTTGCCGTCACCACCAATCCGGCCAATCTGCGTGGCGAGGGCATGGCCATGGCGGCGCTGGCGGGCGCGGTGATCGCCGATCCGGAATTCGTCCAGTTCCACCCGACCGCGCTGAAATTCGGCCTCGACCCCGCCCCGCTGGCCACCGAGGCTTTGCGCGGCGAAGGCGCCACCCTGATCGATCAGAACGGTCATCGCTTTGTCTTCGATGACCACCCCGAAGGCGAACTGGCACCACGCGATATCGTCGCCCGCGCCGTCCATAAGGCTGACCTGAACGGCGGCGCCTTCCTCGATGCCCGCGCCGCCATCGGGGACCACTTCCCGGCCGAATTCCCCACCGTCTTCGCATCTTGCATGGCGCAAGGCGTCGATCCGCGCACAACCCCGATGCCGGTCGCGCCCGCCGCGCACTATCATATGGGCGGCATCGGCAGCGATATCTTCGGCCACACCTCGCTGAAAGGCCTCTATGCCGTCGGTGAATGCGCCTCAACGGGTGTGCATGGCGCCAACCGTCTGGCCTCCAACAGCCTGCTCGAAGCGGCCGCCTTCGGTGAGCGCATCGGCCTTGACGCCATTCAAGGCCTGAGGGCGGACGGTTTCGCACCCGATATCGCAAAGGCCGTGCGCCCAGCCATGCCACCGCACCTCAGCGAGCCTGATCTGAAGACCTTACGCGACGCCATGACGCGCTATGCCGGGGTGGTGCGCGATGAGGCCGGTTTGCGCACCCTGCTCAGCCTAATCGATAGCCTCGATCAGCGCTATCCCGGTGCGCTGGCCTTGGTCAATGCGCGTCTGATCGCAACTTGCGCCTTGCATCGGCGCGAGAGTCGCGGTTCTCATTATCGCAGCGATTACCCGCTGACCGAGGCCACGGGCGCACGCACCTATATAACATGGGCGCAAGCCCTCACCACAGCCGGGGAAATGACCGCATGTACATCACAGGACTGCCTGACCTCCTGATCGAGCCTATCGTCCGCGACGCCCTGCTGGAAGATCTCGGCCGCGCCGGCGATGTCACCGCCTCGGCCGTGATCCAGCCCAAGGCACGCTTCAAGGCCGAGTTCCGCGCGCGCAAGACCGGCATTTCCGCCGGTATCGATTGCGCCCGTCTGGCCATGACCATCATGGATCCGCAAATCCGTTTCGAGACCTTGTTGCCCGATGGCAGCGAGATCAAGCCGGGCGATGTGATTGCCCGCGTTGAAGGCAAGGCGCGCGCCATACTGGCCGCGGAGCGCGTGGCGCTGAACCTGCTGTGCCATCTCTCCGGTGTTGCCACCCTGACCTCGGATTACGTTAAGGTGGTCGAAGGGCTGAAAACCAAGATCGCCTGCACGCGCAAGACCCTGCCGCTGCTGCGCGGCCTGCAAAAGCACGCTGTGAAATGCGGCGGCGGCCATAACCACCGTTACGGCCTCGATGACGCCATCCTGATCAAGGACAACCATATCGCCATCTGCGGTGGCGTGGGCGAAGCCATGGAACGCGCCAAGGCCGGCGTCGGTCACACCATGAAGATCGAGATCGAGGTCGATTCGATCGCGCAGCTCAAGCAGGCCCTGCCCTATAGTCCGGACGTGCTGCTGCTCGATAACTTCACGCTCGATATGTACGCCGAGGCCGTAAAGCTGGCGGCTAATTCTG
Organism: Asticcacaulis sp. MM231; assembly: GCF_964186625.1. NCBI lineage: Bacteria > Pseudomonadati > Pseudomonadota > Alphaproteobacteria > Caulobacterales > Caulobacteraceae > Asticcacaulis > Asticcacaulis sp. MM231. The sequence continues at coordinate 2,978,507 of NZ_OZ075108.1, forward strand.
CCGAAACCTATGGCAAAACGATCCTTGAGGCTTCAGGTGGTGTCAATTTGGAGACCGTGCGCGCCATCGCCGAGACCGGCGTCGATGTGATTTCGGTCGGCGCGCTGACACATTCGGCGCCGAACTTCGACATCGGGCTGGACGCGGTCTAACGACCGTTGGGGCAGGACGCAATTTGACATTTCAGGCCCATCATTGTACTGTAATGCGTACAACATAGGCTCGCCATGCACCACGTCACCTATTCCGCTTTTCGAGCCGACCTTGCCAAGATGCTGGACAAGGTGAACGATGATCATGCGCCCCTGCTGATCACACGGCAAAATGGCGCGCCGGCTGTGGTCATGTCGCTTGAGGATTTCTCGGCATGGCAGGAAACGGCTTATCTGCGCTCCAGCCCTAAAAATGCGGAACATCTCGATCATTCTATCCATGAACTCAACGCCGGTCGGGGTATTCAGCGCGATCTGATTGAAGAATGAAAAAGACGTTTTCCACCCAGGCGTGGGAGGATTATCTTTATTGGCAAGCGACGGATAAGGCCGTCCTTAAGCGGATCAACGCGCTTGTTAAGGATATCGATGGGCATCCTTTTGAAGGCATAGGCCAGCCAGAGCCCCTGAAGCACAATTGGGCCGGCTATTGGTCACGCCGGATCGATCAGAAACACCGCCTGGTCTACGCAATATCCGACGACGCGATACTTATCGCCCAATGCCGTTTCCACTATTAGATATCGCCCTTTATAAAGGGGCGTTTCGAGACCCACTGGCTGAGCGGTTTATCGACAAGTGCGTCGAACAGGAAGGCCGTCACGATGGCCACGACAACACCTGAGCCCCACAGCCCCCACTGAGCGGGTATGCCCAGCGAAAAACGGTCTATTAGGTTTGGGCTGATGCCAAACCAGATGGCGCCGACCAGAGAATGGGTCAGGAACAGCGCGAACGAAGCGCGACCCATCCGGTGCGTGACATAGGTTTCGTGGAAGGTGACGCCGCCAGACACCGCTAGCACCGTACCGAGCAAAAGCACTATGACGCTATCGCTGTAAGGGTTGCGCGGCAACTGGCACAACAGGCTAATGCCGGCAAAGGCGCCGGCGAGGCTAAACCAGAAAGCGGTTTTGGACAGGCGTAGGTCTGCCGTCATGCGCTCGATCAGGTTACCCAGCATAAACAGGGGAATGGCGCGCAGCAAGCCCCAGGCAAACGGCAGATCGACCAGTGGATGATGCGCCAGGGTCAGGGCCAGAAGGTGCGCGACCAGCAGAACACCGGCCGACATTGCCAGCATCACCGGCAGCGAGCGCTTATAGACCAGCGGCACATAAAAACTGAACAGGGCGTAGCACACCAGCAGGGCCGACAGGGTCCAGGTCGGGGTGTTCCACGCTTCGGCGTGCATAATGCCCCAGCCATGCACCATGAAAGCCTGCGCGATAAAATCCACCAGGCCGTATTTTTCCACATGGTTGGGCGCGAAACCGGCTGCGGAAGCTGCCAGCACAAAGACACCGAAGGTCAGGAGCACAAGGATATGCGATGGCCATAACCGCGCAAACCGACGCAGCAAGAAGTGCGAGCGGCGCATATGCGAGGTCACCAGACGCGAACCATAGGCACGCGACAGGATGTAGCCCGAGAGCAGCAGAAAGGAATCTGTGGCCAGCCAGCCCTGACTGAACACGGGGAATAGTGTGCTCAGCGCAACTGGCGCGGTGCTGCCATAGTGAAACAGCAGGATGAAGCTGGCCGCCATGAAACGCAGCACATCAAGGCTGGCCCCGCCCGCTCTTGGCTGGGCCGTGGCGGCGTGATGGATCGATTCAAAAGCAAAAGAGAAGGGTTTCACGTCCCCAACCTTAGTCGAGGGACGTTAAAATTTGGATATGGGAAAGCAAGAAACGCCACCACTCAGCCAAGTGGCTGAGCGGTCCCCCTCCCCAAACGCTTCGCGTTCAGGGAGGTATAAGACATTATTTCGCGGGCGTGGCCGGCTTCGGCGCTTCGCGCTTGGCGCCCGCCACCTGCCCCGGCTTCATGAACTTCACCAGCACGCGCTGGCCGATCAGGAAGGGGGTGTTGTCGGCCGAGACCACCACTTCGACGACGCGTTCATCACTGGCCTCGTTGCCGCCATCAGATTTCAGCTTGCGCGCCCCAAAGGTAGCGGCGACGCGGATGACCTTACCGACATAGAGCTTGGTCGGATCGGCCTCGGGGATGATCTCGGCGTCCTGACCGATCTTAACATCGGGAATAGAACTTTCGACGATTTCCGAACGGATGATGTGCGGCACGGCCGGTTCAAGATCGAACATGTTCGAGACGTTGAGGGTGGAGGCGCCGGCGCCCGGATTGGCGTAACGACGGATGATCTTGCCATCCATCGGTGCACGGATGATCGTCAGATCCTGCTGGTATTCGGCCTGAGCCAGTTGCGAACGGGCCACGGCGACCGCAGCCTGCTGGGCCTCCAGCGTCGCCTTGCCGCTGTCGATGGCGTCACGCGCCTGATCGAGTTTTTGCTGCGCCACGAAATTGGTAGGGGCCAGCTTGACCAGGCGGTCATATTCGCGTTGGGCGGTCCGGATATTGACGTTGGTCAGGGCCAGTTGGCTTTGCGCCTGGGCCACCGAAGCGCGGGAATTGTTAACGGCCAGAAGTGTGTCTTCATCCTCCTGACGGGCCAGAATCTGTCCCTTGGTGACGATGTCGCCTTCTTGCACGAAGACCTGCTCCACGATACCACCGCGGCGCGCCGCCACTTCGATGACACCGCCTTCGACATCGACCTTGCCGGCAGCGATGGCGGCATAGGGGCTTGGCGGAGCGACCACAGCGGGTTTGTCACCGGGTTTGCCACCGGGCGCGCCCGGCTTCTGGCAGGCAGCGAGCGACAGCCCCGTCAGGGCCAGCAGGCCAAAGGTAAGAGCCGTCGATGTAGCGAATTTACGAGACATGTGTTTTCTCTGTTTCCGTAATTTTTTAAGCAAGAATTGGCGGTTCCGAGATCATGGTGTCGCTCAGAATTTTACCGTCTTCCATGTGAATAACGCGATCGGCATAGGCTTCAAGGCGCGGATCGTGGGTCACGACGACCACCGCCGCCCCGCGTTCCTTGGCCGCCTGGTGCAGGAGCTTGATGACCACCTGACCGCTGACCGAATTCGAGCGCCGAGGTCGGTTCGTCGGCGAAGATCAGCGACGGCATCTTGGACAGGGCGCGGGCGATGGCGACGCGCTGCTTTTCTCCGCCCGACATTTCGGACGGCTTCTGTTTCAGGCGATGGTCCAGCCCGACCGCCCCCAGCACCTCGACGGCCCGGCGATGGGCCTCAGTCTTCTTAACCTTCTGATACTTCAGTACCTGTTCGACCTGCTGGGTGGCGTTCAGCGAAGGGAACAGGTTGAAGCCCTGGAAAATAAAGCCGCAGTGGTCGAGGCGAAACTTGTCGATCTTGCTCCGCTTCTTCTTCCACAGGTTTTCCCCCAGCGCCAGAACCTCGCCTTCATCAGGCTTCATCAGCCCAGACAAAGCCGCAATCAGGGTTGATTTGCCGGAACCCGACGGCCCCATCACCATGGTGACTTGGCCATGATAGGCGGTGAAATCGACGTTCTTCAGGACCTGCTGTTTCAGTTTGCCGATCTTGTAGCCCTTCGATAGGCCTTTTGCGTTCAATGCGATTTTACCGGTCATCGTAGCAGGTCCGCAGGTTGGCTCTTTTTCAGGATGCCGAGCGAAAACAGGCCCGACAGGATGGCGATGACCATCAGCATGATGGCGACCGGGATATCGAGGAAGAGCGGGAAGTCCATCGGCACGCCGCCTACCTTGGCCAGCATGGCGACGCCGCTCACAAGAATGACGGTCAGGATGAGGCCCGCAACGCCGACCCAGAAGCTCAGCTCAATGATGATCAGCCGCAGCGCACCCATCGATACACCCAGGGCACGCAAGGAAGCGAACTCCTTGATATTGGCCAGAATAGCGCCCTGCAAGGTCTGCCAGGTGATGACGATGCCGATAAATACCCCGACCAGCGCCATGAAGCCGACCATGATGGCGATACCGCCTTCCTTCATCATGCTCAACTGTGAACTTTTGGATAATTCCTCACGCGTCCAGGCTTTGAACTGGCCGGCGCCAATGACGTTCAACTCTGCGGCCACTTCCTTGGCTTTTGTCGTATCGTTCAGCTTGACCAGCAGCGGGCCGACGCGCGGACCATCATCGGCGACATAGATCAGCTTCGCCGTCTGGTAAGAGGTGAAGACCTGCGTATTGAACATATTGGGATAGCCATCGACTACGCCGGCCACAGTTACGGTACGTCCGTTCATCTTGGCCTTGTCGCCCACCTGGACGCCCAGCTTGCCGAGGCTGCTGCGATCGAGAATGACGGCGAAGGGTTCCTTCAGGGCTTCAATGGTCGCATCAGAAAAATCGTTGGGCAAGGTAACCGCGCCCTTGACGGGATCGACGACGACAACGCGCACGCCATCGCCCTTGGCTGGTTGGCCATCCTTGGGAAAGTTCGACCACATCGCCCAATTCATGATCATCGGCTGAACCTCAGCCACGCCAGGATGCTGATACACCATCGGAATCATGCGGCGCGGCTGGCCGGAATCGCCAAAAAGACCATCCGCCTGCGGTGGCAGGATCAGTATCTGCGCTGGCGACTTATCCACCGTAGCGGTGAAGGACAAGGCCATACCCATGAACATGCCGGTCATCGCCAGTACCAACAGGCCGGCCACAGCAAGGGCGATGACGGCTGCCATATACCGTCGCCATTCATAAATCAGAGTTGATAGAGCTAGGGACATATTACCACTTTTGAGTGCGCAATGCACGTTGTGGGCAACATCTATAAGTTTTCGACAAAGGTCTAATTAAATCGGCGTAACCTAGATTACGGTTGCGATATGTTGTGTTAGTGCCACCGTTTTGGTGTTCGTTTCCGGACAGGCGAGATCGCCACTTTCCTTAAATTTAAGGGCTTAGGCGGTTAAAGTGTCAGCCTTGGGTCGAGAGCAGCCGGCTAGCTGCCGCAGGTACATTTGCGTACCTGCAAGCGACGACGGCGCACGCATCGGCCAAGGATGGCGCTTTAAATGTCTTTTTTGGCGGCGATAAAGTAGGCAATGCCGGTCCACAGGGTGACGATGGCGGCGACGCAGATCAGGATATAGGCGATGCTCTGCACCGGGCTGTACCAGACGGGCGGCAGATTGAAGGCGGCCCAGCTACCGGCCAGCAGCAGCGCACCCAGAGCGATAAGCTGAATCGTGGTCTTGGCCTTGGCCAGAAAGCTGACCGGCACCTTGAAACCCTTGCCGGCGGCGGCTTCGCGCAAGGCGCTGACGGCAAATTCGCGGAACAGAATCAGGGCGCATGGCAGGCCGATCACCGGATCAGCGATATTGAAGGCGAACAGGCCAAGGATGGTGCCGCAGACGAGGATCTTGTCGGCGATCGGATCAAGGATGGCGCCCCAGGCGCTTTCGGCATTGAGCTTGCGCGCCAGCATACCGTCGAAGAAGTCGGTGACAGAGGCTATCACGAAGGCGTAGAAGGCCCAGCGCTGCATGGCGAACATATCGTCCGGCGCCAGATAGGTGCTGAAGAAGGGTATGCCGCCGGCCGATCCCGCCAGCAACAGGAACATCAGCACACCGAAAACCAGACGCAGCATGGTGAGGATGTTGGGGATCGGATTGACTTTTTCGCCGGTCATGAACGCATCGTTTCTTCAGTTAATCGTGTTGCGCGGCATACTAGACAAGAAAGACGAGGCGCCAAAGTGTTTTATCTAACCGGCGTGGAAGAAATCATGGATCTTCTGCGCCAGGGTGGCGCTGATGCCCTCGATCTTCATCAGTTCGTCGACCGTGGCGCGGCCGACCTCGCGGCCTGAACCGAAGGCCGCCAGCAGGGCGCGCTTCTTGCGCGGGCCAATGCCCTCGATCTCATCGAGCGGGTTCTTGGTGACGGCGGCGTCGCGCTTCTGGCGGTTGGCGCCGATCGCGTAACGGTGGGCCTCGTCGCGCAGGCGCTGGAGGTAATAGAGCACGGGCGATTTCGGCTCCATCATGAAAGGCAAACGCCCCGGCATGAAGAAGCGCTCCATGCCGGCGTCGCGGTCAGGCCCCTTGGCGACCCCGACAATCGGAATATCCTCCAGACCCAGATCCTTCATGACCGCCAGCACGGCATCGAGTTGCCCCTGCCCGCCATCGACCAGCACCAGATGAGGACGGCCGAAGTTCTTTTCACCTTCGGGTAAGTCCTTCTCCTTGATCAGCCGCGTGAAGCGGCGACGGAACACCTCGGACATCATGGCGTAGTCATCGCCGGGCATGGTATCGAGATCGCGGATGGTGAACTTGCGGTACTGGCCTTTCAGAAAACCCTCAGGCCCCGCCACCACCATGCCGCCGACCGCATGGGTGCCACCCAGGTGCGAGTTGTCATACACCTCGATGCGCACCGGCGGCGCTTCCAGCCCGAAGGCCTCACATACACCCTGCAAGAGCTTCGACTGCGCGCTGCTTTCGGCCAGACGACGGCCCAGCGCAGCGCGGGCATTGTTGAGCGCGTGCTGCACCACCTCGCACTTGTCGCCGCGCTGCGGCCGCAGCACCTGCACCTTACGATTAGCCTTGAGCGACAGGGCCTCCATCATCAGATCGGCCTCGTGCAAATCGTGCGACACGAGGATAAGGCGCGGCACCTGACGGTCCTGATAGAACTGCCCCAAAAAGGCATCGAGGATGCTGCCGGCGTCGTCTTCCTGATCGACGCGCGGGAAATAGGCGCGATCGCCCCAGTTCTGGCCGGCGCGATAGAAGACCACCTGCACACAGGCCGATCCACCCTCGTTAAAGACGGCGAAGACGTCGGCCTCTTCCTCACGCAGATCGACCGAGGTCGACATCGAGACATGGCTGAGCGCACGGACGCGATCGCGCAGACGCGCGGCGGTTTCAAACTCCATGTCATCGGAAGCCTGCATCATCTCCTTCGACAGGCGCTCGATCACGCTGCGGCTCTTGCCTTTGAGGAAGTCGTGGGCCTGCCGGGCGAGGTCGTTATAATCCGCCAGAGCGATCACGCCGGTGCAGGGCGCCGAACAGCGCTTGATCTGGTGCAGCATACACGGCCGCGTCCGGCTGGCATAGACGCTGTCGGTGCAGGTGCGCAGCAGGAAGGCTTTTTGCAGGGTATCGAGCGTGTGGTTCACCGCCACGGTCGAGGCGAAGGGGCCGTAATAGTCGCCGGGGATCGTGTGGGCGCCGCGGTGCTTGGTGATCTGCGGCGCTTCATGATCCTTGCGTACCAGGATTTCGGCGAACATCTTGTCATCGCGCAGCAGCACATTGTAGCGCGGCTTGAGCGCCTTGATGAGGCGGGCTTCGAGCAGAAGCGCCTCGCCCTCGGTATCGGTGCGCAGCAGGACCATTTCGCGGGTGAGCGCCACCATGCGGGCGATGCGCTGGGTATGGAAACGGCCTTGCGCATATTGCAGCACGCGCTTCTTCAGGCTTTTCGCCTTGCCGACATAAAGCACTTCGCCATCGGCACCCAGCATGCGGTAAACGCCCGGCTTATCGGGCGCCAGCGCGGCCTCGCGCCGGATCAGTTCCGAGCCGATCAGGGGGGCGTCCAGGATAATCTCCTGCGCCGCACCGGCATCCGTGTTCATGGGGGAATCGCTGTTCACGCTGTACTCTATAATCAATGCCGCCTCGTCACAAATGGGATCGCCACGGGTGCGGTCAAGTCTTGTTGAAATTACATCGGCCTTAGCCGATAAGGACCGTTCGTCCCCCAAGGAGACCTCCATGTTTCGCGCCTGCCTGTCCGCCTTCTTCCTGTGCTGCCTTTTGCCCACCACCGCCCTGGCGCAAAACGAAACGGTCGAATTCCCAATCTGGTCACGGACCTATGCCGGCACCCTCGGCAAGAAAACGGTGGAGGTGCAGTTAGAGCGCATAGCCGACACCATAAGTGGCAGCTACTGTTATGCCCCCTGCAAAGACGAGACACGCTACACCCTGCACCTTCAGGGCACGGTGACGGGACAGGTGGCGCAACTCAGTGAAACCATCGGCGTGGCCGCAAAAAGCGGCGCCTGGACGCTTATTCTCACCGACGGCAGCGCCAAAGGCGCCTGGAAATCGCCCGACGCCAAGCGCGTTCTGCCGATGGTGTTGAGCGAAACCGGCACGCCCCCTCCCTATGATATCCGACTGGTGGCCGACACCCTGCCCGACGCGGACAACTCCTGCCCCACCCCGCCCATGGTCCACCAAATCCGGCTCTACCGAAAGGGCAAGCTGGTTCAGGCCTTGCCGACCGAATCGCAAGGCACCTGCTCGATCTTCACGCCGCAATTCGTCGATATGAATTTCGACGGCCACCTTGATCTGATGATCGCCCAGACCCTGCCGGCCGGCCCGAACATCCCTTACGATATGTGGCTGTTCGATCCGGCGACACAGACCTTTGTCACCGCCCCGGCCTCGCTGCTCGATGTCACCTCGCCGGAGTTTGATGCCGAGCATCACAAGGTATGGAACTTCTGGCGCGGCAGTTGCTGCGATCATGGCATCGATGTCTTCACCTGGAAGAATGGCAATCTGGAACCGGACGGCAGCGGTGAGAGCTATGTCATGCCGGTGCGCGTCGGCACCACCGACTATTATTGCTATGTCACACCAGCCTATGTCGATGGTCGCGTCGGATATCCTGACGCCGCCATCAAGGATGCCAGCGGCAAGGTGCTCGTGCGCGGTGATCTGAAAGGCTGCGATGTCGGCCCTTACATGCTGGAGCGCACCCGCGTGGATGTCTGGCAAAAGAAGGCTGACGGCACGCTGGTTCTGACCGATACGCAAGGCGTAACCTGGCAGAAGACGCAGGTGAACGGCGCCACCCGTTACTGCCCGGTCGTGCCCTTCGTCAACAATGGCCAGATCGTCCCTGCAGCCCTCAACAGCGATCCCGACCTGTGCTCGGAAGACGATCCGAACCCCGCCTAAAGCTATGTTACATCACGCATCCGTGATTGTGATTTGGTGCAGGCGTCACAATGCCTTATACGGGGGCTTTCCACGAACCGTTTCCGAGTTTCAATGACGCCCGCAGCCCTACCGTCGCCTGCGCCAAAAAAAGCTGAAATCCGCGCCCTGACCGGGCTTCGTGGGATAGCCGCCCTGTACGTGGTGTTCTTCCACGCCAATGGGCTGGTGGCGTTTCCGTCGCTGGTAAAGCCCTTTATCGGCCATGGTTATATGTCGGTAGACCTGTTCTTTATCCTGAGCGGCTTCGTCATGGCGATCACCTATGCCGACTGGTTCCGCGACGGCTTTTCCTTCGCCAGCTTCAAAAAATTCCTGCTGGCGCGCGTGGCGCGGATCTATCCGCTCTACATCCTGATGACCGTCATCACCGCGATTGCCATCACCACCGTCCTCAGCAGCACCTATCGCTTCGATGACAATGTGCTGCGCGCCCTGCCTTTCAACATCACCATGACCCACGTCTGGGGGCTGGCCTATGCCATCGTGCCGCCGTCCTGGTCGATCAGCACCGAATGGGCGGCTTACCTGCTCTTCCCCGTCAGCATCTGGCTGGCCATGTGGATGCCGCGCCGCTATGCCCTGCTGGGAGTGGTCGCCGCCTTCGGCGTGCTGGCCGCGGTCGCCTTCGGGCCGCAATGGATGACGCACCACGCGCAGGTCAGCGGTCGTCTCGATGTCGTCCATTCCTATGCGCCCGGCACCACCCTGCGCTGCCTGGCGTCATTTTATATCGGCCTCGTCGCCTTCCGCTTCAAGGACCTGATTACGTCGCGCGCCAGCGGCGTGCTGGCGATACTGGCGCTGGTGCTCCTGTGGTACAAGCCGACCGACCTGTGGCTGATTGCGGTTTTCGCCGGCCTGATCATGAGCCTGAGCCACGATGAGGGCTTCGTCGCCCGCCTGCTGCAAAGCCGCGTCGCCTACTGGCTGGGTCTGGTGTCGTTCGCGCTCTATCTGGTTCACGACCTGATCCAGAAGATCATCCTGAAATCCCTGCCCGCCTGGGGGCTGGCCGGTGATCTGTCGCGCCTCAACTGGGCGCTGGTCTCCATCGCCCTGTCGATCGGCGTGGCGGCGCTGGCGCACTATTTCTATGAAAAACCGTCCCGCGTCTGGGCGCGCAACCTGATCAAGCAGATGGAAAGCCGTCCGCCGGTTTTCAGCCGCGCCAACTACGCCAAGGTCGTCAACTATGTGCGTTCGGTCGCCATCCGCCCAACCACGCCGGCGGAGTAAATTTATACCTCTAAAGCCATAGCGGGTAGACCGGCCTGATGAGGCGAAACACAATTCGGCGAAGCCAAAGTCGTTAGCTTTTGAGCACCTGACGCGACGTGTACTTTTGGTACACGAGCTAAGGCGCGCAGAAAGATGACGGCTTGCAGACCATCGGGGCGAGTTTACCAGTTGGGATCGGCCGGAAAGCCAAGCAGTACTTCCTGGATCCGGCGCAGGCTGCCGTCATTGATATTCTCCGGCAGGGCGTCGAGCGCGAAGAAGTCGACATTCTTGATCTCGCCATGCGAGGTCATAGGCACCTCTTCATACTGATCGACGCGGAACAGCAGCACATGGTCGCCGGGGAAAAAGCGCTCATTGCTATGAACGGATAACAGTTTCGGTACCTCGGTCGGGTTGACGCCTGCTTCCTCGCGCAGTTCACGCGCCACGGCGGCATGGGAGGTTTCGCCGGCATCGACACCGCCGCCGGGCAGCCACCAGCCTTCGAGATAGGTGTGCTCGATCAGGAGAACCTCACCCTTCGGATTGATGACCAGCCCGCGCACCCCCAGCGTCTTGCCCCGCGTCGCCCGCGAATAGGCAAAGAACAGCGGCCGCGAATAGGGTTCTACGATGCGTTTCCAGTCTTCCAAGCGCGTTTTCCGATATCATGAAGAAGGGGCGCACTGTGGCGTCAATCAGCGATGGGCGCAAGATATGACCGTATTAAATCCCTCCCCCTTGTCTCGCCCGCGCAAGCCGTCTAACTATGTGTAAAGTCCTTTCAGGGAGTTCTCACATGTTAGCCATCGCTATCCTCGGCTCGTTCCTTATCTTCATGGCCGTCATGAACGTCATCGATTTCGGCCGCATTGACTAAAACAGCCTTAGTTACCGGCGCCGCAAAGCGCATCGGACGCGCCATCGCCATCGCGCTAGCCAGGGCCGGCTATGATATCGGCGTCCATTACGGCCGGTCGCGCGACGATGCGCTTTTGCTTGTCAGCGAGCTTGAGGCGCTTGGCGTCCGCGCCCATGCCCTTGCGTGTGATCTCAATGATGTGGCCGGCGTCTCCGGCCTGATCGATGAGGCGCGCGCGGTGCTCGGGCCGCTCGATGTGCTGGTCAACAACGCCTCTGTCTTCGCCGATGACCGTGCCCGCACGCTGTCCATCGACAGCTGGCAGATGCACATGGACACCAATCTGCTGGCGCCCGTGCTGCTATCTCAGGCCTTTGCCGCGCAAGCCGATATCCGTAGCGGCGCCTCGATCATCAACATGATCGACCAGCGGGTGCTCAAGCCCTCCCCGCCCTTTTTCAGCTACAGCATGTCGAAGGCCGGCCTGTGGCACGCCACGCGCACCCTGGCACAGGCGCTGGCGCCTAATATCCGCGTCAATGCGGTGGGACCAGGCCCTACGCTGAAATCGATCCACCAGAGCGAGGCCGATTTCGCCCGCGAGGCGCGCTCCACCCTGCTGCAAAAACCGACCTCGCCCGAGGAAGTGGCGGCGGCGGTGATCTATCTGCTCAATGCGCCGAGCGTGACCGGCCAGATGATCTGCGTCGATAGCGGCCAGCATCTCGGCTGGCGCACCATCGATATGCTGGATCTCTAGCGCCGACGCTTGGCATTACCCATCATACCGCGCATCAACTGCCCGACCACAGCGATACCGATGGAGCGGATGATCGGCACCGCCACCGAGGTAACCGTCTTCATGGTCTGGGCGGCGGCCTTGTCCTTGGCCTTTTGTTCGGCGAGCCTGGCCTTCTCATCGGCCACACGCTGGCGCTCCTCAAGCTTTGCAGCTTGCGCCGCCGCTTTGGCCGCTTCTTTTTCAGCAGTAGAAGGTGGTGGCGGTGGCGCATCGGCTTGCGCCTTGGCCATACGCGCGCTCAGAATTTCATAGGCTGACTCACGGTCCTTCAGCGCGTCATACACCCCGCCAACCGGCGATTTCGCCATGATGTCAGCGCGCTCCTGATCGGTGGCCGGCCCCATGCGTGACGAAGGCGGGCGGATCATCGTGCGATCGCAGATATTGGGGATGCCCTTAGGGTCAAGCAGCGACACCAGCGCCTCGCCGGTGCCGAGTTGTTGCAGCACATCGATGGTCTTGAACGCCGGGTTCTCGCGGAACGAATCCGCCGCCGCCTTCAGCCCCTTCTGCTCCGAAGGCGTATAGGCGCGCAGGGCGTGCTGCACGCGATTGCCAAGCTGGCCCAGCACCGTATCGGGGATATCGGCCGGATTTTGCGTGATAAAATAGATGCCGACGCCCTTGGAACGGATCAGGCGCACCACCTGTTCGATCTTTTGCAAAAGAGCCGGCGACAACTCATTGAACAGAAGATGCGCTTCATCGAAGAAGAAGACGAGGCGCGGCTTTTCCGGATCGCCAACTTCGGGCAGTTCCTCGAAAAGCTCCGACATCAGCCACAACAGGAAGGTCGAATAGAGCTTCGGATTCTGCATCAGGCGATCGGACGCCAGAATATTGATGTAACCCTTGCCGGCGATATTGGTGCGCATCAGGTCTTCGAGACGCAGGGCCGGCTCACCGAAGAAGTGGGCGGCGCCCTGATTTTCCAGGGTCAGCAGGTTGCGCAGGATGGTGGCGACCGTGGTCGGCGACACCTGACCATAGACCTGGCTGAGATCCTTGGCGTTTTCCGAAATATGGTTCAGCATGGCGCGCAGATCGTTAAGATCGAGCAGCAGCAGGCCTTCCTTGTCGGCCACGGCGAAGGCGATATTGAGCACACCTTCCTGCACGTCGTTCAGTTCGAGCAGGCGCGCCAGCAGCAGCGGCCCCATCTCGGAAATGGTGGCGCGGATCGGGTGGCCCTTCTGGCCGTAAAGGTCCCAGAAGATGACCGGTGCTGCGGCCGGTGTAAGGTCGAGGTCCATCGACTTGGCGCGCTCGATCAGCTTGTCATTCGGTGCGCCCGGCTGGCTGACGCCCGACAGGTCACCCTTGATGTCGGCGGCGAAGACCGGTACGCCGGCATCGGAAAAGGCCTGGGCCAGAATCTGCAGGGTGATGGTCTTGCCCGTGCCGGTGGCGCCGGCCACGAGGCCATGCCGGTTGGCGCGACTGTAGAGCAGGATTTCCGGTTGGGTGGCCTTGCCGACAAATGCGCCGGCCGGGGTGTTGGTGTCCGCCATGATCTTGCTCCCTTTGAATCTCTTTTTGTTTTATCGCACGCCCGAGGGTGGCGCCAGTGCGGACCGCATGCGTTTTTGCAGGTAACGCCGCATCGGCATCTCGAAATAGTGAAAGCTCAGCCAGCCCAATCCGGCGGCGGCGGCCATAAAGGCCAAAAGCGCCAGCGGCCAGCTGAAAATCTGCGCCCGCTCGGCAAACGGCAGACGCGCCATCACCAGCATGATCGCCAGTTGCAACGGGAAGTGGATCAGGTAGATCGAATAGCTGATATCGCCGATCCACGAAATTTTGTGCAGGCGGTCACGGCTGAGCCATGCGGCACGCCAGTTATCCTGCATCAGGCCCAGCGCCAGCAGGGTGAGCGGCATGACGACATAGAGAAAGCCGACGACGCTGAAAATGGCGGCAAACACGCCGGGTTCGAGTAGCACATTGATCGGGTGGAAGGCGCGCGCATAGCTGATGCCCCACAGAACCGGCAGCAAGACCGACAGGGCCAGCACGAGGCGTTTGCGCCACAGCGCATTTGCCGGCTTGCGCAACGCCTGCACCGCATAGAAGACCAACCCACCCTCGAAAAAACTCGGCACACCGCGCACGAAATCGACCGTCGGATCGCTCAGAATGCGGATAACCACGCCCGCCCCGAACAGGGCTGCCAGCACCCAGATGCGGTTGAGCCGCCAGGCGCAAAGCGCGAAGAACAGGGCATAGAGGAACACCTCGACCGAGATCGACCAGGCCGGTCCGTTGAACGACTGCACGGCAAAGGGCAGCCATTGCTGGATCATCAGCAGGTTCAGAACGAAGTTGAGCGGCGTGTCCTCATTATAGATGAAATCTTCGCCATAAAGGCTGCGATACGCCAGTTGCAGCCCAACCACCGCGAACAGGGTGACGATATAAAGCGGATAAAGCCGGGCAAAGCGGGCGACGAAAAAGCCCCACGGACCGGTGCGGCCTTCCTCGATGGCGCGGGCATAGAGCCAGAAGAAGACATAGCCCGAAATGGCGAAGAACAGTTCCACAAAGAACTGGCCGTACAGATAAAATGGCATCAGCACGGCGCTGAACGGCATATGGGCGTAGTCAAAACCGGCCGCATCGCTGATCAGCAGGAAGTGCTTGTAATGAAAGAAAACGACCACGATCGCCGCCAGACCGCGCAGGATATCCAGCTCGTAAAAGCGGGCTTCCCTTGGGTGTAAAGGCGGGGCGACGGACAAGAGATTTTAGGTCTGGCGTTCGACGCTGTAGACGGCGAGGCTTTCCAACGCCTGACGCCACGGGCCCTGATCGAACAGGCTCAAGGCCGCGCGCGCCTTATCGGCATAACCGCGCGCCACGGCACGGGCGGCATCCAGCGCGCCGCTGGAGATCATCAGGCCTTGCGCATGCTGGAAATCGCCGGGCTTCTGCTCACGCTTGCCGACCGTGCGTTCCCAGAAGGCCGCATCGCTGCCGCTGGTGGCCGCCATGGCGAGGATCAGCGGCAGGGTCGATTTGCCCTCCGCGAAATCATCGCCGGCGTTCTTGCCGAGATCAGCGGCATCGCCCTGATAATCCAGGATATCGTCCTGAATCTGGAAGGCGAGACCGAGGTTCATGCCGTAGCTGTAGAGCGCCTTGATCTTCTCTTCAGAAGCCCCGGAGGCCACAGCACCGCTTTCGGAAGCCGCCGAGAACAGCGCCGCCGTCTTCGATGAGATGATTTCGATATAATCGGCCTGGGTCAGGGTTAGGTCGAAGGCCTTCATCAACTGGAGCACCTCGCCCTGGGTGATGATGGCCGAGGCCTTGGAGAGGATATCGAGCGCGCGCAAAGATCCGGTTTCGACCATCAGCTCAAAGGCGCGGGCGAACAGGAAGTCACCGACCAGAACGGACGACGGCGCGCCCCAGATCAGGTGCGCAGCCACCTTGCCGCGGCGCAGTTGCGAGGAATCGACCACGTCGTCATGCAAAAGGGTGGCGGTATGGATGAACTCGACCGCGGCCGAGAAATTGTGGTGGTGGGTATTGGTGGTGCCGCACATGCGGGCCGCCGCCACGCACAGAAGCGGGCGCAGGCGCTTGCCACCGGCGGCGATCAGGTGCGCCGCCAGAGCCGGGATGACGGCCACTTCGGACTGCATGCGCGCGGTGATCAGGGCATTGATATCGACCATGTCAGGTTCGCACAGGCTGACCAGCGCCTTGACGTCCGCCTTGACGAGTTCTGGCGTGGCATCTGGCGCGGGACGTACAGTATCGATATTGGCCGAATCCAAGGCGGTTACTCCTGACATTAACTTTTAGGCCATAAACCGCCTTGACGGTACAGGCAATGCCCCGCGATACTATTTAGGCACTTAACTTGTGACAGTTCACGGCCTTGGCGCCGGAAAAATATCAGAAAAAGATCCGGCGTATGACTGAGGACATCCCTCATTTTCTCACAGATGTGACCGAGACGCACCTCCTTGGGGGCCGCGTCAAAGTGATGCAGCCGCAAAAGGGCTATCGCATAGGCATGGACGGCGCGCTTCTGGCGGCCGCCTGCGCGTCGATTCCCAAGGTTAAAACCGCACTGGAACTGGGCTGCGGCGTGGGCGGCGCCCTGCTGTCGCTGAAAGCCCGTTGTCCGGCCCTCCGGCTCAGCGGCATCGAGCGCGAAGCCGGCTATGTAGCGCTGGCGCAGGACAATGTGCGGCTAAACGCGATGGAGGATGTGACCATCCTTGCCGGCGATATCGGTTTGGGGTTCAAACCCCTGGCGCTGGAGCGCGTCGATCTCGTCTTCTCCAACCCGCCCTATTTCGACGATCCCGACCTGTTGCGTGCGCCGCACGACACAAAACGCCCCGCCTGGATCGCCGATGACGGCCTGGGCGCCTGGCTCGATTTCGCGCTAAGCGCCGTGGTCGATGGCGGCCATATCGTCTTTATCCATCGCGCCGACCGGCTGGCCGATATCCTCGGCGGCTTGTCGAAGAAGTGCGGCTCTTTCGTCATCCGTTCGGTCCTGCCGTTCGCCGACCGATGCGCCAAGCGCGTGCTGGTCAAAGCGCAACGGCTCGGCAAGGCGCCCTTGCGGCTGTTGCCACCGCTGATCCTGCATGACGATGGCGAGCGCAAGCATGCACCCGAGGTCGAGGCTATTCTGCGCGGGGAAGAGGCGCTGAAATGGTAAGCCGATCCGCCAGAAGCCCTGCGCCCTTAAGGCTCAGATGCTGGCCGTTGAAATAGAGCACACCCTTTTGGGCTTGATACACTCGGCAACGCTCCGCATCGCACAGCACCTCCGAAGGCCGCAGAACCTCCAGACCGTGCGCGGCCGAGAAAGCATCAAGTTCGCTGATGGTGCGGCCATGCTCCGTCTCGAACTGCGCCCGGCGCATGCCGACGCCTGCCGGATCGCGCCCCAGTCGCATCGCCAGCCCGACCTGAGACGGCGGATCAAAGCCATAGACCGGCAGCGGATAGACCAGCACCACCCGCTTGCCGGAAGCCTGCAAATCGAGCGCGCTCAGTTGCAGGCCGGTCAGCATGGCGGCAGGGTTATCCGCATCATAGCGCCGATAGTTCAGCACCAGCACCACAGTCTTGATGTTGGGATCGGCTTTCAGATGCAGCAGCATGTCGGCATTGTGCGCCCGGCAGCCGCGATTATAGGCGATGACGTAGCCAACGCTCGGCGGACAGGCCGAGGCCGTGATCTGGCGCCCGCTGGCGCCTGTAAGGCGCTCACCCAGGGCCTGCGCCAGTTCGGCGCCTTCGCTGTCGCCCCAGATGGCGATGGCGGGTGCGGCTTTCACATCGCCATAGATACAGGTGTCGCGATATGCGATCCGGGCATCCTTGCCGAGGTGACAATGGCGGCGGTCGTGATTGTAATCGTCCGTGGCGGCGAAAGCGGCCTGCTCGGCGGCATTGAAGCGCTGAGGCAGGCCTTTGGCATCGAAAATTAGCAGCGCCACGATAATCGACACCGCCATGGCGCCAAGCGCCATCGGCCAGACAAACCGCAGGCGCTTTTCGAGAAACGGCTGTTCGATATAGCGCCGCGACAGCGCCGCCATGACAAAGCCGAGCCCCACCACCGGCAGGGCGATCCACACCGAATCGCCGAACATCAGCCGCGCATAGACCAGCAGCGGCCAGTGCCAGAGATAGAGCGAATAGGAGATATCGCCGGTAAAGGTCAGGGGTGGCGCGGCGATCAGTGTATTGCACCAGCCGTCATGCGTGAGCAATAGCAGGGCCGCGCCGAGGCAGGGCGGCAAGGCCCACAGGCCGGGAAACGGCAGGCGGTCGTTCAGCAGGATCAGGCTGGCGATCATCAAGGCCAGCCCCAACAGCGACAACCATCGCCGGAGCGCGTCGCTTAAGCGCAAACGCGCCTTCGCCCAGACGCACAACGCACCGATTAAAATCTCAAAAGCCCGTGTGGTCGGCAGATAGAAGGCGGCTTCAGGTTTGGTGGTGATCTGAGCCAGCGTCAGCGACAGCAGCGCCAGCGCACCCAGCACAGGCCACAAAAAACGTCGCGCCAACCTGTGCAAGGCCAGAAGGGCCAAGGGGAAAATCAGGTAAAACTGTTCCTCGACGCCGAGCGACCAGGTGTGCAGCAAGGGCTTGAGGCTGGAGGCGCTGTCGAAATAATCGGCCAGATGGGCAAAGGCAAAGTTCGACAGGAACAGGGTGGTGAAAAACTGGCTGTAAACCAGTTCGCTTAGCAGCTTCGGCGGCAGGATCAGCAGGCCAGCGATGAGCGTAAACGCCAGCACGGCATAGAGCGCCGGAAACAGCCGCCGGATGCGGCGCTGATAGAAGTCGCGCAGGCGAAAGCCGCCGGCCTCCATGTCACGCAACAGAATCTGCGTGATCAGGTAACCCGATATAACAAAGAAGATATCGACGCCGGCAAATCCGCCCGGCAGCGCCGCAGGGCTGACATGGAACAGCACCACCGCCAGCACGGCGATGCCGCGAAGCCCCTGTATATCAGCGCGTTTTTGCAAAGGCGTATCCGTCATGCTACACGCTTAGCACGTGAACCCTGGTGGTAAAATATGTAAGCGCCCTCGCCCCGGTTACAGAGCGAGGGCCAGGGGCCGTTAGACCAGTGAGCCAAGCATGGCGCGTTCGAAGCCTTTGGTGTCCTCGCCGCGACCGGTGCGGATCTTTTCCACCCACTCCGGATCGGACAGCAGCGCACGGCCGACCGCCACCAGGTCAAATTCGCCGGCATCGAGGCGCTTGAGCAGGCCGTCGATGGAGGCCGGATGCGACACCTCGCCGCCGAAGCCGGCGATGAATTCACCCGACAGACCGACCGATCCGACCGTGATGGTCGGGACGTTGGTGATCTTTCTGGCCCAGCCAGCGAAGTTCAGCTCGGAGCCCGCAAATTCCGGCTCCCAGAAACGGCGCTGCGAGCAGTGCAGGATATCGACGCCGGCATCGACCAGCGGCTGCAGCCATTGCTCCATCTCGGCCGGGGTGGCGGCGATCTTGTAATCGAAGGCGCCCGGCTTCCATTGCGACAGGCGCAGGATGATCGGGAAGTCCGGACCGACCGCCGCGCGCGCCGCTTTCACGACCTCGGTGGCGAACAGGTTGCGCTCGGCGATGGTGGCGCCGCCCCATTTGTCGGTGCGCTTATTGGTGGCGTCCCAGAAGAATTCATCGATCAGATAGCCGTGGGCGCCGTGCAGTTCGATGGCATCGAAGCCGATCCGCTTGGCATCACCCGTGGCGCGGCCGAAGGCGGCGATGGCGTCGGCGATATCGCTTTCCGACATAGGCGCACCAACTCTGGCGCCATCAAGCCCCAGGCCCGAGGGCGAATCCATCGGCGTCGGGCGGTAATCGGGCGTGTTGCCGAAGGCCGCACCCGTGTGCCAGATCTGCGGGGCGATCTTGCCGCCCTTGCCATGCACGGCCTTGACGACCTTCGCCCAGCCTTCGAGCGCTTCGCCGTAGATATTGGGGATATTGGCTTCGT
Organism: Asticcacaulis sp. MM231; assembly: GCF_964186625.1. Lineage (NCBI taxonomy): Bacteria > Pseudomonadati > Pseudomonadota > Alphaproteobacteria > Caulobacterales > Caulobacteraceae > Asticcacaulis > Asticcacaulis sp. MM231. The sequence goes on from NZ_OZ075108.1 coordinate 2,997,991, forward strand.
TCTTCGAGGCCGGACGCTCGATCACAGTGCCCTCGGTCAGGATCAGCCCGACCTTGCCCTCGGCGCGGCGTTCGTAATAATCGGCCACCGCCTGATTGGGGATGCCACCCGGCGAGAAGTTGCGCGTCATCGGCGCCATGACCACGCGGTTCGGCAGGGTCAGGGATTTCAGCGAAAAGGGCGAAAACAGGGTATCGAGGGACATGCAGCAGCTCCAGTGAATTGCATCTGTCGCTGATATGGTTACAATATGTTGCGCTGCAAGAGGAACGGCGCTTATTTCCCCAAACCGTCGAGAACCTTCTGCGCCATCACCTTGAAACGCGACGCCATGGCGCCGTCAGGTTCCAGAGCCGTCAGCGGACGCGCCTCGTCGCAGCCCTTGCGCATCGCCGGATCAAGCGGCACTTCGCCGAGGAACGGGATTTTCAACGCCTCAGCCATCTTCTTCGCGCCACCACGGCCGAAGATCTCCAGTTCCGAACCATCGGGGCTTAAGAAATAGGCCATGTTCTCCACAACGCCCAGCACCTCAATACCGGTCTTGCCGAACAGGGTGACAGCGCGACGCGCATCACTCAGGGCCATTTCCTGCGGCGTCGAGACCACCACCGCGCCATCGATCAGCGTCTTTTGTGTCAGGGTAAGCTGTACATCGCCGGTGCCGGGCGGCAGGTCGATGACCAGCACGTCGAGCGGCTCTTCCGCCGTGCCCCAGCGGCTTTGCGTCAGGAGTTGCGTCAGGGCCTGCGAGGCCATTGGCCCGCGCCAGATCATCGCCTGATCGGGATCGACGAGAAAGCCGACCGAATTGACCTTGAGGCCAAAGGCTTCCGGCGGCACCATGAGCTTGTCGGCGCCAAATTCGGGCGGCCTGGAGATGCCGAGCATGACCGGCGCCGACGGCCCGTAGATATCGGCGTCAAGATAACCAACACTCAGGCCCAGTTGCCGCAATCCGATGGCCAATCCCAGCGATACGGTCGATTTGCCGACACCGCCCTTGCCCGAGCCGACCACAATCACGCGCTTGACGTGGTTGGGGCGCACGCCGGCGACCGGCGCTTTCGGGCGGCTGTCCTCGACCGCCTTGTCGGAAAGCCTGGCCGAGGCGGCTTGCTGCGGCTGCGGATTGGGCGCCAGTTCGGCGGTCAGGACGACCTGAGCTTTCTTGACGCCATCCAGCCCCGCCAGCAACTTTTCCGAGGCCAGACGGATCGGGCCGTATTGCGTGACGCGGTCCTGCGGCACTTCCAGCATGAAGCCAACGCGCTCAGGCGAAACGATCAGGGCGCGCACCAGACCGGCGTCGGTCAGGCCCTGCCCGCTCATCGGATCGATGATGGTGTTCAGCGCCGTCAGCACCGTTTCCTTGTCAAGCATGGGAATCCTTTATTGCTCAAGCGCCGCAGGGCTCGCGCAAACATGCGCGGCGGCCACCCTTTTAGGAAAGCATGGCGCCCTTGCCAATTCTCATGAACAAGCTCATGAGAATTGGAGCCAATAAGCCCAATGCGCAGCAATTTAAAGTCCTAAATGCCCGAAACTCACCGCCCGCTTTATCTGCTCGCCGGCCCGACCGCATCGGGCAAATCGGCCAGAGCGCTGGCCTGGGCGCAAAAAACCGGTGGCGCGATCCTCAACGCCAACTCCATGCAACTCTATGCCGATGTGCCGTTACTGACGGCCCGGCCGGATGCCGCTGACACCGCGCAGGCGCCGCACCTGCTCTATGGTCACCTCGACGGACAAACCCTGTGGTCGACCGGAGACTGGCTGCGCGCGGCCCGCCCCCATATCGCCGAAGCGCTGAGCGGCGGCCGGCCTTTGTGCCTAGTCGGCGGCACCGGCCTCTATTTCAACGCTCTGGTGCATGGTCTGGCCGAGATCCCCAATATCGACGACGCCGTGCGCCTGAAAGCGCGCGCGGCCTATGCCGACATAGGCGAAGACGCTTTGCGCAACATCTTGCGGCAGCACGATCCGGAATCGGCGGCGCGCATCATGCCGAATGACCAGCAGCGCCTGGCGCGCGCCTATGAGGTGTGGCTGCAAACCGGCCGTTCCCTGACCGACTGGCAGAACCAGACCGTGCCGGAATTGCCTGAGACCACCTATCAGCTCGACATCCTGCATCCAGACCGCGATTGGCTTTATGAACGCTGCGACCGCCGTCTGCAGATCATGCTCGATCACGGCGCCCTCGATGAGGTCCGCGATCTGATGGGCAAAGGCCTGACGCCCGACTGGCCGATCATGCGCGTGCTCGGCCTGACCGAATTCGTCGCCTATCTGTCAGGGGCCATGACACTGGAAGACGCCCTCTCCCTGGCGCGACAAAAAACGCGCAACTACGCCAAGCGCCAATCGACCTGGTTCCGTAACCAGTTCAAAAAACACGATTATACCCCGAAATAAGAGCAACCGAGGCTTGCAAGCCTATCTGGAAAATTATACCTTCGGTCGACAAGACCTGTGGGGGGATTTTCATGATATCGATCAGCCGTCGCGCACTTATGCGTTTTTCAGGTTCGGCCGCTGCTCTGGCCAGCCTGCCGTTCACCGTCCGCGCCGAAGACGCGCCAGCGACCACGGACGCGCCCTTGCCGCCGATCGAGGTTTTCGCCGAGTCTCCGCTCGTCGATGAGGTCGCCCTGTCGCCCGATGGCAAGCGCGTCGCCATGGTGACCCAATCTGGGGACACCAAACTTCTGATGACCTTCAATGTCGATGACCTAACAGTCTGCTGAAAAACCTCTGGTCATTTTGATTTTGCCGTGATTCCCTTCTTGAGCGAGAAGGAGCAACCAATGCGTGGCGAGTTTCGGGATCAGGGCGGATTATTTTCGTACATATCGTTGGAAGAACGCGTTCCGGATACGCATCCTCTTCGCAAGGTTCGTGAGTTGGTTCGCTCGGTTCTGGTCGACCTGAACGCGGACTTTTCGGCGATGTATTCGGAGGAAGGGCGCCCTTCCATTCCACCGGAACAGTTACTGAGCGCCTTGCTTCTGCAGGTGTTCTACGGCGTCCGCTCGGAACGCCAGTTGATGGAGCAGTTGGATTACAACCTTCTGTTTCGATGGTTCGTGGGCTTGTCACCCGACGCGGCTGTGTGGGTGGCGACGACATTCACCAAGAACCGTGAGCGCCTGCAGAAGGGTGATGTTTTTACGAAGTTCATGACGGCCTTGCTGTGCCACCCAAAGGTTACGCCCTTACTCTCGGACGAGCATTTCTCAGTCGATGGCACGCTGATTGAAGCCTGGGCTTCGTTCAAGAGCTTCAAGCCGAAGGACGGGCCGGACGATACGGACGGGTCTGACTTCCATAATCAGAAACGCGGCAATGACACCCACGTCTCGACGACCGATGGCGACAGCCGCTTGTACCGCAAGGCTCAGGGCCGTGAAGCGAAGCTGTGCTACATGGGCCACGCGCTGATGGAGAACCGCAACGGACTGGCGGTTGGTAGCGTTGTCACCCAAGCCACCGGCACGGCCGAGCGCGAGGCATCCGAAGCCATGCTGGCGGTTAGGGTCAAGCACACCGGCAAGCCGGCGACCGTAGGCGAAGACAAGGCTTATGATGTCGCTGCACATGGCGAAGCCTTACGCAATCTTGGCGTGGAGCCGCATGTCGCCCGTAATAACGCCACGACTAAAACCGGCAAGACCAGAACGACCATCATCGACGATGAAACGGCCGCCAGCGATGGCTACGCAATGTCACAGACCCGGCGAAAGATGATCGAGTGCATCTTCGGTTGGGGCAAGCAGCACGGCACGATGCGTAAGACAAAGCATCGCGGCCTTGAAGCTGTAGCTGGAGATTTTCTGCTCAATCTCATAGCCTACAACCTCATCCGGATACCCAAGTTGCTAACCGCATAGGAGAGGTCCGTCTAAATTTAGGAAAGCAACAAAAACAACAACGAATGAAGACCCATAAAAGACCAAGAGACTTACGCAAAAATGCGGAAAGGCCAAAGGCAAAGCCTTTTTCAGCAGACTGCTAAAGCCGAAAAGCCTTCGCCTGGGGCCAATCAAGATTCGCAACCTGTTCTGGGGCGATAATGACCGGGTCGTCGTCATCGATTCCCAAACGACGTCGCTGCCGCAATTCACCGGCAGAAAGCAGGAAATGTCGCTGGCCCGGGTCATCGATCTCAAGACCAACAAGCTGCGCACCCTGTTTGAGCGCCAGGAAGAATTCTATTCCATCGTCGTCGGCGGCGTGACCCGGGTCAAGGTTGATGGCGAATACCGGCTGATGGCGTCCAATTACCGGATGGCCGGCGAATATAATATGTGCCTGTTCAGTTTCCCCGTCGACAAGGCCGGCGACAAGCTCATCTATGAAAGTTCAAAAGATACGCAGAACTACGTCATAGCGCCCGATGGTTATGTCGTCGCCTATGCCGAATTTATCGACGACCGCAAAAAATGGACGCTCTATTATAACCGGGCGCCGCGCGGCAAGATGTGCATCTTCAAGCCGATCTATGAACTTAAAGAGGCGCTGGACTATCCGTCCCTGCAAGGCCTGGGACGTGATGGTGCGTCGGTCGTCGTCTATTTCAACAAGGGCGAGACCAAGGGCGAATACCACGAAATCAATGCCGAGGGCATTATGGGACCGTCGCTCGATACCAGCGAAGACGAAAGCAGCACGGATGCCCTCTTCCATCCCGTCACACGCCGCTTTGCCGGCTTCGCCCGCACCAACGATTGGATCAAGTACGATTACGAAGACACACTGCTGAAAAAGCTAGCCGGTGCCTTGACAGATGTCCTCGGCGAAGATTACCGCGCCGCCATCATCGATTTCGCCGAAGATCCGCGCAAGATGATCATTTATGGCGAGAACGCTCAGGACGCAGGCACCTATTTTTTCGCCGACCTCTCGACCGGAGACACCAGGCTTCTGGCGATGAATTACGACAAGCTGCCGACCGAATGGATCACCGAAAAAAAGCCGATCAGCTACAAGGCCGCCGACGGCCTGGAGATTCACGGCTACCTCACCCTGCCGCCGCGCAAGGCCGCCAAGGCCCTGCCGCTCGTCGTGCTGCCGCACGGCGGACCGCAGTCGCGTGATCGTATCGATTTTGACTGGCAGGTTCAGGCCCTGGCGGCCAACGGCTATGCCGTTCTGCAGCCCAATTTCCGCGGCTCCTCCGGCTACAGCAGCAGTTTCGTCAACGCCGGCCATGGCGAATTCGGCCGCAAGATGCAGACCGATCTGTCCGATGGCGTACGCAATTTGGTCAAGCAGGGCATCGTCGATCCGAAGCGCGTCGCCATCATGGGGGCATCCTATGGCGGCTATGCAGCGCTGGCGGGCGCCACGCTCGATCCCGGCGTCTATAATTGTGCCATTTCAATCGCCGGCATTTCCGATCCCAAGAGCTTCAACGAGTTTATCGCCGAAAAAACCGGCGGACGCGACAGCTCTTCGGTTCTGTACTGGAAGCAGTTCACCGGCGATCCGAAGAGTTGGGACGCCATTTCTCCCGCCAGGCAAGCCGCCAACGCCTCGTGCCCGATCCTGCTGATTCACGGCACCGACGACACCGTGGTGCCGATCGAGCAGAGCCGCCGCATGGAAAGTGCGCTGAAAAAGGCGGTCAAGCCGGTAGAGTTCGTGACCTACAAGGGTCAGGATCACTGGGAAACGGTCGGCTCGGCGCGCATCGAGATGATGAAGGCGGCCATGGCTTTCCTGGGTAAATATAATCCAGCTTAAGGTATCACGGCAGCCGGTGTTTCGTCGCTGTTGCCAGCGGCGATATAGGCTTTGAGCGAGAAACCTTCGGGGAAATTGACGCTGGGCGGGTAGGACAGATCAGCCACCCGCCAGCCCTTCGGCGTCGCCGTGAACGCATAGATCACCGTGGTCGGTTCGTCGAAATTGTTGAAACGGGCGGTCACGGTTGCGCTGTCGCCGTTCATGGGCGTGGCGGTGACCGTGACGTCGCTGATCTGAAAATCCTGACCATTGGCGAAGACGTCCCAGTCGATCAGCGGCAGATCACCGTCCGGCGCACTTGTAGCGGCGGTATAGAGCGCCTCAAGGGAGTCGGTGAAGAAGGCCTTCTTGCCTTCGGTCGGCGATTCCGGCGCCTCGGTCGGTGGCGCCTGGTAGCCGGCGTAAAGTGTCTTGATGATGGTGACGGGATCGGGCCCCGGTGTCGCCGCATGCGCGGCCTGAACGAGCAGGGTCGCCAGAGGCAGGACAAGCAAGGTGCGGCGCAGCATGACGGACTTCTCCCGAAAGCGGATTTCGGGAGCATAATCCAGACCACGCCGCGCCGCCACGCACATTATGTAACCATTCCAGCAGCTCAAGCGCCGCATGGCTCGCCGCAGCGGCGATGCCGGCCCTTGCCAAGATGCTTTCAGCACCTTGGAGGCAGGCTATTTTAGAGCGCCTTGATGGCGACCTTTTCTTCGGCGCGGGTGATCAGCGGATTGCGCAGGCCATAGGCGTAGGGCGCGGCAGTGATCTCGAACACGTCGCCGTCCTTCGTCTGGATGCCGTCAGCAAACGAGGCCGTGGCGGTGCCGAAGCAGTGGACATGAACGTCACCCGGCTGGCGGAACAGGTCGTATTTGAAGTGATGGTGCTCAAGGTTATCGAGCGAGTGGGACATGTTGTCCTCGCCCGAGATAAATGGCTTTTCCCAAATGACCTCGTTGCCCCGCCAGATGCGCGAGGTGCCGCGCACGTCCTTCGGCAGGTCGCCGGTCAGAATTTCGACGCCAAGCGACGCCGGACGCAGCTTGGAGTGGGCCAGCCACAGATAGTTCTGCTTTTCGGTGACGTGATCGGAAAATTCGTTGGCAAGGGCATAGCCGATGCGATAGGGCGCGCCATCGTCACCGATCAAATAGATACCGGCCATTTCAGGCTCTTCGCCGCCGTCTTCGGCAAAGGCGGGCGATTGCAGCTCGGCGCCGGGGCCAACGAGCGTGGTGCCATTGCCCTTGTAGAACCATTCCGGCTGGGCGCCGACGGTGCCAGCTTCCGGCTTGCCGTTTTTCACGCCCATCAGGAACATGCGCATGGAATCGGTCTGGGTTTCGGCCGCTGCCGCGGCCTTGTGCATCTTGTCGCGGCCTTCGGCGGAACCGAGGTGGGTCAGGCCGGTGCCGGTGACGTGCAGGTGGGCGGCGTCGGGGTGATCGATCGGCGCCAGGACACGGCCTTCCGACAGGGCGACCGCCACGTCGACCTCGTCGCCCAGGCCTTGCGTCTCGACCTGCGCGGCCAGAGAAGCCTTGGCGGCAATGGCCTTGCGGGCCAGTTCGTAGGTTGAGCTGACGCCATTGATGCTGCGCGCCGAACCGTCTGCCTGCGCGGCCAGAACGCGGCGCTCGCCTTCCGGCGTGACAATCTGTATAAGGCGCAGGGTCATGTAAAACTTCCTCTATGTTGCGGGCATGATCGAGGCATGCACGCCATTAACTCAGACAAATGGCTATATTGTAAGCTCTTTAGCTTGTAAATTCACTTTGTCAAACAGACAATTCAATGTCATGTGTTGGGCTAAGGAAACACATATGCGAAAACCGATCCCTGCCCCTGCGTCAACCTCTGCCACCGATCCGAAGTCGACCGGCAGCCGCCTGAAAATCAGTCCGGCCCGCGCCTTGCGCGGCGATGTTCAGCATAATGCCGCCACCCATGGCCACACCATGTATCAGGGTCGCCTGCACGGCGCTCTGGCGCACCGCCTAGGCGTCGACATCCTTCGCGGCACGTTCAAGTCCGGCGAGATCCTGCCCAACGAAATTGAATCGAGCTCGAAACTCGATATTTCGCGCTCGGCCTATCGAGAGGCGATTCGCATTCTCGCCGCCAAGGGCATGGTCGAAAGTCGCCCGAAAACCGGCACGCGCGTCACCGAGCGCGAGCGCTGGAACCTGCTCGACCCCGAAGTGCTCGGCTGGATGTTTGAAACCGAGCCCAGTCAGGACTTTATCAAGTCGCTGTTCGAGTTGCGCCTGATCACCGAACCGGCCGCCGCCGAACTGGCCGCCACCCGCCGCACCGAGGCGCAGATCGAGCAGATGCGCAGCGCGCTGGAGATCATGAAGCGCGAAACCCTGCAATCTGAGACAGGCCGCCGCGCCGATCTTGATTTCCACCACGCCCTGATCCAGGCCACCTGCAACGAGGCTCTGGCCTCGCTGTCGAGTTCGATCGAGGCCGCGGTCTCCTGGACCACGCGCTACAAGGCGCGCCACAACGCCCTGACGCGCGATCCGGTGCCCGACCATGAGCGCGTGTTCGAGGCCATCGAACGCCGTGACGCCAGCGGCGCGCGCTGGTGCATGGAATCACTGATCCGCATGGCCCACGAAGACACCCAGCGCACCTTTTCCCAGTAGCCGCACCCCACATTTACAGGCGCAACAGGACGCACCGTCAAATTGTTGCTTTATTTTGTACGATATATGCTTTTTTTATTGTCTGACTAATGCCTGCGCGGTATGTAACGGTCAGAAAATCATAAACGCGCGCCCGGCCCTTCGTCATTTTTAGCCGGCGTGGCGATACAGGAATGGAAAGCCGGCGCCGCACCACGGCGTCATCAGTTCACAAGAAGGATGGTATGATGTTGGTTACGAAAAGATTTGCTCTGGTCGCCGGACTGGGCACGCTGATGCTGCTCAGCGCCTGCTCGGACAAGGCTCCCAAGGGGGATACGGCGGTCACGGCGGCTTCCGCCGGCGTCACCGCGACGCGCGCCTCGTTTGGCGCTCTCTCTGATGGCACGGCCGTCGAAAGCGTCGAACTGAAGAACTCCAAGGGCATTTCGGTCAAGCTCATCACCTATGGCGCCGCCATGCAGAGCCTGCTGGTACCGGACAAGGACGGCAAGGCCGCCGACATCATCATCGGCTATGATACGGTCGAGGGCTTTGAAAAGACCCCCAACTACACCAATGTCACGGTCGGCCGCTACGCCAACCGCATCGCCGGCGGCAAGTTCACGCTCGACGGCAAGACCTTCACCCTGCCGCTGAACGACAAGACCAACACCCTCCACGGCGGGCCGAAGGGCTGGGACAAGCTCAACTGGACGATCAAGGACGTGAAATCCGGCGCCAATGAAGCCTCGGTCACCTTTACCCTGACTTCCAAGGATGGCGATCAGGGCTTCCCCGGCACGGTCGTCGCCGACGTGACCTACACCCTGACCGAAAACAACGATCTGTCCTTTACCTACAAGGCCACCACCGACAAGCCGACCGTGGTCAACCTGACCAATCACGGACTCTATAATCTGGGCGGCATCCCCGCCACCCGTCTGGCCACCGACGCCGAGGTGAAGATCGAATCCGACGCCATCCTGCCGGTCGACAAGGCACTGATCCCGACAGGCAAGGAAATGCCGGTCAAGGGCACGCCGTTCGACTTCACGTCTCCGGCCCTGGTCACCGATCGCGTCAAGTCGACCGATCCGCAGATCGTTATCGGCAATGGCGGCATCGACCACAACTACATCATCCGTGGCGGCCTGACCGCGACGCCAAAGCTGGCCGTCACCATCGAGGACAAGACCTCCGGCCGCGGCATGACCATCTCGACCACCGAGCCGGGCATCCAGATGTATACGGGCAACTTCCTTGACGGCAAGATCGTCGGCAAGGGCGGTCAGAGCCTGGTGAAATATCAGGCCATCGCCTTTGAAGCCCAGCGCTATCCGGACAGCCCCAACCACCCCGCCTTCCCGACCACGCGTCTCGATCCGGGCCAAACCTACACCCAGACCACTGTCCATCACTTCTACACTGTAAAGTAAACCGACCCTATGTCCGATTCCGTTACCCCCCAAAAGCTCCGTTCACGCGCCTGGTTCGACAATCCGTCCAACCCGGATATGACGGCGCTCTATCTCGAACGCTACATGAACTTCGGCCTGTCGCTGGAGGAATTGCAGTCGGGCAAGCCGATCATCGGCATTGCCCAGACGGGGTCGGACCTTTCTCCCTGTAACCGCCACCATCTGGTGCTGGCAGATCGCATCCGCGAAGGCATCCGCGAAGCCGGCGGTATCGCGCTCGAATTTCCGGTCCATCCGATTCAGGAAACCGGCAAGCGCCCCACCGCCGGTCTCGACCGCAACCTGGCCTATATCGGCCTCGTCGAAGTGCTGTACGGCTACCCGCTCGACGGCGTCGTTCTGACCATCGGCTGCGACAAGACCACCCCCGCCTGTCTGATGGCGGCGGCCACCGTCAATATCCCCGCCATCGCCCTCTCGGTCGGCCCCATGCTCAACGGCTGGTACAAGGGCGAGCGCACGGGTTCGGGCACCATCGTCTGGAAGGCTAGAGAACTGCTGGCGGCCGGCGAGATCGACTATCAGGGCTTCATCAAGCTCGTCGCGTCGTCTGCGCCTTCGACCGGCTATTGCAACACCATGGGCACGGCCACCACGATGAACTCGCTGGCCGAAGCCCTGGGCATGCAACTCCCCTATTCGGCTGCCATCCCCGCGCCGCACCGCGACCGTCAGGAAACCGCCTACCTCACCGGCAAGCGCATCGTTGACATGGTGCACGAAGACCTGAAGCCTTCGGACATCCTGACGAAGGACGCCTTCATCAACGCCATCCGCGTCAATTCGGCCATCGGCGGCTCGACCAATGCGCCGATCCACCTCAACGCCCTGGCCCGCCATATCGGCGTCGATCTCCAGGTCGAGGAATGGCAGGAATTCGGCGAAGAAGTGCCGCTGCTGGTCAATCTGATGCCGGCCGGTGAATATCTCGGCGAAGATTACCACCATGCCGGCGGCGTGCCCGCCGTGGTCAAGCAACTGATGAATCAGGGCCTGATCCGTGAGAACGCCATGACCGTCAACGGCAAGACCATTGGCGAAAACTGCGCCAAGGCCGTGATCGAAGACGAAAAAGTCATCAAGCCTTACGACCAGCCGCTGAAAGAACGCGCCGGCTTCCGCGTCCTGTCGGGCAATCTGTTCGATTCGGCCGTTATGAAGGTGTCGGTCATCTCGCCCGAATTCCGCGAGCGTTACCTTAACAATCCGGCCGATCCGCAGGCCTTTGTCGGCCGCGCCATCGTGTTTGACGGGCCGGAAGACTATCACCACCGCATCGACGACGAATTGCTCGATATCGACGAACACTGCATCCTCTTCATGCGCGGCGCCGGCCCCATCGGTTATCCGGGCGCCGCCGAAGTGGTCAACATGCGTTGCCCCACATACCTGATCAAGCGCGGCATCCATTCGCTCGCCTGTATCGGTGATGGCCGTCAGTCCGGCACCTCGGGCTCGCCCTCGATCCTCAACGCCTCTCCGGAAGCGGCGGCCGGCGGCAATCTCGCCCTGCTCGTCACCGGCGATAAGGTCCGCGTCGATCTCAACACCAACACGGTCAATGTCCTTATTTCCGATGAGGAACTGGCACAGCGCCGTACGAAACTGGAAGCTGAAGGCGGTTACAAGTATCCCGCCAGCCAGACTCCGTGGCAGGAAATGCAGCGCCGCACGGTCGGTCAGATGGGCAGCGGCGCCTGTCTGGAAGACGCCATTCAGTTCCAGCAGATTGCCCAGACCCGAGGTCTGCCGCGCGATAACCACTAAGCTGAGACATGACGGCCGCAAGGCTAATGCGTGCCTATCAGACTAAACCACCGGGGTTTTATGCTCCGGTGGTTTTTTATTTGCGCCGTCAGGTTCGCGTGTAGATCCAGCCGATAATATCGGCGATCACATCCTGCTTGCCGACATCGGCCAGCAGGTCATGATAGTGGCCCTTGTAGAGCTTGAGCGTTTTATCGGCCGCGCCTGAGTTTTTGTAGAACTCTTCACTACCAGGATAGGAGGTTGCCTTGTCCTCGGTGCCGTGCAGGATCAGGGTCGGCGTCTTGATCTGGCCGAACGACACCTGCAAGCGGCGATCGGCCTTCCACATTTCACCGACTGTCTTCATCGGCTGTATTTCATCCTTGGTCAGCGGATCATCATTGAGCGCCAGCACCACAGCCGGATCACGCGAAAAATGCGCATTGTTGAGCTTCAATGCCTTGGCATTGGGGAAGAACCCGCTCAGGAAAGTGATGAAATCGAGGGCAAATTCCGGTGCCGGCACGCGGTAGGCGAAGCTTTCGCAGATCAGCCCGTCCACCTTGTCCGGATTGTCGAGCGTATAGCTGGTAGCGATCACGCCGCCAGCGCTATGGCCCAGAACGAACAGTTTCTGCCCCGGATGACGCGAACGGGCGATATCGGCCACGCCGGAGATATCGGCGATGTAATCGCTGAAATTGTCGACATAGAAGCGCTTGCCTTCCGATTTGCCGCGTCCGCGCAGATCGCCGGCATAGGCGGCGTAACCGCTCTTCACCAGTTGTTCGGCCGCCCAGGCATATTGACCGCTGTGCGAATTGAAGCCGTGCGACAACAGCACAATGGCCTTCGGCGCCGTCTTCGGCAACCACGAGCGATAGACTATCTTCAGTCCCCCCTTGCCGATGAAGCTGTCTTCGGTCGTAGGCGTCATGGTCATGCGCATCTCCTGCGTCAGGTGAAAAGGAACCCGCCTGTTGGGCGGTCAATGTAAGGATAAGTGCAGGAAGCAAACTATCAGACGGATGCAGGGCATCCGGATACGCGCAGGCAACGCAACCAGGGGACGTCTTCACTTTCGGCACAATGACAGGCATGTGACCGCCAAATCAAGTCTGTTTTGCAGAGGGGCATAGCTGGATTGTACATTATTGTGCTTTTTTGTCCGCCCATCTTGACACCGGTGTCATAATCTTGCCTAGTCGGCTTGGCGCCAGACGTGTAAAAGCGGTGGCGATAACAATAAGATGCTTGCAGGTAGTCGATGTCACAGGTTCAGGAAGCCGCTACAAATCCGTCTATGCCGGTTCAGAAGCCGACCAATATCCGCTGGATTATCTGCGGTCTGTTGCTGATCGCCATGGTCATCAACTACACGCACCGCCAGACCTTCGCGCTGCTGAAAAGCACGGTTGGGGCCGAACAGGGCTGGACGGAGCAGACCTATGCCGACATCGTCTTCTGGTTCCAGTGCGCCTATGCCTTCGGCTATATCAGCTTCGGCGGTTTTATCGACAAGATCGGCACACGCGCTGGCTACACCATCGCCTTTGGCATGTGGACCATCGCCCATACCCTGACCGGTTTCGTGACCAATTCGACGCAGTTCATGCTCGCGCGCTTTGGCCTGGGCCTTGGTGAATCCGGCGCCTTTCCAGCCAGCCTGAAAGGTATTGCCGAGTGGTTCCCGCAGAGAGAACGCGCTTTGGCCGTCGGCGTGTTTAACAGCGGCGCCGCCATCGGCGCTATCGTCGCGCCGCTGTTGATACCGCTCATCACCGCCGCCTGGGGCTGGCGCGCCGCCTTCTTCTCCACCGGCCTCGTCAGCATGTTGTGGCTGATCGCCTGGCTCAGCATGTATCGCAAGCCGCGTGACCATAAGGCCGTCAATGCCGCCGAACTGGCCCTGATCGAGAACGATCCGGCTGATCAGGTGGCCAAGGTCAAGTGGTTCAAGCTGTTGTTCATCAAGGAAACCTGGATCTACGCCATCGCCAAGTTTCTCATCGATCCCGTGTGGTGGCTCTATCTGTTCTGGCTGCCCGATTTCCTCGAAAAAAACTACGGCCTCGATCTCAAGAGCTTCGGCCCGCCGCTCGTCGTCATCTACCTGCTGTCGGATGCCGGCAGCATCGCCGGCGGCTGGATGTCGTCGCAAATGCTCAAGATGGGCTTCTCGGCCAATGTGGCGCGCAAATCGACCCTGTTCTTGTTCGCCCTGTTCGTGCTGCCCATGCTGTTCGTCAGCGGTGTGAAGGATCTGTGGCTGGCCGTACTCATCATCGGTCTGGCGGCGGCGGCCCATCAGGCGTTTTCCGCCAATGTCTACACCCTGCCGTCCGACCTGCTACCGCGTTCGGCCGTGGCCTCGGTCATCGGGATTGGCGGCATGGCCGGCGCCATCGGCGGCATGTTCATGTCGAAATTCGTTGGCTTCCTGCTGGAAACCACCCATTCCTACACGCTTATTTTCGCCATCGCCGCCTTCACCTACCTCGTCGCCTTCGCCTATATTCACCTCATGTCGCCGAAGCTGAAACGCAACGAAACCCTGACCTAGTGACCTGACTGCATCACGGAAATATTATCGCTCTCCCCCGCACACATTACCGCAAGATACCCGCAAATTGATGTATTCCTTAAGGAATACGGCGCAACTTGGCCCCTCAGGGCCATAGGCCCGTCGACTGGGGAGTATGGCTGTGTCGATTCGCACACGTGTTTTGATTCTGGTGGGCTGTTTTGCCCTGATGGCCTTTGTCGTTACGGGGCTCGGCCTCATCACCATCGGCGACTACAATCGCATGATGAAGCAGTATGATCACGCCTATGATCATGCGTGGCGCGGTGAGCGTTTCAATCATCTGATCAGTAATTCGGTTATGGAAACACGCGGCATCTATATTGCCCGCAATCCTCAGGAACTGACAAGCTTCGTCACCAGTCTGAACCGCAATCTCGACGAAATGCAGACCCTGCTGGCCCAATGGAAAGCCGATTCGACACCGGCGGAAAAGCCACGTCTTGAGGCGATCTCCGGCCAGATGGCAGGCTTCATCGCCCTGCGCCGCCAGGTGGCCCAACTGGCCACTAAAGGCGATATCGCCGGCGCACGTGGCTTAAGCGATGGCAATCGTGCCGACCGCATCGCGTTTCAGGCGCAAGTCGACGCCCTCGTTCAGGGCACGCAGAAAGATCTCATCGCGGCGCAGAAAGAAGCAGACAGCTACAGCAAAAAGCGCGCGGGCGATTTCCTGCTGACCGCCCTGCTCGGTATCGCCGCTATCATGGCCTTGTCGCTGTGGATCGTGGCGCATTTCATCACCAACCCGCTACGCAATCTGGCCGCCGCCATTATCAAGACGTCGAAGGGCGAATATGAAGATGTGCCGGTAGCGGAGAGCGAGGGTGAAGACGAGGTGTCCTCGGTCTGGCGCGCCCTGGCCGTGCTCAAGGAACGCGCCATCGAAGCCGAGCAACTGTCCGCCGCCAAGGCACAGGCCGACCGTGAAAAAGAGCTCAAACTGCGCGAAATTTTGCTTGATTAGGACGCGCCTCCAAAGCGTAGGCGGAAGGTCACAGCCCGCCGCACCGTTTGGCGTGAGCCATGCGGCGCTTGAGCGTCCATTTATGGCTTATCGACCACCATCTTGCCGACCGGCGCCAGAGCCAGTTGCGCCAGTTGGATGTCCTTGAAGGCGAACGGGATGCCAATGATGGTCACGGCCTCGGCGATGGCGACCATCACGTGCGCCAGGGCGATGTACCAGCCGGCGAAGACAAACCAGATGATATTGAGGATAACGCCCAGGCAGCCGCCGCCTATGGCCGCTTCGCCCGTATAGGCCTCACGATCGACAATCTGCTTGCCGAAGGGCCAGAAGACGAAGCCGGCGATTCGCCAGGCTGAAAAGGCCCAGGGCAGGCCGATAACGGTGCAGGCCAGAACCAGCCCGCCGAACAGCCACAGGCACCCGGCGATAAAGCCGCCGCAGATAAACCAAAGAATATTGAGCAGAAGCGTCATGGGATAACCTTATAAAGGGATGGCAGCCTCAAGTATGCGCGCTTTGCGTCGCGCGTCATGTTAAATTTCCGTCATGAGTAAGCGTGGCTTAGCCGACCCGGATGGTGCCCCCTATTACCGTTGACGCTATATCGGGATACCGGGATTTGCCTATAGATCTATGGACACAGCCGACATGAAGGAATATACTATAGAATTACAGATATATATACCGATATACACATCAATGCTTGGAAACGCTTTCAACGGCAAGATCAAGATTGTAAAAACGTATACAGCTTTACTTGATATTGCGAATGATTAACTATTAAAACTGAACGGTACGGTACAGATAAATGTCTGTACGCAGACAATTTCAATGTGACTACGACGTAACGGAGGCGCACTATGGCTGAGCTGATAAATCTCAACAAGGCAAGAAAAACCAAGATAAAACAGCGTGAAGCCAGCAAAGCTGCGGAAAACCGCATCGTTTACGGCCTTTCAACCAAGGTTAGAAATCTGGAAAAAGCCAGACAAAAGGTCGATGCTGATAAACTGGCCCAAAAGCGCCTGAAGATTGACAGCGACAATAAAAAGAGTTGACGATTAACAATAAAAAACACAGATTTGACTAACTACCAGATAACAAGGTTACACAATAACAGAGGTCAACATGAACAACCCTACCTTCGCTGTGAATAGGGGCATACCTTACCCAAGGCACTTAGTGGCGGCGGGGCTTCATGACACAGGGAGAAAACTATGCCTGGCTTAAAGAAACGCTCCGTCAACCTGGCGGGCCATGCCACATCCGTAGCGCTGGAACCAGAATTCTGGACAGTTCTCGAAACCATATCCAAGGATCGCCGAATCAGTCTGGCGGCACTGATCGCCGAACTCAATTCCAAGCGCGGAGAAAGCCTTCTGGCGTCTTTCTGCCGCTTGTCAGCCCTCGCCTACGTGCAAAGCGCCGGCGCCAAACGCAAAAAAACCTGAGTTTCCGTCCACTGTCTCCCCTTCGACACTGGGCCCATAAAACGCGCCAGAGTTGAAACAGTGGTTTTTTTAAACTCTAAAACATAACGGCGTTACGCGGGAGCTGGATTTCAATGTCCAGCCCCGCGCAACAAAAAGATTGTTCACTTTTTGTGCCAATTTCTGTGATCGGCGCTATTTGTCACTTGGCGCGGCGGCCAACTGCGATTAACTGAGGGGCATGACCACGTCCCCCACCATAAGCCAGATGGCTGCCGTCAAGCCCGATCTCTTCACCGGGCTCAATAGCGAACAGGAAGCCGCCGTCCGCACGGTGCAGGGCCCCGTGCTCGTGCTGGCGGGCGCCGGCACCGGCAAGACCCGCGTGCTGACCACGCGCATCGCCCATATCCTCGGACAGGGGCTGGCGCGGCCGTGGGAAATCCTGTGCGTCACCTTCACCAACAAGGCCGCCCGCGAAATGCGCGAGCGCACGCAAAAGCTCGTCGGCGCCTCGGCGGAAGGCCTGCAAAACCTCGGCACCTTTCACTCGATCGCTGCGCAGATCCTTCGCCGCCATGCCGAACTGGTCGGTCTGAAATCGAGCTTCACCATTCTGGACGACGACGATCAGGTGCGTCTGCTCAAGGCCATCTTCGAGCAGGAAGGCATCGACCAGAAGCGCTATACGCCGAAATCCTTTGCCTGGCAGATCGACCAGTGGAAGAACAAGGGCCTGACACCGGATAAAATTAAAGGCGGTGAAGGCGCAGAGTTTGGCGGCAATAAGGGCATCAAGCTCTATCAGGCCTATCAGGATCGTCTGCGCATTCTCAATGCCTGCGATTTCGGCGATCTGCTGCTGCACAATCTCGAAATACTGACGAAAAACCCGGACATTCTTGAAACCTATCACCGCAAGTTCAAATACATCCTGGTCGATGAGTATCAAGACACCAACGTCTCGCAGTATCTGTGGCTGCGCCTGCTGACCAACGCAGACCGCAACCTGTGCTGTGTGGGGGACGACGACCAGTCGATCTATGGCTGGCGCGGCGCCGAGGTCGATAACATCCTCAAGTTCGAGCGCGATTATCCCGGCGCGAAGATCATCCGCCTGGAGCGCAACTACCGCTCCACCGAGCATATCCTGGGCGCCGCGGCCGGCCTGATCAAGGCCAATACCGCCCGCCTCGGCAAGACCCTCTTCACCGACGAAAAGGGCGGTGACAAGGTGCAGGTGCAGGGGCTGTGGGATGGCGCCGCCGAAGCGCAGTTCGTGGCCGAGGACATGGAGCGTCTCCACAAGGGCACGCGCGATAACGATCCGCGCAAGTGGTCCGACATGGCCATTCTGGTGCGCGCCTCCTTCCAGATGCGGGCGTTTGAAGAACGCTTCGTCATGCTGCAGATCCCTTACACGGTCGTCGGCGGCCCGCGCTTCTTCGAGCGCGCCGAAATCCGCGACGCCATCGCCTACCTGCGCCTGATCCAGTCACCCGATGACGATCTGGCGTTTGAGCGCATCATCAATGTGCCCAAGCGCGGCATCGGCGATGCCACCGTGCAAAAACTGCTGCAACAGGCCCGCCTCGCCGGCGTATCGGTCATGACCGCCGTGCGCGACCTGATCCAGACCGATGAACTGCCGGCGCGCGCCAAGACGCCGCTGGTCGGCTTCATGCGTGATTTCTCGCGCTGGCTCGATCTCAGCAAGCACGCGCAGGCCAGCGTCCTGCTCGATACCGTCCTGACGGATAGCGGCTATTTCGACATGCAGCGCGCCGACAAGACCTCCGGCCAGACGCGGCTGGACAACCTCAAAGAACTGGGCGACTCGATGGCCGCCTTCGATGATCTGGCGGCTTTTTTGGAGCACGTGTCGCTGGTCATGGACCTGGAGCGCGACAATGGCGGCGACAGCGTGCGCCTGATGACCCTGCACGCCGCCAAGGGGCTGGAATTCCCCGTCGTTTATCTGCCGGGCTGGGAGGAAGGCATCTTCCCGTCGCAGCGCTCGATGGACGAAGGCGGGCTGAAATCGCTGGAGGAGGAGCGCCGCCTCGCCTATGTCGGCATCACGCGCGCCCGTCAGGAAGCCAAGATCAGCTTCGTGGCCAACCGGCAGGTCTATGGCCGCTGGACCAACCAGATTCCGTCGCGCTTCGTCGATGAACTGCCGATCGAGAACGTCGAGGCCACCTCGCAAACCGGCTATCAGTCGGCGGGCTGGCAATCGCAGCAAAGCCGATGGGACCGCGCGGGCTATGAACCGAACTACACCAAGAAGGCCGAGGTGCCAGCCTATGGCGGCGATCTGGCCGGTGTCGATATGCGCCGGCTGGAGCCCAAAGCGCGCCCGACGCCGCACCGCCAACCGGCACCCGCCAAGCCTTCGGCCAAAAATTTCAAGCTCGGCGAGCGCGTCTTCCATATGAAGTTCGGCTATGGCCTGATCGTCGAGATCGAAGGCAACAAGCTGATCGTTAATTTTGAGACCAGCGGCGACAAGAAGGTTATCGACAGTTTCGTGGATCGGGCTTAAGCATTAGGTTCGCACCTGCGAATAGCGGCTGGGGGGTCGCTTAGGAGAGCGCCTTCATGCCCGATGCGTCTACCCATCCGATGCCGCCACGGTTTATGCTTTTTGAATATTCCGAGCTTAACCCCGCCTTCCGCGATAACCCGCATACCCTGTTAGATCCGCAACGTTCCGCACGTCCGGTCGAGCACGACGGTATGTTGTCGGCGGTGCTGATCACATCCTATGCCGCCGGCCGCGAAACCCTGCGTGACGCCCATCTGTCGCGCAATTTCAACAATGCCGCCCCTAACAACCCCGTCATCGCCAATGTCCGCCGCCTCAATGAGGCGGTCGAGGCCGAATTCGGGCGCCACGATTCCATCGTCACGCTCGATGGCGCCGACCATACCCGTGTGCGCACGATCATCGCCGAGGCCTTCCTGAAACGCGCCGCCGCCCTGCAGGCCACGGTGGCGCGCATCATCGCAGAACGGCTTGACGCCCTGACGGGGCGCGATACCTTCGATGTGGTGGCCGATTATGCCGCGCAGATACCCATGCGGGTACTGGGCGCGCTGATGGGCTGCCCCGATGCGGCGCTGGACGATCTGAAACGCTGGACCGAGGCCGGGCAACTGGCCTTCGATCCGACCAAGTCCGCCGAGCAGGAGCACCTGGCGCTGGAAGGCCGGCGCGGCATCTTCGGTCATTTCCGTCTGCTTATGGCCGAGCGTCGTGCCGAACCGCGTGATGATCTGGTCAGCGACCTGCTGGCGGCGCAGGCGCGCGGCGCGCCAATCGACGACAACGAAATCCTGCACAACCTGTTCGCCGTTCTGGTGGCCGGGCACCTGACCACGGCCGACCTGATCGGCAATGGCGTCGCCTTGCTGCTCGATCACAGAGAGGCGCGCGACGCCATCCTGGCCGATCCGGGGCTTATCCAGCCGGCGGTCGAGGAAATCCTGCGTCATGAGCCGCCGATCTCCTTCACAGCGCGCTTTCCAAAGACCGAGGGAGCGATCGCCAGATGCCCGTATCACGCCGGCGACGCTCTGGTGGTCAGCCTGATCGCCACCAACCGCGACCCGGACACATTCGACGATCCGCACCGCTTCGACATCACGCGCCGTCCCAATCCGCACATGGCCTTTGGCGCCGGCGCCCATATCTGCCTCGGTGCGCCACTGGCTCGGATGGAAGGCCAGATGGCGCTGCTGAAACTGTTCGAGCGCTTCCCGAACCTGCGGCGCGTGGAGGCTCCCGCGCCGGAATGGCGCGCCGTGCCGGGCGTGCGGGGGCTTGCGTGCCTGAACGTGGCGACAGGGTGATATTTTGGCGGCGCGCCTTGATTTTTTACCGGTTCAGGCGGATATTGAGCCTATGAATATGCCTCTGATCCAGAAATCGGCCGCCGCCAAGCGCCGTTCCACAAGCGGAACGCGCCGGCCTGAGGTGCTGGGCGTCACCAAGGATGGTGTAAAAATTCTGAAGCCTGTTCGCGCACCGACCAATTTCACGGTTGAAGAAGTGCGTGAGGCCGTGGCCAAAGCTTTGGGAAAAAGCGCCTGATCCATGAATTCCGAGGACGTTTTTATAAACTGTCCGTTTTCGGATGATTATGATTCTTTTTTCAAGGCCATCCTGTTCACCGTAATTCGCAGCGGCTTTAATCCGCGGTGCGCGCGCGAGGAAGATGACGGCGGCGATGTCCGGTTCGACAAGATTTGCCGCATTATAGATGATTGCAAATACGGTATCCACGACATATCCAAGACGGACTCCGATGGTGATCCGCCGCTCCCGCGCTTCAACATGCCTCTGGAGCTGGGCCTGTTTCTCGGGGCGAAAAAATATGGCGATGCGGAGCAATCGCTTAAAAAGGCGATCATTTTTGACCGCGAAGCCTATCGCTATCAGAAATATATATCGGATATCTCCGGTCAGGATATCCACGCCCACAATAATGATGTCGGTCAGTTGATTATTGAGGTGGCGGCATGGCTTCGGCGCGCCTCCAAACGCAAGACCGTTCCCGGCGGCACAGCCATTGCCGATGAGTATGCGGTCTTCATGAAAAACCTGCCCGTCATGCTGGCGGCCCGACAGATGCAGCCCAAGGACCTGACCTATGATGACGACGTTACGTTTATAGCCGAATGGCTGGTGAGAAACGCATGACACTTCTGAAAATGGCCATCCTCATGGCGCTTGTTCTCCCTGCCCTGCCCGCCCAGGCTTCGGACTCCGACTGGCTGGCCGTCAATCCGGACAACACCCTGGTCATCGATACCGATAAGGGCCGGCTGATCATCGAGTTGCACCCGGAAGTCGCCCCCAAGGCGGTCGAGCGCATCAAGCTGCTGGCACGGCGCGGCACCTATGACGGCTTGCTGTTCCACCGCGTCATTCCGGGCTTCGTGGCCCAGACCGGCGATCCCGGCAATGTCGATGGCGGCAAGACCGAACTGCCCAACCTCAAGCCCGAATTTCGCTTTCGCCTCAAGGCTGATGTGCCGCATACGGTCGTGGCGCGTCCCGGTGGTCTGGACGTCGGTTTCATGGGCGCTCTGCCCTATGTCTCGGTAGATGAGAAGCGCATGGGCGCCAATCCCGATCAGGCCGTCCACGCCTGGGGCAGCTACTGCACCAACACGATGGGTATGGGCCGTGACGATACCCCGCTCGATTCCGCCAATGCTGAAATCTTCTTTATGCTGGCCCCGACGCAGCGCCTTGACCGCGACTACACACCGGCAGGCCAGGTGATCATCGGCGGCGACGTGCTGCAAAAACTGGCACCGGGCGAGCCACCCGTTAAACCGGATTCGATGCGAAACGTGCAGATCATGGCCGATATGAAAACGCCGCCGCAGGTGTTGGTGATGAACACCAAAAGCGCCGCCTTCAAGACTTCTGACCGACCGCGTGCGCGCGGAAAAAGGTGCCGATTTCTCGATCTGCGACGTCACCGTGCCGGCGCGGGTGATGCCGTGACGGAGTGGATCCTTGCCGGCAAGGTCCGGGCGCGCGAGACGGCGGATGGCATCGAGATCGTGATCGATGGCCTGACCACGCAGGCGAAATATTATAAGCCGCTGGTTTATGAATTCTTCCGCAAGGAGTGGCGCGGCTCACGCGCGGCCTGGGGCGATTATGCGGTAGAAATCCGCATGGAGCATATTGGCGATCCGCCATGGATGGACCTCGACAACCTCGCCAAGGCCCTGCTCGACGCCATCAAGGGCTTTGTCTTCCACGATGATTTACAGGTGGCGCGTCTTCTGGTCGAACGTCATCCCGGCGAGCGTGAGCAGATCCATATCCGCGTCTACGCGATCAGGCGCTGATTACCAGCTCCACGGCTCCAGAGCGCCCCAGGCCGTCAGCACGATGATATAGAAGCCCCAGAACAGCAGCAGGGCGCCATGCGCCGCCTTCTGCCACATCGGCCAGCCATCACCATGACGGCCGCGTTCGTTATAGACGAAGTAGTAGGTGGCGAACTGGTAGAGCGTGCCGAGCGCCGCGATGAAGGCCAGGGTCGAGGCCAGGCGCACCTGCCCGCTTGGCCACTTGGTGAACAAGGCGCCGGGATCATCGGCCAGTTGCGAGCGCCAGTGATGGAAGACGAAGATCGACGCCAGCCACAGGATCGACAGGCCGGCCGAAATTAGCGTGGCGCGGCCCTGCTCTTCGCTCGGATGCTCATGGCGCGCCGGCCCCTTGGCCAGCGATAACCAGACAAAGATGCACGACACCATCATGAAGGCGGTCAGCACGGTTACCATGCCGGGATTGTGAATCCAGCTCACCCGCTCGTAACGCGCCTCATTGGTGGCCGTCTCGAAGGCGCTGACATGGGTGCCATCGGCGTTGAACAGGAAGTGCAGCCCGCCGGTTTGCTGCGCCGGCCCGCCATCCTCGCTGTCCTGCTGCGTGAAGAAACCGGGCGCCGAAGCCGGCACGAAGGCCGACAGGCCGTTCTGCGTATTGAGGATCAGGCGGCCATCGGCATCGACCGTGACCGACACCGTGTTGAGCAGGCGCGTGATCGCCCCTTCGAGACCGCCATAGGCACGTCGGCTGGAGACATAGTGTCCTTTGATGGCGTCGTAATAGGCCTTGTTGCGCTCATAGGCCATGCTCGGTTGCGGCATCAGCGGCGGCCGCACCAGATCACCCGACAGGTGATCGAGCAACAGGTTGGGGAAGCTGGCGGCCAGCGCACTGCCGGTCTGGGTGTTGGTGCTGATAAAGATGCCGAGGTTCATTTCCGGCACCAGGATCATGTTAGAATTGAACCACAGGGTCGCGCCGCCGTGGCCATAGGTGGTGAAGCCGGCGGGGCTTTCGCGCACCATCAGACCCGACGCCCAGCCGTTATAGCCTTCGGGCATTTTCATCAGCGGCTGGCGGAAAGCGTCGGCGGAAGCGGCGTTGAAAAGCTGGATGCCGTCGTTCTGGCCATTGCCGAGCATCATGGCCATCAGGCGCGCCATGTCCTGCGCCGTCGAGGACGCGCCAAGCGCGCCAGACAGGGGAATGGCGTGATCGAAGGGTTGGGGCTCATAGGTGGCGCCGTCCCAGATAAAACCGTCCGACAGATCGCGCGTCAATTGCGGCGACAAAGGCGCCGGCAGGGATTCCAGATTGGTCGCCCCGATCTCGTAGGGCTCACGCAGGGTGGTGTGCTCCATGCCAAGCGGCTGGAAGATGCGCGATTCCATCAGGGTCGGCACATCGCGGGCGCGCGCCGTCTGTTGCAGGGCGCGCGCGGCCAGGCCGGCGCCATAGTTGGAATAGGAAGAAAACTGGCCGGGTTCGCGGACGCGGCGCGGCTTGTGCAGGTGGAAATAGCTGTCCGGCCCGATCAGGCGCGAACCGTTAAGCTGGAACAGATGCCCGAGGCTGGTGTCTTCATAGCCGCTGGTATGATCCATCAAGGCGCGCAGGGTGATATCCTTGTAACGCGGATCGCGGGCGTAGATATCATTGGGCAGGTAGTCACCAAACGGCGCGTCCAGCTTGATGCGGCCGGCCTCGATCTCCTGACGCGCCACGATCCAGGTGAAGGTCTTGGTCACCGAGCCGATGCGGAACAAGCTGGTATTGGGATCGACATGGCGCATGGGCGACAGGCGATCATAGCCGTAACCCTTGATCAGCAGCGGCGTATTGCCCTGAACGATGGCCACCGTGGCGCCCAGAACGTGATCGCGCTGCATCAGGGTGCGCACCACCGAGTCGGTGAACGTCTCGATATCGTCGGGGCTGATCGGGGTGCTGGCCGGCACGGCCCCAGAGATTTGACCAGAGACTTGACCAGCGCGCGGCGACAGACCGGAAGCCACCACCATCGGCGCCGGCCTGGCGGTCACGCCCCCCGGCACCGTGGTGACGTAACCGATCGGCGCATCCGGATTGGCCGGCGTTGTGCGCACAGGCGCTGCGGGATTGGGCGGGATAACGGTTGTGCGCGGCTTCAGTCGCGGACGCGGTTTCGGTGCTTCCGAACTGGTCTCCGCCGATGCACTGGACGGCACATAGGGCTTGAGTTCGGCGGGTTTAGTTTCCGGTATGGGACCGGCGGTATCGGTGGTTTGCGGCACCGCCGGCGCGGCAAACCCCAGAGCGAGAAAAAGCGACAGCGCGAGGCTCGCGCCGCGCGTCAACGTCCTGAAATTTTGTCCGATGTTGAGAGCCCGCCTGGCCATCCGTGCTTAAATCCCGATACGCATGCACCCCAGAGGCGAAAATAGGCGATTCTGGCAGTTTACGTACGGTCTTTTTTGCCGCCTGACGCTTTATTTTTTACGGAACTGGTCGAGCGAGACGATCTTGGGCGCATCGCCCTCTTCCGTCTCGGTTTTCGCAACGGCAGACTTGTTGTCCGAAGCCGGCGGCGGGGTGAATTCAGCGACGATATCGCCGATTTCTTCGCCGTCTTCCAGGTCCTGCGTCAGGGCGGCCGGATCATCGACCTCGAACTCCAGCATGAACTGGGCGTGCGGATCGTGGAAGCGCGTAATCGCTGTATAGGGCACGGTCAGGATCTTCGGTGCGCCGCCAAAGGTCAGGGTGACGCGGAAGAAATCATCGGTGACGCGCAGGTCGCGGAACTGATGCTGCAAAACAATGGTGATGTCGTAAGGATAACGCGCCAGAAGGTCGGGCGGCACGGACACCCCCGGCGCACGGGTCAGGAAGGTGACGTAGAAATGATGCTCGCCCGGCAGGCCATCGGGCGATGCTGCGCGCAGCAGGCCTTGCCGGATAACGCCACGCAGGGCGTTCTGGGTCAGGTTGGCGTAATCCATCTGGTCGACGATCATCTGATCTTCGGACATCTATCCATGTTTCCGTTTGAGTGTGCAGGTGCGTTGAGACTTAGCACTTCTGCGCCGAAACAAAACAGCAAATTGCCGTGAAGGGCTAAAAAAGCCATATACCCACATATAACTCCGGGGGGCTTTCCCCTCGGTAGACTTTCATTAACCAGACTCAACTAGAAGGGGATATAACACAGTTTTTTTGAATTACGGAGTAGGCCTTATGACCGATAATTTTTCGGACCACCAGCACAGGCTTGCTTTCGCCCGTATCGCCTCCGAAGATATAGCTCAGTTGCGGCAGGTGTGGCCGCTTATCGAACCGTCCCTGCCCCGTATCCTCAATGCCTTCTATGCCCACGTCCGAAAGGAACCCAGCCTGGGCGAGATGATCGGCGATAATGAAAACCGCCTGCAAGGCGCGCAGATACGGCACTGGAAGAGCCTGTTTAACGACGGCTTCACTACCGGCTATTTCGATAACGCCCTGCGCATCGGCCAGACGCACCACCGCATCGGTCTGGAGCCCAAGTGGTATATCGCCGCCTACCAGTTCGTGCTCGATGAACTGGCCGTCACGCTCACCAAGGCCTACATCTTTAAGCCCAAGGCACTCAGCCGTGCGCTGATCGCGGTCAACAAGGCGGTGTTCATGGATCTCGATGTGGCGATCTCGACCTATCAGGCCGCCAGCGAAAACGCCATTATGGAACGGGCGCGCCAAACCAACCGCGCCATCGATCAGTTCCGGCAGGAATTCGAGACGATCGTCGCCTCCTTTACCGACAGTTCCACCGCGCTGCAGACCACATCGCGCGATCTGGGCCAGGTGGCCAACAGCGCGCAATCGACCTCCGGCACCGTGACCGATGTCGCCAACCGCGCCTCAATGGATTCGCAATCGGTCGCCGCCGCTTCGGAAGAACTGACCAAGTCGATCCAGGAAATCAGCAGCCAGATCAACGGTGCCTCGACCGGCATACGGTCGGTGGTCCATATGGCCGAGGCCTCCACCGCCGAGGTCAGCCAGCTTTCCGGCGCCGTGACCAAGATCGGTGATATCTTAAGCCTCATCCAGGGCATCGCCTCGCAAACCAACCTGCTGGCGCTCAACGCCACCATCGAAGCGGCCCGCGCGGGCGATGCCGGCAAGGGCTTCGCGGTCGTCGCCACCGAGGTCAAGGCCCTGGCCGACCAGACGGCGCGCGCCACCACCGAGATAGCTCTTCATATCAAGGAAGTGCGTGGCTCGACCGACCGCGCCGTGGCCTCGATCGGTGATATCGTCAACGCGGTCGCCGAAGTGGAAAGCTCGAACACCTCGATCGCCGCCGCCGTGGAGGAACAGAGCACCGCCACAAACGAGATCGCCGTCAGCATCCAGCACGTGTCCGACGCTTCATCGAGCCTGTCCGAACATATGGTCAGCCTGGATACGGCCGTGCGCCAGACCCAGACCGCGACCGCGTCGGTCGATGCCTCGGCGCAATCCCTGGCCACGCAATCGGACGAACTGCGCCGTCATGCCGAGCAGTTCTTTACCAATCTGCGCGCGTCCTAACGCGCTCACGACGCAAGACGCTTCCGCGATGGCGGCGCACGATAGTAGCTGCTTTATACATACCCTGCAGCGCATTCAGGAGTTGCTTGTAGCCCTAAGCGGCCGTAATCGGCTATAAGTGGCGGCAGGGATCCGGAAAGTATTAATGTCCGCTTTGATCTGAAAATACTCGAAAATTACTTACTGCGCTAAGAGCCCGACTCAAAAGTTCATGAGACATAGCAGTACCTTGCGAGCGTGCGGGTCAAGAGCCTTACGCTGGCGATGACTGTCCAAGCGGTTGCGCTTTGAAGAGTTGTCTCCCAATCCTTGGCTAGGCGTCTGCATCGGCCCAGCCAGGCGAAGGTACGCTCGACGACCCAGCGGCGCGGCAGGACCTCGAAGCCCTTGGCTGCGTCGCTACGCTTTATGATCTCGATGGTCCAGTCTCCGTGGCCCTTCATAGCAGCCTTAAGTTTGTCACCAGCATAGCCACCATCGGCGAAGACGTGGCGCAGCCAGGGAAAATGGTAACGAACGGCGCGAAGCACAGCTGGGGCACCATCACGATCCTGAATATCCGCCGCATGGATGACAACAAATAACAGCAGTCCCAAGGTGTCGGTGATGATATGCCGCTTGCGACCCTTGATCTTCTTACCAGCATCATAGCCACGAACACCGCCACTTTCGGTCGTTTTGACGCTCTGACTGTCGATGACGCCGGCTGAGGGGCTGGCTTCACGGCCCTCCAGTTCGCGTGCCGCCATGACGAGCAGGTGATTGATCTTCTGCCATAGACCGCTGCTACGCCAATCATAGAAATAGCCCTGAACGGTCGTCATCGGGGGAAAGTCCTTCGGCAACATCCGCCACTGGCAACCCGAGGACGCAATATACAGGATCGCATTCACCACGGCCCGCATCGACGTTGTGCGCGGTCGACCGCCACGTTTGGCAGGCGGCAGTAATGGGACCAATAAAGACCACTCTTGTTCCGTCAAATCGCTTGGATAGCGCGACGATTTGCGTCTATGTTCGACGCGGGCAATATCATCCCAAGGCATCCGAATCTCCGTTTCTTCGCAACAAACAGAGAATCACAACCTATTGATATTGCCCACCTTCTTTTCGGTCAGGCTCTTATATTTCCGCTCCGGGCGCAATTAAGACGGCCGAGTAAATGATTCTGGCCGTACGCATGCAGCAATTATGGCTTACGCTTCCATCTGGCCCCCATGGCTCTCTGCGCTGCTGGCACCAATACGAACCATTGAATGTAACCCGCCAGAACCATTATCACCCAAGATGGAACCAGATCCCCAAACACATGATAGGGTAATCCCGCGTGCGAATACAGCCACGACATTGAAAGACCGACTATTGCGCCGGCGGGCAAACCCAAGGGAAAAGTGAGCGCGATTAGACCGTAAGTGAATGTAGTGGGCATTTCTGACGCGTCACGGAACAAATAGGCGTAGACGAGAAGGCCGATGCAAGCGGCAAACCAGATCGAAGCCAGAAGCGCACTTAGCCGGGTTTGATTTGTAGAGTTCATGAATGACCGCGGGTGATGTGCCAATATGCGCCCCTACTTATTGGAATGAAACGAGGTCATTTTCAACGGTTTGGAGGCATGATAAGCAGCTAAGAATAGGTTGGGTGGGACATACGGCTTCGCCTTTTTGCCAAATCTAAGCTCGTTCCGGAGTAGCCCATCTCAGAAGGATGCTGAATTCCCCTTGGGCGCAAAGCGGAACACAAATCTAATTTGTACAAATAAAAAATTGTGCCGAAGGCAAAAAGCTAGGGCCTTCCCAAGCCGCAACACCCCTTCCCTTCAAGCTAGTCGGCCCTTTAAAAACCTGCCAGTATCTGGTTGCCAAGAATTTTCTTGAGGTTAGTTTGGTGGTTATGGATATCGGGACACCACCATTGTCGAACACGAAGAAGCAAAGCTGGCGCGGAAGCTTGGTAGAAATACTAACCCGCTCTGAACTGGTGGCCTGGCGGAACATTGCCTTGGTAATCGTCCGCGACAAGATTTTCGTAGGCCTAGTTGTGTTCGTCGCGGTTATAGCTGTTCTTGCGGTCTACCAAATCGGAAAGTCGGCTAGTTCGATGCCGATAAAAGCCAGTGTCGGCGCGATCTTAGTCGGCTTTGGTTTGTTTCACCTGTCTTATTGCACGCCCCATTCGTCAAGGCGGATTTCGCTGATGTCAGGCCCGTTTCACTCTCGGACAAGCTTCGGGCCGGAACTCGAACACTGGTGCCGGTTGCGCGCCGGAGCGATAAGCTTCATTTGTCTCGCCCTGCTTAGCATGACTATTGCACTGGGAAATCCGATGATTGCCGTGCTATTTTTTCTCCTGGGCCTATTTGGAGCTGTGCTCAGGTTCTGCGGAATCTTGGCGATCAGTGGACATAGATTGCCGCGTTGGCGGCTCCGCCCAATGAAATTTGTAGCCACACGCCCTGAATTTTTGCCCAAAAGCTGGTGGCTCAGCCTAACAACCGCATTGCGCCGAAAAGGTAAAACCGCGCCTGAGCCTTATGTGATAGCCGCGGCGTGGCTGCTTGGTGGCGCGTCAGCCGGCCTAGCTTCGCGTAACAATGCCGACAGTCATTTGGGTTTCATAATCTTAATTACAGTCAGTCTGCTTTGCGGCGCAATCCTTAGCTGGCCCGATATTTCATTGCTACGTTTTGTCTCTTACTGCGGGGCAAAAACGCATCGAATCGCATTGACGATTGGCTTGCCGCGTCTTGCCCTTAGCCTGACTGTGGGTTTGGTTGCCATATTAGTCTCGGCATTACCGGTTTCTTTGCAATTGATATCATTCGGCCTGATTACCGTTTCCCTGACATTTTGGGTATTTCTGATAATTTCATACGGGATGACGAAGTCGCCTGGAGGGGCGTTATTGTTCGCCGTGTGCGACCTGGTTATAGCTGCATTGATCAACGCCGTTTTCCTCACTGGTATTCCCTCAGCCTTATGGCTCGCTGGGAAAATTGGCTTCAATTATCATCGGATAGACCGTAACCGGTGGAGAGAGGCCAAGTGATTCCGCTGCTCGAAGTGTTGAACCTGAAGGTCGATATCCTTAAGCGTCCGATTCTCAAGGGCATCACGTTTACTGCCATGGCCGGCTGGTATGGCATCTTGGGCATAAACGGCAGCGGAAAAACCACCTTGCTCAAGGCATTATGTGCCCGGCAGGCGCTTAGCGGGGGTTGTATCAAATTCAATTCCGCTGACCTGACCGGCGATGAAGCACAAAGGGCGCGACTATTTAGTTTCGCTCCGGCAGTGAATTCATTGCCCCAAAATCTGAAAGCCCGCGAGTTGATTGAGTTGCTGGCTGACCTAAAGCAAGTCGAGCCGTTTGAACCGCACGGCGTGTACAAAGCGCTAGGTTTGGAAGCCCTTAAAGACACTTTAATCGGAAGCATGTCGGCCGGTATGCGGCAAAGGGTCAGTCTTTATTGTGCTTTTTTAGGCACGCCAGACGTGATCATGCTGGATGAGCCTTTCAATTGGCTTGATCCGGTTGCGGTTTACGATCTCAAGCGGGAATTACGAACATACGCGGATCTGTCCAAATGCGTCATTACGACACTACATGAGGTCTCAATCTTCGCCTCCCAATGCGACTCCGGAATGCTTATGCATGACGGCAAGCCTGTCCGTCTATTTGATGAAGGACACATGCCGACAAAGCGATCCGAGATGGACGAAATGGAGACGGAAATTTACCAGTTATTTCCTCGGTAGATTTCGGGCAGCCAAAACAATCTATAGCCCAACATCCGCCTCATAGAGCGCAACGCGAACACCAATCTAATGTGTACAAATAAAAAATTGTGCCGACGGCAAAAGCCGGGGCCTGCCCAAGCCGCAATACCGCGTCCCTTCAAATAAGCCCTGTTAAGAACCGACCGA
This sequence comes from Asticcacaulis sp. MM231, assembly GCF_964186625.1. Classification (NCBI taxonomy): domain Bacteria; kingdom Pseudomonadati; phylum Pseudomonadota; class Alphaproteobacteria; order Caulobacterales; family Caulobacteraceae; genus Asticcacaulis; species Asticcacaulis sp. MM231. The sequence continues at coordinate 3,028,926 of NZ_OZ075108.1, forward strand.
AAAACTTCCGGAAGGCGATGACGCATTGCCTTTCGGCAAGGGCGACCGCCCGCGTTTGCGCGTATCTTACACTTTTCATAGAAAGGTGCTGGCCTTCTGTTGCAAGGCGGCCAAACATTCCACACGAAGATGGAAGCGCCTAAACCATAGGAAGGCGTAGGTGGCAGCCTTCTGTTGCAAGGCGGCTGCCGGGCCCCGCCTGAGAGGCTTATTTCCCAGGAGTTGTAGGCTGGATTAACCAGGCCGCATTACGCAGCGATGGCTTGGTCCGAAGCGAAGTTATCGTTCGCAGTTAAAAAATGAGGCGATCACAGAGCCTCACACTGAGGGAAAGCTTCACCTTTACACGCCTGTCGATGCTGATCGGCCCCATAACCTTCCCGCGAAACCGGGAGAATAATGGTGGAGCCGCCGGGAATCGCACCCGGGTCCAGTTCGCTTATTACGTGGGCGTTTATCCCCATAGTCAAACCGAAGCCTGACCCGCTCAATATAGGCGCTCTGCCCGGTGATGGGAAGAGATACCTCGGCTCTTTACCGATTTTTTGCCATGAGGCGCGCGACCCACGGGGTAAATTTATGCCGCGGCGGGTAAGCCTTGCGCCATCTTCAAGCCTAAACCACAGGAAACATCCATGCCCACCTACAAGCAACATCGCGCCGCCGCCATCGCCTCCGGTCTCATTCTCGCTGTTTCGCTGACCGGCATGGTGGCGTGCAGCAAGTCGACCACTGACAAGGTGGAAGACGCCACAGCCAATGTCGCCGCCGACGCCTCCTCGGCCGTCAGCAGCATCGGCGCCGATATGAATGCCGACAAGACGCAGGACTTCGTCACCAAGGCCGCCGTCGCCAACCTGTTTGAGATCAAGACCAGCGAACTGGCCGTCAAAACCTCAAAGAATGCCGACGTCCTGACCTTCGCCAAGATGATGGTCAAGGATCACACCGCCGCCGGCAAGGCGTTTGAAACCGCCGTCGCCGCCACCTCCGGCCTGACCCCGCCGGTCGCGCTCGACGAAGATCACCAGAAGAAGCTCGACGATCTGGCCACCAAGACCGGCACCGATTTCGACAAGGCCTATATCGATATCCAACAGAGCGCCCACTCGGAAGCCGTCAACCTGTTCGAGGATTATTCGAAAAACGGCAAGGACACCGCCCTTCAAACCTTCGCCACCAACACCCTGCCGACGCTGCAGGCGCACAAGGACAAGATCGACGCCTTCAAGGAATAGATCTTTCCTCATTTACGCAAAAACGCCCGTTCCTGCAAAGGAGCGGGCGTTTTATGTTGAGGCAGGTCTAAGCCTTATCCTCGGCCAGGGTGTGGGCAACGATAGCGTTGGCGTGACCATGGCCCAGGCCGTGCTCGGTCTTGAGCATCGCCACAAGCTCCATATGCTTTGCCGGGTAGTGCGCGCGCACGATACGCTGCCAGTCTGCGATGGGGCGGCCATACTTTTTCTCTATCGAGGGAAAATAGGAAGCCGGGCCTTTGATCGGTGCGTCTGTCATGTCGTGATCAAATCGATTTGCGGCATAGTTGTCAAGTCGGTCGCAAGTTGGACGCCAGACGCCATCAGTTTGGTCTCCATGCCTCCCCAACCCATAAAAAAACGCCCGCTTCCTTAAGAAAGCGGGCGCAATGGGCAGGAAAGATACGAAAGCCTAAAAGAAGCCGACCTTGGCGGGGGCGTAGGAGACCAGCAGGTTCTTGGTCTGCTGATAGTGATCCAGCATCATCTTGTGGTTTTCACGACCGATGCCCGATTGCTTGTAACCGCCAAAGGCGGCGTGGGCCGGATACTGGTGGTAGCAGTTGGTCCAGACCCGGCCGGCCTGGATGCCGCGGCCGGCGCGATAGGCGGTGTTCATATCACGTGACCACACCCCGGCGCCCAGACCATAGACCGTGTCGTTGGCGATCTCGATGGCCTCTTCCACCGTCTTGAAGGTGGTCACGGAAACGACCGGCCCGAAGATTTCCTCCTGGAAGACGCGCATCTTGTTGTGGCCCTCGAAGATGGTCGGCTTGATGTAGAAGCCGTCCTTCAGGTCGCCACTCAGGATGTTGGCGTCGCCGCCGGTCAAGACCTTGGCGCCTTCGCTCCTGCCGATATCGAGATATTTCAGGATTTTGTCATACTGCTCTTTCGAGGCCTGCGCGCCGATCATGGTGCCGGTATTGAGCGGATCGCCCTGGGTGATGGCCTCGACGCGCTTGATGGCGCGTTCCATGAAGCGATCGTAAATCGACTCCTGCACTAGGGCGCGCGACGGACAGGTGCAGACCTCGCCCTGATTGAGCGCGAAGAAGGCGAAGCCCTCCATCGCCTTGTCGAGGAAGGCGTCGTCCTCGGCCATGACGTCGGCGAAGAAGACGTTGGGTGACTTCCCGCCCAGTTCGAGCGTGATGTTGGTGAGGTTGTTCGAGGCATAACCCATGATGGCCTTGCCGACAGCGGTCGAGCCTGTAAAGGCGATCTTGGCGATACGCGGGTTTTGCGCCAGCGGCTTGCCGGCCTCAAGGCCGGTGCCGTTGACGATGTTGAGCACGCCCGGCGGTAGCAGGTCCTGAATGAACTCCATCAGCACGAGGATCGAGGCCGGGGTCTGTTCGGCCGGCTTCAGCACGATGCAGTTGCCGGCGGCCAGGGCCGGGGCGATTTTCCACGCCGCCATCAGGATGGGGAAGTTCCACGGAATGATCTGCCCGACCACGCCAAGCGGTTCATGGAAGTGATAGGCGACCGTGTCGTGATCGAGCTCCGAAACGCCGCCTTCCTGCGCGCGGATGCAGCCGGCAAAGTAGCGGAAGTGATCGACCGCCAGCGGAATATCGGCGTTGGTGGTTTCGCGCAGGGGCTTGCCGTTGTCCCAGGTTTCGGCCTCGGCGATGACGCCGAGATTGTCCTGAATGCGCTGGGCGACAGCGAGCAGCAGGTTGGAGCGCTCGGTCACCGAGGTGCGGCCCCACTTGTCCTTGGCGGCGTGGGCGGCGTCGAGCGCCAGTTCAATATCCTCGGCCGAGGAACGCGGCACTTCGCAAAGCTTCTGGCCATTCACCGGCGAGGTGTTGTCCATATATTTGCCGAGCACCGGCTCGATCCACTGACCGCCGATGAAATTGCCATAGCGCGTCTTGAAGGGCACGCCGGCTTCAATATTGCGTTCAAACTTGGTCATGGAGACTCCTGTTGTTTCCTATAGGGCGCGATAGGGCCTCGCGTCTTGGGCTGGAAGCTGCGCCTGTGTGCGGCGCAACAACAACTGTCATCCGGTTTCCTGAGCGGCGTGTGAGGTGGATTTCACCCCGTATAACGGCGTTTGTCGCGCCACACGACAGAGTTTGGTGCGGTGTCGCAGTTTGCAACACAGGCGGCGCTTTTTGGATCAAAACTATCGTGAGCGCTCAGATTGCGCTTGCACGCCGCCCGCAAAAGGCTTTCCCTCAGCATAAAAGAAACAGGGATGCGACTTGACGACGCCTGATCCACAAAAAATCCAGAAAGCCCGTGAAGTCTTCTTCGCGCACAAAGGCTTGCCGGTTGATCAGATCGGCCATTCCATCCTGCGCTCGTGGATACGCTGCGCCGATATGGGGCTTGATGAGCGCAGCCTGCCGCGCGTCGATGCCCCTACCGCTTCGGAAATCCGCCTGTTGCACGAGAAGCACGAGGCCCTGCGCCGCATCTCGCGTCCGGAACTCGATGCGCTCTATACCGAAGCGCGCGAAATCTCCGGCATCGTTATCCTGACCAACGCCAAGGGCGAGATCCTGGACGCCGTCGGTGACGCCGGTTTCGCCGATAAGGCCGCCCAGGTGGCCTTGCGCCCCGGCATATTGTGGAGCGAGGACGGCACGGGCACCAACGCCATCGGCACCGCCATCGCCGAGCGCCGTGCCGTGGTGGTCAATGGCGGCGAACACTATTTCCAGAGCCATCAGGTGCTGACCTGCGCGGCCACGCCGATCATCGATCCGCGCGGCGCTGTCATCGGCGTGCTCGATATTTCCGCGCCGGCCACGCAGCAAAACGGCCAGGTCATCGGTCTGGTCCGCATGGCGGTCGAGCAGATCGAACACCGCCTGTTCCGCGGCGGCTTTGACGGCTGCCAGACCCTGCGTTTCCAGACCGACCCCAACCTGCTCGGCGTCGCCCGCGAAGGAATACTGGTGGTGAAGGACGGCGTGATCGTGGCCGCCAACCGGCGCGGCCTGTCGCTGATCGGCCGCACCTGGGACGGGCTTGACCATATGCACGTCGAGGAGATCTTCGATACCTCCGCCGCGCACCTGGCTTCGGGCCGGCTGAAAGCGCAGGACGGCCGCGAGTTCTTCGCCCAGTTCGATGGCGAGGCCACGGGGACATCCCAGCCGGTCGTGCCGCAGCAAAGCCTCGAAGATATCGAACTGTCGAGCATCCGGCAGGCTCTGGCGGCGCACGGCGGCAATGTCAGCGCCGCCGCCCGCCATCTGGGCATCCACCGCAGCACGATCTATCGTCGCATCCAGGACATGTAGGCCCTGCCGCGCACGACTTGAGCGCATAAAATGTCGCCTTTACGGTTACATCTCGTTCATGAACCCCTTTTAATTTGATTTAAAAGCAACCTTCCTTCACTTTAGCGTCAAGTTCGGTCGCTATAGACCGATGTTTTCCGGCTTTTGGCTCACCCTAAAGCTCTGCTCTGGCGCACTTTTCCTTAAACGCGACATCGAGTGAGGCCCGTGCCGAAAGTCCTTTGGAGGCCCAGTATGCGTAACGATGTTCTCAAACTCTCCCTGGGCGCGGTCGGCGTCCTCGCCCTGTTGACGGCCGGTACGGCCTCGGCGCAGGGCGCCGCCAACAACGACGGCCCTCAGATCGAACTGCGCGACATGGTGGCCCGTGTCGTTATCACGCCCGAAGACCGCAGCGACGTCGATATCCGCGTGCGCTACGGTAAGGTCAAGGTGCCGACCCTGATGGTGTCGCAACGCGGCAATGTCACCGTGCTCAATGGCCACCTCAGCAATCCGGCACGCGGCACCGGCTTCAATTTCCGCATCAATATACACGACGACGATGACGTGTCGGTCAACGGCGGCAAGGTGCATATTTCCGGCATCGGCATGGTCGATGTGTCGGATCTGCCACTGGTCTTCGTTCGCGTCCCCAACAAGGCCGTGGTCAAGGATTTCGGCCTATAGCTTCGGCCGCATAGGCCCCAGCAAATCGCTGGACTTCATCATGAACGGCAGCGGCGAATGGGCCATTGATCCCGTCGGCGGCCAGCTCAGCATCATCAACAGCGGTTCGGGTACCATCAATGTCTCCACCGCCGGCGACAGCATCGTCGACAATATGGGCTCCGGCGACATCAATCTCGGCACGGTGCGCAATCTCAAGGCCGTGCTGACCGGCTCCGGCAATTTCAACGTCAGCCAGAGCGCCAATACCCTGCTGCAAAATCAGGGCTCAGGCGACGTCACGCTCAGCCGCACCGGCGCCATCAAGGTTCAGCTCAATGCGTCCGGCGATTTGTCGCTTGGCAATGTCATGGGCGGGCTGACGGTGATCAATAACGGCTCTAGCGATATCAATGTCGGCCGCGTGGCCGGTCCCGTCACGCTCAATCTGTCGGGCTCCGGCGATGTCTCGATCTCGGAAGGCCAGGTCTCCGACTTCATGCTCAAGGGCTCCGGTTCGGGGGATGTCTCCTACGGCGGCATCACCAACACGGTCAACGTCGATTCCAACGGTTCGGGCGATGTCAGCATCGCCAAGGCCACCGGCGCCGTCGTCACCAAGGTGGTCGGTTCCGGTGAAATGCATATCGGGCATTAGCAGTCTGCTGAAAAAGGCTTTGCCTTTGGCCTTTCCGCATTTTTGCGTAAGTCTCTTGGTCTTTTATGGGTCTTCATTCGTTGTTGTTTTTGTTGCTTTCCTAAATTTAGACGGACCTCTCCTATGCGGTTAGCAACTTGGGTATCCGGATGAGGTTGTAGGCTATGAGATTGAGCAGAAAATCTCCAGCTACAGCTTCAAGGCCGCGATGCTTTGTCTTACGCATCGTGCCGTGCTGCTTGCCCCAACCGAAGATGCACTCGATCATCTTTCGCCGGGTCTGTGACATTGCGTAGCCATCGCTGGCGGCCGTTTCATCGTCGATGATGGTCGTTCTGGTCTTGCCGGTTTTAGTCGTGGCGTTATTACGGGCGACATGCGGCTCCACGCCAAGATTGCGTAAGGCTTCGCCATGTGCAGCGACATCATAAGCCTTGTCTTCGCCTACGGTCGCCGGCTTGCCGGTGTGCTTGACCCTAACCGCCAGCATGGCTTCGGATGCCTCGCGCTCGGCCGTGCCGGTGGCTTGGGTGACAACGCTACCAACCGCCAGTCCGTTGCGGTTCTCCATCAGCGCGTGGCCCATGTAGCACAGCTTCGCTTCACGGCCCTGAGCCTTGCGGTACAAGCGGCTGTCGCCATCGGTCGTCGAGACGTGGGTGTCATTGCCGCGTTTCTGATTATGGAAGTCAGACCCGTCCGTATCGTCCGGCCCGTCCTTCGGCTTGAAGCTCTTGAACGAAGCCCAGGCTTCAATCAGCGTGCCATCGACTGAGAAATGCTCGTCCGAGAGTAAGGGCGTAACCTTTGGGTGGCACAGCAAGGCCGTCATGAACTTCGTAAAAACATCACCCTTCTGCAGGCGCTCACGGTTCTTGGTGAATGTCGTCGCCACCCACACAGCCGCGTCGGGTGACAAGCCCACGAACCATCGAAACAGAAGGTTGTAATCCAACTGCTCCATCAACTGGCGTTCCGAGCGGACGCCGTAGAACACCTGCAGAAGCAAGGCGCTCAGTAACTGTTCCGGTGGAATGGAAGGGCGCCCTTCCTCCGAATACATCGCCGAAAAGTCCGCGTTCAGGTCGACCAGAACCGAGCGAACCAACTCACGAACCTTGCGAAGAGGATGCGTATCCGGAACGCGTTCTTCCAACGATATGTACGAAAATAATCCGCCCTGATCCCGAAACTCGCCACGCATTGGTTGCTCCTTCTCGCTCAAGAAGGGAATCACGGCAAAATCAAAATGACCAGAGGTTTTTCAGCAGACTGTTAGGTCGCCTTAAATCTATCCTCCATGCCTGACGCCACGCTTCCATAGCGCTCCGGTCTGTCGGCAGCCTGTTATCCCCGCTGTTTAGGCGAGGTATAAGGCGTGGGCATGCCCCACCTCCTCACCCCGTCCCACATCCCGCTCCCTGACCGCCAGCGCCTGCGGCAGCGCGCCGCGCAGCTTATCGCCGCCTTTGAGGCGACGTCACCGCAAACCGTCACCGAGATCACCCGCGCCGCCCGCGCCCTGATCGTGCTCGACCGCATGCTGACCCAGTTATGGGCGGAACCGGGCGACACACCCGTTCGTCGCGCGAAGACCATAGCTAGTGTTGCGGAATCAACGGATGGATTCCCTTGATCTTGCAAATATGCGAGTTTGTGTCGATGGACATGGACAAAAGGCTGTTGCTGTCGCCTGAGGCTCGGGTGCGGTTGGAAGGTTGGGTGGCGGACCGGAACACGCCGCAGAAGCTTGTTTGGCGTGCGCGGATCGTGCTGATGTGGGCGGACGCGGCGAGTTTGGCGTCGATTGTGCGGACGCTGGGCAAGACCAAGAAGACGGCCTACCGCTGGCGCGATCGTTATCTTGAGCAGGGTGTCGATGGGCTTGGGCGCGACGCGACCCGGCCTGGCCGTAAGACGCCGTTGAGCGCCGAAGTCATTGCGCGTGTGGTCGAGATGACGCTGCGACAGAAGCCACCGGCTGCCACGCAATGGAGCGCGCGCACGCTTGCCAAGGCGGTGGGTCTGAGCCACACCAGCGTACAGCGCATTTGGAGCGCGCATGGGCTCAAGCCCCATTTGACCAAGACGTTCAAACTGTCGAACGACAAGCAGTTCGTCGAGAAGGTGACGGACGTCGTCGGTCTCTATCTTGATCCGCCGGACCGGGCACTGGTGTTCTCGGTCGATGAGAAGTCACAGATCCAGGCGCTGGACCGCACCCAACCGGGCCTGCCAATGAAGAAGGGGCGGGCGGGAACGATGACCCACGACTATAAGCGGCATGGCACGACGACACTGTTCGCCGCCCTCGATGTCGCCACCGGCAGGGTGATCGGCGAATGCATGAAACGTCATCGGCACCAGGAATGGCTCAAATTCCTTCGACTCATCGACCGCAGCACGCCCAAGGGCTTCGACCTGCACCTGATCGCCGACAACTATGCCACCCATAAGCATCCGGCGGTCAAAGCATGGCTGGCCAAACATCCTCGCTTCCACATGCATTTCACCCCCACTTCGGCGTCCTGGCTCAATCAGGTCGAACGCTTTTTCGGCTTGATAACAGGCGATCGCATCCGCTGCGGCGTGTTCAAGAGTGTCGCCGAACTCGAAGGCGCAATTCAAGACTATCTCGATCATCACAACGCCGATCCAAAGCCCTTCGTTTGGACCAAATCCGCTACAGACATTCTTGAAAAGGTCGCCAGGGGGCGACAGGCGTTAGAGTCACAACACTAGCGCGCCCGCCAAAGACGAACAGACACCCGACGAAAAGACACCGGCCGAAGATACCCGGAGCCAAGATACCGGTAGCGAAGAGACAGGCAGCGCACCACCGCCTCTTAACCGTCAGCAGCGCCGCGCCTTGGCCGCACGCACACGCATTACGCCCCAGGCAACGCCGTCAAGCGTTCGCTGTGAGAGCGGATAACGGGGCGTTTTCCCCCCTGCGACAGCCTGCCGCACACATTTCATCCGAAACTATCGCCGGATTTCAGGAAAATTTCCGAACTTTCGCCACCACACGCTTAAGTCTTGTTGCGCCGCACAACAATCCGGCAACATTAACGTTTTGTAATTTTAAGTATTTGATTTTAAACACTTATTGCAAATGATTCATGACATCCAATTCATTTGAACTCTGCACGTTGAAGGCGCATATGGGGGTCATCGCAACACACACCAAGGAGATATCCACCATGACCACCCAAGTTTACACCGCCTCCGCCCTCGCCGCCGGCACGCTCTTCATGATCGTCGCGCTCCTCAGCCTCGGCCTCTAACTCAACCACAAAAAAGGAACATAGCCATGACCCATTCCATCGCCCCTATCGCCACCGTAACCGCCCTCGCCGCTCTGACCCTGTTCATGCTGGCCTCGCTGTTCACTGTCGGCCTGTAAGCCGCAACACCCTCATTCCACAAGGTCCACGACTATGACTTTCTCGATCTCCACCGTTTCGGCCCTGGCCGCCTTCACCGCCTTTATGGCCTTCGCCCTGCTGAGCCTCGGCCACCTCTAGGCACCTTCTTTATCTACGCATAAAATAAGGCGCGGAGAGCCAGCTCCCGCGCCTATTTCTTTGCCTTAACGCAACCTTGAGTTTTTTGGGATAGGGTTTCAGACCAGATCCCCCGGAGTATGCGTTCATGAACCCCAAACTGTCCTGTCAGGGATGCCGTGACGGCGCCAACCTCCCCTTCGCCTTCACCATGGCTTTCCAGCCGATCCTTGACACCAGCGAAGGCCGTATGTGGGGGTATGAAGCGCTGGTGCGCGGGCCGGAAGGGCAAGGCGCCGGCACGGTGCTGGATCAGGTCACGCCGGAGATGAGGTACAGGTTCGATCAGGCGTGCCGTGTGCGCGCCATCGAACTGTTCGGTCAGCTCTCCCCGCATGACGACTCGCGCCTGTCGATCAATTTCCTGCCCAATGCCGTCTATGAACCGGCGGCCTGTATCCGCGCCTCCTTAAGCGCCGCCGCCCGCGTCGGGCTCAACCCCAAGCGCCTGATGTTCGAATTTACCGAGCAGGAGCATTTTACCGACACGGCCCATATCTCGAACATCGTCGCCGAATACAAACGCCAGGGTTTCATGACGGCGCTTGATGATTTTGGCTCCGGCTATGCCGGCCTGAACCTTCTGGCCAATCTCCAGACCGACCTGATCAAGATCGACATGGACCTGATCCGCGATATCCATACCGACTGCGTGCGTCAGGCGATCGTGGCCGGCATCATGTCGATCGCTCGGGCGCTCGATATTCAGGTCATCGCCGAAGGGATCGAATCCGAGGCCGAACTGACCACCTTGCGCGCCGCCGGTATATCGCTGTTTCAGGGCTATTATTTCGCCAGACCACAGGTCGAGGCCTTACCGACGGTCGCGGGCTTTGCGATCCGCCCTGCCACACAAGTCCTGCGCGCTTAATCCAGTCCGCGCCATTCAAGGTTGCCCGGCAAATCCTCTGCCGCGTAATCGACCTGTAGCACCCGCCGTCGACCCGCCTTTTGCGCGCGCTCCGAGGCATGCAGGATCAGGGTGGAATAGGCCCATATATCACCGGCCTCGGCCAGACAGGAAAGTATAGGATGTGCCTCGGCTACCCGAGCCGCCCGATCCGCCGCGACAAACCCCAGCACGTGCGATCCCAAGGCGACTTTCAGCGGCGCGTTATCGGCAGGGCAGTCGTCAAGATGCACGCGCAGGGTCACCATACCGGCCAACAACGATACGGGCGGAGCGACATGACAGATGCCGTCCTTGGTTGACCAAGGCCCAAAACCGTCAGTCTCTATGCGTTCGCGCAGGGCAATGGTGCGATCCTGATGCCAGGCCACGCTCCAATTCGCTTCCACCGTCTTATCGAGGACCGCGACGCGCACCGGTTTGGCCTGCATGCCTATAAGGCCTGCAGCGATCCTGCCGATCCGACCCTCTGCATCAACCAGGCCATCCCATTCCATGCCTACCAGACGCTTGCCAGGACGTCCCGAAATCAGGGCTTCCATTCGCCCGGCCAAGTCCTGAACCTCTTCCGGTGCCAATATCGCAGGATAGAGGGCCGCGCCGCCAGCTGAAAAAACGACATTCTCTCCGTCTGTCACTCCATATCAATCCCGTAGCTGCACCCCGCCAGGGTCTTGCCGGGATGGGAGTCGACATTGGAAACATTCAGGCTAATCTTGGTCTTCCACTTGAAGTCGCCTTCGCTCTCCTCGGTTTCCGAGATGATGCGCTCGCCCATGAACTTAGCCTCGGTCACATAGGCGGGCTTGATCTCCAGCGCCTTGGCCACCGCCGCCGCATCGGGCGTATCCAGCACCGCCATAGGCCCTGAATTGGTGAAGACGACGATCTGCGTCGTGTACCCAAACACCTCGATCGGTGCGTCCAGCTCATATTGGCTCACGAACGGATTGCCGGACTCGACCATGGTCATGCCAAGCGGATGCTCCGGCGCCTCGTCGGAATTCATCCAGAAGGCCACGCCGTTATAGGTGGGCACATCGGCCTTGCATTCGATCAGGTCGGCGATACGGACCGTCGACGGGTCGAAATCGTCTTCGTCCTGCCCAAAGGCGGGGCTGGCCAAAGCGGTGGTTATGGCGAACAGCAGTATCCGTCGTTTCATCATTATCTCTCATTTGCCCGGACCTCGCCCATAAGGCACGAAAAAGGCGCAGGTGACCAGCCCCTGCGCCTCTATCATTCGGTAGAATAAGCCAGATTAACCCGGCGAAACCATATTTTCCGGACGGACAAACTGGTCGAACTCCTCATTGGTCAAGTAACCGCCACCCACAGCTTCTTCGCGCAGGGTGGTGCCGTTCTTGTGGGCCGTCTTGGCGATCTTGGCGCAGGCGTCATAGCCCAGGCGGCCATTGAGCGCCGTCACCAGCATGAGCGAGTTTTCCAGACCGCGCTTGATGTTGTCGAGGCGCGGCTCGATGCCCACCACGCAGTTGTCGGTGAAGGAAACCGCCGCATCGGCCATCAGTCGCACGCTTTGCAGGAAGTTGTAGGCCATGACCGGGTTGAAGACGTTCAGTTCGAAGTGGCCTTGCGAACCGGCGAAGGTCAGCGCAGCATTGTTGCCGAAGATCTGCACGCAGACCTGCGTCATCGCCTCGCACTGGGTCGGGTTGACCTTGCCCGGCATGATCGACGAGCCCGGCTCGTTTTCCGGCAGGGCCAGTTCGCCCAGACCCGAACGCGGGCCGGAGCCTAGGAAGCGGATATCGTTGGCGATCTTGAACAGCGAGGCGGCCACCGTATTGATGGCGCCGTGGCTGAAGACCATGGCGTCATGCGCGGCCAGGGCTTCGAACTTGTTCGGCGCCGTGGTGAAGCCCATGCCCGTGATAGCGGCGATCTTTTCAGCCACGCCCTCGGCGAAACCGATCGGGGCGTTGAGGCCGGTGCCGACGGCGGTGCCGCCCTGCGCCAGTTGCATCAGCTTCGGCAGGGTCTGCTGGATGCGGTCGATGCCGTTGGTCAGTTGCTGGGTGTAGCCGCCAAACTCCTGACCGAGCGTCAGGGGGGTGGCGTCCTGCGTGTGGGTGCGGCCGATCTTGATGATGTCCTTCCACGCTTCGGCCTTGTCGTTCAAAGCATTACGAAGCGTTTGCAGGGCCGGCAGCAGGCGGTGAACGATTTCCTCGGCGCAGGCGACGTGCATGGCGGTCGGATAGGTGTCGTTCGAGGATTGCGACATGTTGACGTGGTCATTGGGGTGGACGGGCTTTTTCGAGCCCATCTCGCCGCCCAGAATCTCGATGGCGCGGTTCGAGATCACCTCGTTGGCGTTCATGTTCGATTGCGTGCCGGAACCGGTCTGCCAGACGACCAGCGGGAAGTGCTCGTCGAGCTTGCCTTCCATGACCTCGTTGGCGGCGGTGATGATGGCCTTGCCGATGGCGGGATCGAGCTTGCCGAGCGCCATATTGGTTTCGGCGGCGGCGCGCTTGACGATGCCGAGCGCACGTACGATCGGCAGGGGCTGCTTTTCCCAGCCGATCTTGAAATTACCGAGCGAGCGCTGGGCCTGCGCGCCCCAGTACTTTGAGTTATCGACCTCGATGGGGCCAAAGGTATCGGTTTCGCTGCGGAAAGTCGGTTTGGTCATTTTCGGTGTCTCCGTTGGAGGTGTCGGATCGGCAGGGCCGGCTAAAGGCGCTTGGGGCTGGACGGTGAAATCCGTCGCCGTGATGCGACGTTTCTTCTTCGATCCGGACAGCCAGTCTAACAGGCCCATAACGCCCTCCTTACTGTAAAAACTTGCGCCTATCCGTTATGTCCACAGGACTTAAAGCGCAATGAATTTATGCGGGAAGAGCCGAGATTTTCTTTCTTATACCTCCCCACCTTTCGTGGGGAGGGGGACCGCACGCGCCGCGAAGCGGTGAGATGTGGTGGTGGGGTATCTGTCTTACTTAAGTAAGAAACCCCACCACCACGCCTTTCAGGCGCGGTCCACCTCCCCGGCATAGCCAGGGAGGTATAAGAGATGTGCTGGTGAAACAAAGATGACTTTAGCTTATATCTCGTTACAATCTGGTGTGCCGTCCGGCTGGAGACCTTACCTATGGCATTCATTTTTTCTGACAATATGGATCCGAATGAATTGGGCCTGATCATAAAGGCGCGGTTGGAACTCTTGTCTATATCCGAAGGCGGACGTTCCGGCCCTATCTTCACTGAATACAAATACAGGCCAAATCATAACTTCGGCGATGCGGACAATCGCAGTTTTTACATCGGACAGATCGAAGATCCCGCTAAACGCAATCTCATGCCGGGGGAAAGCTACGACATCGATGTCCGGTTCTTTGGTGCAAAAGGCCTCAAGGATCTGCTTACACTCGGGCGCCGATGGCGCATTCAGGAAGGCGGGAGGCTTGTCGCGTTCGCCGAAGTCCTGACGCTACCCGAAACCTACGACTAAACCGCCTCCGCCAGAAAACCACCGGTCTGCCGCGCCCAAAGCCGCGCATAGAGACCGCCAGCCGCAATCAGCGCCTCATGTGTGCCGGTCTCGATAATGCGACCGCCATCAACCACCACCAGACGGTCCATGCGGGCGATGGTCGAAAGCCGGTGTGCGATGGCGATAACCGTCTTGCCGGTCATCAGTTCGAGCAGGCTTTCCTGAATCGCCGCCTCAACCTCGGAATCGAGCGCCGAGGTCGCCTCATCGAGCACCAGGATCGGCGCGTTCTTCAGCAACACCCGCGCAATGGCGATGCGCTGGCGCTGGCCACCGGAGAGCTTGACCCCGCGCTCGCCGACATGGGCGTCATAACCGGCGCGTCCCTGACTATCGGTCAGAGCAGGAATAAAGCCCGCCGCATGGGCACGCTCGGCGGCGCGGTCGATCTCGGCCTGCGTGGCGCCCGGTGAGCCATAGGCGATGTTGTCGCGGATCGAGCGATGCAGCAGCGAGGTATCCTGCGTCACCATGGCGATATGGGCGCGTAAACTTTCCTGACTGACGCCGGCAATATCCTGACCATCGATCAGGATACGTCCGCCGGTAAGGTCGTAAAGCCGCAGGAACAGGTTGACGAGGGTCGACTTGCCGGCGCCGGATGGCCCGACCAGTCCGATCTTTTCGCCGGCTGCGATGGTCAGGTCGAAATCGGAAATTGCCGCCGCGCCACCGCCATAGCCGAAACCGACATGCTCGAAACGGACCTCGCCGCGGCGGATATCAAGCGGCGGCGCTTCGGCTGCATCCACCACCGTATGCGGGCGCGAAATGGTCTCGATACCGTTCTGCACCGAGCCGATATTCTCGAATAGGCTGGTCACCTGAAACATCACCCAGTTCGACATGCTGATCAGGCGCTGGGTCAGGGCACCGACCAGCGCAATGGCGCCGACCGTGATCTGCCCCTGGCTCCACAGCCAGATCGCCAGTCCCGCCATAACCAGCAGCAGGATGGAATTGAGGAAGCTGGTGGCGGTATCGAGCCCGGTGATCAGGCGCTCCTGCACCTGCCATTTGCGGCTGTTGTTGAGCAGGCCTTCGCGGACATAGTCGTCCTCGTGGCGCGTGCCGGCGAAGAGCTTGACCGTCTGGATATTGGTGTAGGTGTCAACGATTCGCCCCACCAGCGCCGAACGCGCCTCCGCGCCCTCGCTGGCAGCCTGGCCCAGCTTCGGCACAAAGAACGTACAGACCAGGCCATACGCAATGCTCCAGACCACGAGCGGGATCACCAGCCGGTAATCAGCCTCGAAGAACAGCACGATGGCGCTGCCGAAATAGATGACGACATAGAGCATGGTGTCGCACAGGGTCGTCAGGGTGTTGCGCACGGCCGAGGCGGTTTCGACCACCTTGGAGGCGACACGACCGGCATAGTCGTTGGTGAAGAAGCCGATCGACTGACGCACGACATGGCGGTGCGATTGCCAGCGGATCAGGTTGGGGAAGTTGCTGGTGATGGCCTGACGCAGAAACAAAGAATGGACCAGACCGATCAGCGGCCAGGCGATGCCGAGGATCAGCCCCATGCGGATGAAATCGGCGCCATGCGTCCGCCACAGATCGGCAGGCTGCGTGTGCGTCAGGTAATCTACGATATCCGCCATGTAGCGGAACACCGCCACCTCGGTGATGGTGAAGAGAAAGCCGGCGATCAGGATGGCCACGAACGAAGGCCACGCCTGTTTCAGATACTGCCAGAAAAAAGGCAGCAGCTTATCCGGCGGCGGACCGTCTTCGTGAGGATCGAACGGATCGATCATCCGTTCAAAGCGGCTATAGAGGGCGTTCATCAAGGACATGGGCTGCATATGCCCCTTCAACCGGCAAAAAGAAACCCCGCCGGACTGATCCGACGGGGCAACTTCAAACTTACGGGTCCAGGGTCCGCGACCCTGGTGTCCCTGCGAACCTTACTTGGCGCCGAAGAGACGGGCCCAGAAACCGGGCTTCTTCTTGGCGGCTTTCGCGGTGCTGGCCATGAAGTCGCTGGCCTTTTCGGTCACACCGGCAGCTACGTCGTCGGCCTTCCTGGCGAGATCGTCGATGGCCGGCTTGGCAGCCTTCACGGCGTCGTCAATCTTATCCACGGCAGCGTCCACGGCGGCCTCGGCCTTGGCGGCGGCTTCCTTGATCACCGGCTCGGCGGCGGCCTTGATATCGGCCACCTTTTCGGCGACGTCAGCCTTGGCCTCATAGGCGGCTGCCTTCACGGTTTCGACCGCCTTGGCGACCTTGGCCTTGGCTTCGGTGACGGCCTTGCTGGCGGCGGGCTTCTTGGCGGCAGGCTTCTTGGCGGCGGGGGCCGGCGCGGCGGCAACGGCCTTGGTGGCCTTCGTCGTGGCGGCAGCGGCGGCCTTTTTCACGGTCTTGACGGCGTCTTCAGCCTTTTTCTCGACCTTCTTGGCCTGAGCAACGACCGGCTTCTTCACATCGGCGACCAGCGACTTGGTGGCGGCGGCGGCCTTCTTCGGCGCGGCCTTCACGGCAGCCGCTGTCTTGGTGGCTGCGGTCTTCGTCGCGGCAGCGGCCTTGGCAGGGGCGGCTTTCACAGCCGTAGCCACCTTCTTGACGGCCGGCTTTGCAGCAGAGACAGCCTTTTCAGCGGCGGCCCCAGAAGCCTGGACCGGTGCCTTGCGCGCCAGAGTTTTCTTCACTCCGGCGTCTGCCGCGATCTCTTTATTTTCGCCCGTTGTTGATTTTGTGGTAGCTCTCGCCATCGTCTGTCCTTAAATGCCCCGATCAAGTAGCGACATCCCCGGATGTCCGCCTTGAAAATGAAGTTACCCGAATCGGTCGATCAAATCAAATCAAGCCGAATCATTTCTTATCGCAGAGTAATATGACCTATAACCCGCAGCAAATCATAGCCCGTGGCCCGCGCTTAATCTCAGAATCGGCTGCCGATGCCATCGATGGCGATCTTCTGCTCGAAGGCGCGACCTATTCTATTCTCGAAGAAGACGAAGACCGCGACGTCTGGCGCATCGATGCCTTCCCGACCACCGAGGAAGAAAGCACGCGTCTTCAAGAGGTTCTGGCCAATTTCCCGCAACTCGTCGTCACCGCCGAGCAACTGGCTGACGCCGACTGGCTGGCCATGGCGCTGTCGGGCCTACCGCCGGTGCGCGCTGGTCGCTTTTTCGTCTACGGCATCCATGACGGCGGCAAAAAACCTCATAACACGGTCAATCTGCGCATCGAAGCCGGCGCCGCCTTCGGCACCGGCCACCACGGCACCACGGTCGGCTGCCTGCAGGCCTACAGCGATTTGCTGAAAAAGCGCGGCTTCAAGCGCGTGCTCGATGTCGGCGCCGGCACCGGCGTGCTGGCCATCGCCGCCGCCAAAACCGGCACGAAAACCGCCGTCGGCACCGATATCGACGCCAACAGCGTGCGCATTTCCAACGAGAACGCGGCCCTCAACAAGTGTAACGCCCGCTTCGTTTACGCCAATGGCCTCGATCACCGCCTTGTCCGTCAGGACGCGCCCTATGATCTGGTCTTCGCCAATATTCTGGCGCGCCCCCTCGTCAGCCTGTCCATGCCGATCCGTGGCGCGCTCAAGCCGGGCGGCCTCGTCATCCTGTCGGGCCTCCTGCGCACGCAGGAGCGTTTCGTCAAGGCCGCCTATCTCAGCAAGGGCTTCCGCTTTATCCGCCATATCCACCGCGACGCCTGGTGCACCCTGGTGATGCAGAAGGTCTGACGGCGGCTATGCTGCACCCGCACAAAAACCACTTTCCAAATGGCGGGAAATCCGCCATAAGGCGCGTGTTGTCATTGGGGAGTAGCCGCCTTCGCCTTCGCGAAGGGATCACGTCAACATAATTGGAGCGCCGCTCCATGGTGTGATCACCGAAGTTCCAAACTTCGTCAGGCGAGACCTTTGGCCATGTTGCGAATTGCCTTTGCCGGGCAAGCCGTACCATTGCCATTGGTTTTTTTGTCCTGCTTGCCCGGCTCACCGTGACTTTATGCTCCTGACCCTCGCCCTCTTCCTTGGCTCGGCCATCGCCATCTATCTGGCGTGCGAATTTTTCGTCAACAGTATCGAATGGTTCGGCAAACGCATGAACCTCGGCGCCACCGCCGTAGGTTCCGTGCTGGCCGCCTTCGGCACCGCCCTCCCGGAAAGCGCCGTCACCTTCACCGCCGTCGTCTTCGGTAAAACCGCCGCGCAGAAGGATATCGGCGTTGGCGCCGCCATGGGCGGACCGCTGGTGCTGGCCACCCTCGCCTATGGCGTGGTCGGGCTGGCGCTATGGCTCAACCGTCGCAAACGCAGCCAGGCCGCGGCCGCCCGCATCTCGCACGAGGTGACGATCGACGCCCGGCGCCTTGGCCGCGACCAGTTGAGCTTTCTCGCCATCTTCGTCGTCAAGGTGACGCTGGGCCTCGTGGCCTTCACCTTCAAGCCCTGGCTGGGCGTCCTGTTCCTTGCCGCCTACGCCCTCTATGTCTGGCGCGAAATCACCACCGCAGAAACCAGCGAGGAAGAGGAAGACCTGGAGCCGCTGAAAATCCGCCCCGGTAATCCGAGCCTGATGTGGGCCAGCCTGCAGGCCACACTGGCGCTCGGCGTCATTGCCTTTGCCTCGCATATCTTCGTCGCTCAGGTGGAGGCTATCGGTGAGGCCATGGGCATGGCGCCCCATCTGGCCGCCCTTCTGCTCAGCCCGGTCGCCACCGAACTGCCGGAAATCATGAACGCCATCATCTGGGTGCGTCAGGGCAAGGAACGGCTGGCCCTGGCCAATATATCCGGCGCCATGATGATCCAGGCCACCATCCCCAGCGCGCTCGGCATCTTCTTCACGCCATGGCGCTTCGATGGGCCTCTGCTGGTATCGGGGCTCGTCACCGGCCTGACCATCGTTGTGCTGTGGCTGATGTTCCGCAAGGGCAAGGTCGACAGCCGTGCCCTGGCCGCCATCGCTTTGCTCTATGGCCTGTTCGCCGGCTATCTGCTGTTCGGCAAGACGCTGGGCCTGCCTTAGAGCCAGCCTATGTTGCCCCTCCTCCCCGGTCATGGGGGAGGGGAACGAAAGGCCTTACTACAGTAAGGTCGCCGAGACGGCGGGCTGCGGCGTCGCCACCTCGACATTGAGCAAGCTGTCCTCGAAATCGACGAGGATATCGGCAAATTCCGCCGGCGTCACGCGGGCATGCGCCATCCTGGCGCCCATGCGGTAGGTCCAGAACGAACCGATATGGCTGAGGATTCCGATGCACTCGCCCAGATCGAAGAACATCGACGGGCCATTGAGCAGGAACTTGCGGAAGGGCACGGGGTCGGAACCTTGTGTCAGGGCCTGATAGGCGTCGTCATAGATGCGCAGGGTTTTGCGCGTGGCAACAATCGCTGTCATGATCTTCTTGGCGAGACGTGGCCGCGCCTCCTCCAGATACTCGCGCGTGCCGGCGTCGGCCGGACCGATGGTGCGATAGCTTTTCAGCCCCTCGACCACCTGACGGATTTCGTCCTGAAGCTGGACCTGCCGCCATTTGAAATAGAGGAAGCCGCGCCACGAGAACATGCCTTCGTTGAAGTCCTCGTCGCTCATGCGGAAGGTCTGCTTGAGCGGTTCGAGATCGCTGTCGAGATTGTTGGCGAGGATTTTGGAGGTCAGGCGCATGGCCGCGGCCTCCATGCCGGCGCCAAAGGCCGTCATGACCAGGCGCTCGATTTCTTCGTTGGCGAAACCGACCATTTCCTTCAGGTCGTGCGGCGAGATTTTCAGGTAGCACGGATCGGGACGGAAGCCGAAACGCGAAAGATGTTCGCGCACCAGAAAAGGATCGAGCGAGGGGATATTATCGATGTGCTGCAACAGTTGCAGATCGGTGTTGGTGGCCATGTCGGGGCTGTTGAAGAAGGACTTCACGAACGACATGTAGCCGCTTTGGTTGACGAAGATCGACCGGCCGCCCAGGCGCAGGTCGGCGGGATCAAACGGCAGGATGAGCTTGGTGGCGGTGCGGCGCGGGCTGGCGAACAGTCCCCGCTCGCCGGCGCGCAGGGTATGCTTGATCACCAGCGCCTTGTTGAGCTGCGAATGCTTGAAGAAGGGCTGGGCGCGATAGCCATCGGTGCGGCCGCTGACGGTAAAAATCTGCGACAGGTTCAGCACACGGCTGGTCGAGGCCGTTTCGCCAAGATTGACCAGATTGCGGACTTCACGCGCACTCTGGTTGTTGGTTTTGCTGTGGGATGCAGCACGCGCGTTCATAAAAATAGACTTTCTGTCCGAATAACCCGATAGCTGTGGCTTCTGCCTGAGACGCTGGGGTATGATGCTATTTACCCTAGTTGCAAAGCGTTAAAGGCGTATAAATTTCCTATAAAGACCCTTCGTAAAATGGATAGCGCGTCACAAAAAACCACTTCGGGCTGCAAGCAGGAACCGGGTATATTCACACCGGAGATCGACCGTGGCCGCTGCGAAGGCAAGGCCGATTGCGTCGTTATCTGCCCGTATGACGTGTTTGAACTGGATATCCTGCCGCCGGAAAGCCGTAAAGACCTTGGCACACTGGCGAAGATCAAGGGCTTTGTGCACGGCTGGAAACAGGCCTTCGCGGTCAATGCCGAGGCCTGTCGCGCCTGCGGCCTGTGCGTCTCGGCCTGTCCGGAAAAAGCGATCACGCTGGTGCGGCGATAATCACGCTTGACGCGAGCCTGCCCTTTGGTCAGTGGTAGCGCTAAAATAAAACGGGAGACGCACCATGAAACGCTACATTACGGCTGTCCTGATCGCATCCTTCAGCCTGCTCGCACCCGCCGCTCAGGCCTCTGTCGACGTCATCGGCAAGGCGATCAATCATCCGGCCGCGGATCAATGGGGCGTGTATGGCACCGGCGAAAAGCACGAACTGGTCAAGGACAACGGCGTCAATGGCGGCGCAGCCTTCCAGGTCACCTCGGCCGGCGCAGCGCTCAATCCGTGGGATATCCAGGCAGGCGTCACCACCTCGAAAGCGGTCAAGAAGGGCGATGTCATCCTGCTGGCCTTCTGGGCGCGCGCCGTCACACCGCAAACCGTCAACGTCCCCGCCGTCCTGCAGCAGACCAGCGCGCCCTACACCCGGATCGGCATGGAAAACCTGACGATCACAGCGGACTGGAAACTCTATTACGTCAGCGGTCCTGCCGATCAGGATTACGCGGCCGGCACACTCGGCGCCAGCGTGCAACTGGCGACCGGTGCCCAGACCGTGGCGCTCGGCCCCGTCTTCCTGCTGAACTATGGCCCGGGCTACAATCCGAAGTACCTGCCCCATAATATTCCCTGATGCGGCAAAGCTTAGCTTCGCATCTCAAAGTGATTTTTCGCTTGGGGCAAGGCACTTTTCGGCTATAACAGCCGCGCCAGTACGATTTCGATCGCAATAACCAGCGGCGCCAAAAAAAGGTGCCCATGTGCAATGTAAACACTCGGGAGATACACCTATGACAGCCTCACGCCCCCTGCTCGGAAAACTGGCGACCACCACGGCGCTTGCCGGTGCGCTTATCGCGCTTACAGCGCTTGTTCCTGTTGCCGCGAACGCCCAACTCACGAACAACGCCCCCGGCGCCGCCGCGGCCAAGACCGACGTGCCGACCGACCAGCCCTGGATGAACACCAAGCTCAGCGCCGAAGCCCGCGCCGACCTGATCCTCAAGGAAATGACGCTGGCCGAAAAGCTGCAACTGACCTTCGGTTACTTCTCGACCGACAACAAGTGGCAGATCACCCCCCTCAAGAATTACGTCTATCCGAAGGACGGCCGGCCCTTCTCGGCCGGTTTCGTGCCCGGCATCCCGCGCCTCGGTATCCCGAACCAGTGGCAGAGCGATGCCGGCGTTGGCGTCGCCACCCAGACCGTGCCTAAGGAAAGCGTAACGGCTGAGTTTCCGCGTGGCCGCACCGCCCTGCCCTCCGGCATCGCCACCGCCGCCACCTGGAGCCCTGAAACGGCCTTCGCCGGCGGCGCCATGATCGGCAACGAGTCCTTTCTGTCGGGCTTTAACGTCCAACTCGCCGGCGGCATGAACCTGCTGCGCGAAGCCCGCAACGGCCGCAATTTCGAATATGGCGGCGAAGACCCGCTGCTGTCCGGCGTCATCACCGGCAACGAAATCAAGGGCATCCAGTCGCAGAACGTCATCTCGACCATGAAGCACTTCGCCTTCAACGGTCAGGAAACCAACCGCTTCACTATGGATCACCAGATTGAGGACAAGGCGGCACGGGAATCCGACCTGCTCGCCTTCCAGATCGCCAATGAAATCGGCCAGCCCGGTTCGGTGATGTGTGCCTATAACCGCGTCAATGGCTTCTATGCCTGCGAAAACGACTGGCTGCTCAATCAGGTTCTGAAGACCGACTGGGGCTTCAAGGGCTATGTCATGTCGGACTGGGGCGCCACCCACTCGACCATCCCCGCCGCCAATCACGGTCTTGACCAGCAATCGGGCTGGGCCTTCGACCGCTCCAACTATTTCGAAGGGGCGCTGCGCGAAGCCGTCAACGGCGGCTACGTCTCCGAAGCGCGCGCCAACGATATGGCGAAGCGCATCCTGTGGGCCATGTTCGAGGTCGGCCTGTTCGACAACCCGGTCAAGGGCGACCAGTCGGGCACGATCGACTTCGTCAAGAACGGCAAGATCAGCCAGACCGACGCCGAGGAAGCGATCGTCCTGCTGAAAAACACGCCGGGCCTGTTGCCGCTCAGCAAGACGGCCAAATCGATTCTGATCGTCGGCGCCCATGCCGATGTCGGCGTCCTGTCGGGCGGCGGTTCCTCGCAGGTCTATCCGGTCGGCGGTTCGCCGGTGGCCGATGAATTTGGCAAGGGTTTCCCCGGTCCGAAGGTCTGGTATCCGTCGTCGCCGATGAAGGGCCTTCAGGCCCACACCGCCGCCACCGTCAGCTATCTCGACGGCAAGGACGTGAAAGCCGCCGCCGCCGCCGCGAAGAAGGCCGATGTCGTCATCGTCTTTGGTGAGCAATGGACGGGCGAATCGATCGACGCCCCCGATCTTAACCTGCCCAACAATCAGGACGCCCTGATCGCGGCCGTCGCCAAGGCCAACAAAAAGACCGTCGTGGTGTTGCAAACCGGCGGCCCGGTGGTCATGCCCTGGCTGGCCAAGGTCGGCGCCGTGGTCGAGGCCTGGTATCCCGGCACGTCCGGCGGCGAGGCCATCGCCCGCGTCCTGACCGGCGAGGTCAATCCGTCCGGCCACCTGCCGGCCACCTTCCCGGCCTCGCTCGACCAGACCCCGCGCCCGGTTCTGGAAGGCGATCCCAAGCTCGATCAGGATTCGCATCCGATGGGCAATTACAACATCGAAGGCGCCGCCATCGGGTACAAGTGGTTCGACAAGAAGGGCTATAAGCCGCTCTTCGCCTTCGGCCACGGCCTTTCCTATACCACCTTCGCCCTGTCGGGTCTAACCGCAGCCCCCGAAGGCAAAGGCCTGAAAGCCAGCTTCTCGGTGAAGAACACCGGCACGACCGCTGGCAAGGAAGTGGCGCAGGTCTATGTGTCCGGCAACGGCTGGGAGGCGCCCAAGCGTCTTGGCGCCTTCAAGAAGGTCGAGGTCGCGCCTGGCCAAAGCCAGTCGGTTTCGGTCACGGTCGATCCGCGCCTGCTGGCGACCTACGACTCCGCCAGCAAGACCTGGACGGTTGCCGCCGGCGACTACAAGGTGATGCTGGCGACCTCCGCCACCGAGATTGTCCAGACCGTTACCGTGCGCCTCGACGCGCAAACGCTGAACGTCAAAGGCGAATAGTGCTCAGGTTTGAGGTCACGACAGACAAGGCGCGGATCGATTTCGACGCGGTCTATCGTTTCCTCAACGGAGAGTCCAATTGGGCCGAGGGCATTCCGCGCGACCTGTTCGACAGGGCGATGCGGAATGCCCTTTGCTTTGCCGGCCATCTCGAAGGCGAGCAGATCGCCTTTGCCCGCGTCATCACCGATTACGCCACCTTCGCCAATCTGGTCGATGTCTTCGTGGTGCCGGAGTATCGCGGTAACGGCTACGCCACGCGTCTGCTGGAAGCGGTGTTCGCGCATTCGGACCTGCAGGGCCTGCGCCGTTTCACGCTGGCGACGCGTGACAAACATGCGCTCTATGTTAAGTTCGGTTTCCACGCCCCGCTGATGCCGGAAACCCTGATGGAACGCTACTTTCCGGATATGTACAAGGCGACCTGATGCGCTACCTGATCGTGATTTTGGCCCTCTTTTTCGCGCCGGCCGCTCTGGCGGAAGACTACCAGAGTTCGCCGCCGCGCCAGCCAGCAGCGGAAAAAGACTGGGGTCCGTGGCTTGGGCCTTATCGCGCGGGCATCGTCGCCAAGATGGGGGAGGATTTCGGCGAGCAATATATCTATGCGGCACAAAACGCAGCCCTGCCGCCGCCGGCACCTTCTGAAAAGCGCGTGGTTTTCATCGGCGATTCGATCACCGACCGCTGGAATCTGGCGAGGTTCTTTCCCGGCAGGCCCTACGTCAATCGCGGCATCGGCGGACAGGTCAGCCCGCAGATGCTGGTGCGTTTCCACGCCGATGTGGTGGCGCTCAAACCGAAGGCCGTGGTGATCCTGGCCGGCATCAACGATATCCACGGCGCCTTGCAGGTCGAGACCGAGGCGCAGATCGCCGCCAATTACCGCGCCATGGCCGAGATCGCCGAGGCCAACGGCATCAAGCCGATCTTCACCCTGCTGATTCCGGTCAATAACTATACGCCCAACGCCGCCACCATGCTGGAGGAGCGCAGACCGGAACGCGTCGCCTGGCTCAATGCGTGGCTGTCGGGCTTCTGCGCCGATCATGGCTATAGCCTGATCGATTACGGTCCGTTGCTGCGCGACGACAAGGGGCTGCTGAAGGCGGAATACACCTCCGACGGCATCCATCCGAACGACGCGGCCTACGCCGTCATGGCGCCACTGGCCGAGGCCGCGATTGAGAGAGCGCTGAAGCAATGAACCTTATACCTCCCCGCTTGCCGGGGAGGGGGACCATTCAGCCCTTGCTGAATGGTGGTGGGGTATCTTGCTGGCTTCTTTCCAGAGCCAGAAGCCAAACTCCATCGGCCACAGCATCCGGATTTTGAAGAACTTCCGCGGCTGAAACACGATAGGTTTCAATGCCTTCGTTACGAAACCTAATATCGCGAATTTCATCGCGCATTCTATGCGCATCGTAGCCATGATGACCGCCATCAACTTCGACAGCCAGGCGCGCCTTGCGGCAATAAAAGTCAAGGATGTAAGGTCCGATCGCTTGTTGGCGTTTGAAAACCAAACCCGATGAGCGATCCTTGAGTCGCTCCCACAGCAAGAACTCAGGTGGCGTCAACTTGCGGCGCATTTGACGCGCCAGAGCGATCTTGCGTTCCGTCATAAGTCAGAAACCCCACCACCACGCCTTCGGCGCGGTCCCATGGCTTGCGAAAGCTATACTTTCGCTGACGCCAAACCCCGGCAAGCGGGGAGGTATTAGAAACTAAGCCCCCATAAGCCTTTCAAGGCGGGCGGCGGCATCGGCAATGGCAAAGGCCGCCTTGCGTTCCATTTCATGCGCGCCGGCGTTCATGCGGGCATTGACCGAGTTGGCCTCATCCAGTTGCGCGCGCAGATCCTGCATTTCGTCGATCATCAGTAGCGCCGCCATCAGGAACAAACGCACCTCGCCAATGGCGCCGACATCCGACACCACCATCTCGACATGCTCGTCGAACTTGCGCGCCAGTTCCTGCACGCGGCCTTCCTGACCGTCGGCGCAGCCGACCGTATAGGGCTTCTGGTTGACCCTGACCGTAACCTCACCCATTACGCCGCCTCGCTGTTCAGCATCTGGCGGATATTGGCCGCCGCCGCGCCCAGCGCCGCGTGGGCCTCGGTGGCCGCCGCCGCCAGTTCGGCATTGGAGATACGCGCCTCTTCCAGTTCGGCCAGCACGCGGTCGTATTCATCTTTGACGCCGGTCGCTTCGCCGCCATTGAACGCCGGCAGGGGCTCGCCTGATTGCAGGGCGCGCACGCGGGCTTCTAGCGCTTCGAGGGCGCGATCAAGCCGATCCACCGCCAGGCTCAGGCTGCCACCGGGATGATTGGGCGTATGTTCCATGACCGATCTCCTTACGTTTCTGGTCCGCTTTGCCCCGCCAGCCAGATACCTGGCCTATAAATGGGGCAAGAATTGCACCGTGTACGCATTAATTCCTACACTTAACCGGCAACATCGGTTAAAGGCACGACAAATCCCCATGCCACGTTAATACTTTAATAGAGACTCACCCATGTCCACAAGCGTTCTTGACAAAATCCCCGGCGCCAAGCCGTCCGGCGTCCTGATGGCCGATGCGATCCGCGTGCTTTCGATGGAAGCCGTCCACCGCGCCAAGTCGGGCCACCAGGGCATGCCAATGGGTATGGCCGATGTCGCCACCGTCTTGTGGACCAAGTTCCTCAAGTACGATCCGTCGCGCCCCGACTGGGCCGACCGCGACCGTTTCGTGCTCTCCGCCGGCCACGGCTCGATGCTGATCTATTCGCTGCTCCACCTGACCGGCTACAAGTCGGTGTCGATGGAAGACATCAAGAACTTCCGCCAGTGGGGCTCCACCACCGCAGGTCACCCGGAATACGGCCACACCGCCGGTGTCGAATGCACCACCGGCCCGCTCGGTCAGGGCCTGGCCACCGCGGTCGGCATGGCCATGGCCGAACGCCACCTCAACGCCCGCTTCGGTGATGATCTCGTCAACCACAAGACCTGGGTCATCGCCGGTGACGGCTGCCTGATGGAAGGCGTGTCGCATGAAGCCATCTCGCTGGCCGGCCGCCTCAAGCTCAACAACCTGATCGTGCTGTTCGACGACAACAATGTCACCATCGACGGTTACGCCACCGTGGCCGAAACCGGCGACCAGCTCGCCCGCTTCAAGGCCGCCGGCTGGGCGGTCAAGGCCGTCGACGGCCATGACCACAAGAAGATCGCCGCCGCCATGCGCTGGGCGCTGGAGCGCAAGAAGCCGGTCATGATCGCCTGCAAGACCGCCGTGTCGCGTCGCGCCGGTGACAAGGAAGGCGACAAGCACGGCCACGGCTACAATCTGATGGATGATGAAATCGCCGCTGCCCGCCATCATATGGACTGGCTGCACGAGCCCTTCACCCTGCCGGACAACGTAAAGAAGGCCTGGCTGTCCGCCGGCCGCAAGGGCACCAAGGTGCGCAAGGACTGGGAAGCCAAGGCGAAAGCCAATCCGAAGTTCACCGAGTTGACCGCCGCCATGTCTGGCGAACTCCCGGCCGACGCCTTCAAGGCGCTCGATGCCCACATTGCTGACGCCATCGCCACCCAGCCTGCCGACGCCACCCGCTCCTGCTCCGGCAAGGCGCTGGCGGCCCTGACCCCGACCCTGGAGTCCATGATCGGCGGCTCGGCCGACCTCACCGGCTCGGTCAATACACTGGTCAAGGGCATGACGGCCTTTGATATCGACAACTATGCCGGCCGCTACGTCCATTACGGCGTGCGCGAATTCGGCATGGCCGCGGCGATGAACGGCATGGCCCTGCATGGCGGCGTCCTGCCCTATGCCGGCACCTTCTTCGTCTTCTCCGATTACTGCCGTCCGGCCATCCGCCTGGGCGCGCTGATGGGCGCCAAGGTCGTCCACGTCATGACGCACGATTCGATCGGCGTCGGCGAAGACGGCCCGACGCACCAGCCGGTCGAGCATCTTGCGTCCTACCGCTCCATGCCCGGCCTGCACGTCTTCCGTCCGGCCGATATGGTCGAGGCCGCCGAATGCTGGAAGGCCGCCATCGCGGCCAAGGGCCCGTCGATGCTGGTCCTGTCGCGCCAGAAGGTGCCCGCCGTGCGCAACAGCGCCGGCGACCTGTCGGCCAAGGGCGCTTACGAGCTGAGCGCCGCCTCGGCTGAGGCTAAGGTGACGATCTTCTCGTCCGGCACCGAGGTCTCCATCGCCATCGCCGCGCAAAAACAACTGGAAGCCGACGGCATCCCGACCCGCGTCGTCTCGACGCCGTCGTGGGATCTGTTTGAGGCCCAACCGGACGCCTACAAGGCCTCGGTCATCGGCACCGCGCCGGTGCGTGTGGCGGTCGAAGCCGCCGCCAAGTTCGGCTGGGAACGCTTCATCGGTGAGAACGGCGTGTTCGTCGGCATGTCGAGCTTCGGCGCTTCGGCCCCTGCCGATCGCCTCTACAAGGAGTTCGGCATCACCGCCGAGGCCGTCGTCGCCAAGGCCAAGGCCGCGCTTTAAGGCAAGACATGACAAAAAAATTAAATCCCCGTCCGATTTCGGGCGGGGATTTTTTCATGCCTGAAATATTAGCTTGAAGCATAATTCCGAAACGTGACGACTAGTCGCGTTTCGTCAAGGGCGACCGGATAACCGGCATAGCGCCCGCCGCGCATGCCTTAGAAGCGTGCTAACGCTTCGCTTCTTGAGCACAGTGCGCGCATCTTCGCTCTTTCGAAAGAAAGAGCTGTGACGGCGGCGGCCGTCACAGCTCCAATCTGTCATGTCCGCTCCGGGGAGATACGAATATGACAGAAGCCCTCAGCGCCCTTGCCGGGGCGCCGTATCCTTGCGGTGATGACGCCAGCCCTTGTGGCCCTTCGCCATTTCCACCGCATCAAGGACGCCGTCCTTGTTGACGTCAGCCTTGTCGAAACGCGCCCTCGCGGCGGCTTCGGCTTCAGCCCAGGACAGCTTGCCGTCCTTATCGGTATCGAGGCGGGCGAGACGATCGGCCTGCTTTACAGTGCGACGCGCCTGCCAGCCGGCCTTGATCTCGTCCTTCGTCAACTTGCCATCCTTGTTCGGGTCGATCTCGTCGAAGGCCTTGGCAAGGCGTCCTTTGGCTTCGGTCTTGTCGATCGCGCCATCGTGGTTTGTGTCCATGGCGTCGAAGTGCTGGCCATGGCCCTGCGGAGTTGCAGGGGCAGAGGTCTGGGCAACAGCGCCGCTAGCAAGGGCAGCACCGAGCACCAGCAGAGAAACAAACGTCAGTTTGCGTGACATGGATTGCGTTCCTTAAGGTATGAAAGAACAGTCCCCATTCGTGCCGTTATCCAATCTAACGACGGCTGCGAAACTTTCCGTCGCCGCTTTTTGCATAAAAAAAGACCGGAGCTTGCGCCCCGGCCAGGTTATGCCATCCACGGCATCTCTTTTCAGCGTAAACACCTGATCTGAATTACTTTTCCGGCGTAGGTGGCGGCGGGCCATCCTCGCCGCCCAAGCCACGCGGCGGCGGCGCCTTCAACTCGGCCTCGCTCAACGCGCTGTCATGATCGGTATCGATCTTATCGAACAGCGCCTTTGCGCGCGCCGAGAATTCAGCAAAGCTGACCTTGCCGTCGCCATTGCTATCGAGCGTCTTCAGATCGGGCGGCCCCATGCGGTGTGGTCCGCCAGGCCCGCCAGGACCACCGGGACCACCGGGACCATCGTGTCCACGCGGCCCTCCGGGCCCCTCACCGCGCCCTTCAGGCGGAGGCGGCGGACCGTCACGGCCTTCCGGGCCTTTGGGCTTAAAGGCCTCGAACTCAGCCTGGCTGATCGTGCCATCCTTATTGGTGTCGATATCGCTGAACACCGGACGCTTGGGCCCGTCAAGTTCAGTTCCGGCTGTGCCTTTGGTTTTGGCGTTGGGCGCCTCAGCCGAAGCCGGCAATGCGCAGAGGGCGGCGGCCAGACCGAGGCCCATCCAGGAGGCAGTTTTCATCATGCTGTTGTCCTCATTTTGAGCAGGCAGACCCGGTCGAACATGACAGGGCTTGCTGGTCGTCAGGATGCGCGCGCCATGTTGCCCGGCGATGTCACGCTGGCGCATAATGGGGCGAAACTAAGATTTAATATTACTGTGTTGACATTCGAAAGCCGCAAGCGTGCGTCATTCAGGACACACACCGAACAGCCCCTCCCCTCCCCCCAGAGTGTTCCATGTCCTCAGCCCCCCTGCCCCAAACCAACGAACCGCAACTCGCCGCGCCCCTCCGCATCCTCGTGGTCGATGACGACCAGGACCTGCGCGAACTGATCAGCAATTTCCTCGGTCAGAACGGCTTTGAGATTCTGACCGCCGCCAATGGCCGCGATATGGAAAAAGCGATGACGCGCGGCGATATCGCGCTCGTCGTGCTCGATTACATGATGCCGGGTGAAGACGGCCTCAGCATCTGCAAGCGCATCAACGAGCAGGGCGGACCACCGGTGATCATGCTGTCCGCGCGCGGCGAGGAAATCGACCGCATCGTCGGCTTGGAGCTCGGCGCCGACGACTACATGGCCAAGCCTTTCCATCCGCGCGAACTTCTGGCCCGCATCCGCGCCGTGCTACGCCGCCGTGAAAACAGCGCCTCGCGCGGCGAAAAGTCGCCGATTTCGCACTTCTTCAACTGGCAGCTCGACAACATCAAGCGCACCCTCGTCCGCCCGGATGGCGTTCAGGTGGCGCTCTCCAACGCCGAGTTCGAACTGCTGCGCGTCTTCCTCGATCGTCCCGGCCGCGCCCTGTCGCGTGACCAGATTCTCGATTACCTGCACGGCCCCAATGCCGACAGCTTCGATCGCGCCATCGATGTGCAGATCTCACGCCTGCGCCGCAAGCTGAGCGACGACACCAGCGAAGATATCATCCGTACGATCCGCGGCATCGGCTATATGTTCAAACCTCTCAAGTAGTCTCCGCTTGTCCGAAAAGCCCAAACCGCACCCTGGCCGTCCGCGCCTCATCTCCCTGCCGATTTTCTGGCAGGTGATGGGCTTAAGCCTCGCCGTGCTTGTTCTCGCCATCGTCATCCCAGCGCTGGTGGTGCTGAAAGCGCCTGAGCCGCTGCCGTCAGGCTATTCGCTGAACGAGGTGGTCACCGCGCTGCGCACCGGCGAGGTCAGGCTGCAGAACGGCCACCGGCTCACCGCCCAGACCGTGACGAGCGAACCGGCTTTCATCAAGGCTGAAGACACGCGGGGCCAACGTCCGTTGGGTTTCCAGACCCTCATCGCCCAGCGCCTGGCCGCCGAACTCAAGGTGCCCGCCGATACCATCATCGTCCGTTTCCCGCAGCGCAAACGGTTCAACGGGCCGATGCGTGATTATAATTCGGTTCGTATGATGGGTGATGGCAATTTCGGCGGTCCACCCGATAATGGCGGCCCGCGCCCTTACAATCAGCGCGATGGCGGCCCCTTCGGCGACCAGCCGCTGCCGGCGGACATGCCCGCAGATGTAAATGCCGGCGCCATACCCCGGGTCTCCTTTGGCGTCGAACGCACCGACACCTTCTACCCCGCCTTCAACGCCGCCTGGAAGCTGAAGGACGGCACCTGGCGCGTTATCACCCCGCCGAAGGTGCTGATCGAGCCGTGGCAGGCGCGTCTTCTGCTCGGTTTCGGCCTGACCGCCCTGCTCATCCTGCCTCTGGCCTGGTGGTTGTCACAGCGCCTCTCGCGCCCCATCATCGCCTTCTCCGAAGCCGCCGCCAAGCTCAGCGTCGAGGAGAACGCCCCGCCGGTGCTCTCGGTCGGTCCGCGCGAGGTGCGCGCCGCCGCCGATGTGCTCAATGAGATGCAGACGCGTATCCGCAAGCAGGTCGAGAGCCGCACCGCTCTGATGGCCGCCATCGCCCACGATCTGAAAACGCCGCTGGCGCGCATGCGGCTGCGTATCGAAGACCTGCCCGGCCCGATGCGTGAAAAGCTGGGCGGCGATATTGCCCACATGGACGGCCTGATCCGTTCGGCCATGAGCTTCACCAGCGCGCACAAGATGAACGAGACCCTGCGGCCGCTCGACCTGTCGTCACTGGTCGAGAGCCTGTCCGAGGACCTGTGCGCCGTCTGCACGATGGAGCCGCCCCTGATCGAAGACAATATCATGGTCAAGGGCGACGGTGTGGCGCTGAAACGCATCATCACCAATCTGGTGGAAAACGCCGCCCGCTACGCCGGCGGCTGCCGCATCGATTTGTCGTCACGCGGAGACAAGGCCGAACTGCGCATCATCGATGATGGCCCCGGCCTTCCGCTGGAAGCCTTAGAGACAGTGTTCGAGCCCTTCTACCGGCTGGAATCGTCACGCAATCGCGATACCGGCGGCACCGGCCTTGGCCTTTCGGTGGCGCGCGCCCTGACCGAGGCGCAAGGCGGCACCCTGACCGCGACCAACCGCTACGCCGGCAGGCAGGTGATCGGCCTCGAACTGCTGCTGGTCATGCCGACGCTCAGCCTGAAATAAGCCCCGCGATCTCGTTGCATTTTCGACCATCCGACAGAGGTTTTTTGCAGGCCTTGTAAGGATCGGGACTGGAATTGAGTTGATAGCGCTATCATATAGGTGGGTGCGCGAATTAAGGCTTGACTTCAAAGCCTTAAGGCGAAAAAACCACGGCGCAATGCGTCCGGGACGCTGCTCTTTCAGAAAAGGATTTCCCCATGGCTTTACGTGTCGCCATCAACGGTTTTGGCCGCATCGGTCGTCTTGTCCTGCGTTCGATCATCGAACATGGCCGTACGGATATCGAGGTCGTCGCGATCAACGATCTGGGCCCGGTGGAAACCAATGCGCACCTGCTGCGCTATGACTCGGTGCACGGCCGCTTCCCGGCAGAGGTCAAGGTCGAAGGCGACAGCCTGATCATCATCGCCAATGGCAAGACCTACGGCCCGATCAAGGTGACGGCGATCAAGAACCCGGCCGAGTTGCCGCACAAGGATCTCAAGGTCGATATCGCCCTGGAATGCACCGGCATCTTCACCAGCAAGGAAAAGGCCCTGGCGCACATCGAAGCCGGCGCCAAGAAGGTCATCATCTCGGCCCCCGGCGACAATGCCGACAAGACCATCGTCTATGGCGTCAACCACGACACCCTGTCGGCTGACGATGTCGTCATCTCCAACGCTTCGTGCACCACCAACTGCCTGGCGCCGGTCGCCAAGGTGCTGTCGGACCTGTGCGGCATCGAGCGCGGCTACATGACGACGATCCACTCCTACACCGGCGACCAGCCGACGCTGGACACCATGCACAAGGACCTGTATCGCGCCCGCGCCGCCGCCCTCAGCATGATCCCGACCTCGACCGGCGCTGCCAAGGCCGTCGGCCTGGTCCTGCCGCACCTGAAGGGCAAGCTCGACGGTTCATCGATCCGCGTGCCGACCCCGAACGTCTCGGTCGTCGATCTGGTCATCACGCCGTCGCGCGCCGTCACCAAGGAAGAGATCAACGCCGCCATCATCGCCGCCGCCGACGGCCCGATGAAGGGGGTGCTCGACTACAGCGACGCGCCGCTGGTCTCCTCGGACTATAACCACAATCCGGCGTCCTCCACCTTCGCCTTGCCGCAAACCCAGGTCATCGAGGGCCAACTGGTCCGCGTCCTGTCGTGGTACGACAACGAGTGGGGCTTCTCCTCGCGCATGGCCGACACGGCCGTGGCGTTCGGCAAGTTCCTCTGATGAAGATATCGGCGACGCCTTGGCTAATTATCCAAGGGGTCGCCCTTATTGTTACAGGATTCCTAGCCGCCATTGGCATGACCTTCGTGTGCGTAGTTCGAAACTACATTTACACAGGTACGTATAAAATTTTAGGC
The DNA here is from genome assembly GCF_964186625.1 of Asticcacaulis sp. MM231. Lineage (NCBI taxonomy): Bacteria > Pseudomonadati > Pseudomonadota > Alphaproteobacteria > Caulobacterales > Caulobacteraceae > Asticcacaulis > Asticcacaulis sp. MM231. The sequence goes on from NZ_OZ075108.1 coordinate 3,062,402, forward strand.
GTCGACCCTGGTATACCTGTTTATGCGACATTCTTCGCTTTGATGGTGGCTTGGGTGGCAATTGCCTGCGTATTTGCCTGGCGCAACCGAACGCGCCTTGGCTTGGCCTTATTAGTGATCGCATTTCTCGTTTTCGCTTTAAGCGCCCAAAACATCTATCGTTTTGCCTATCCAGTTTGCAACGCTTTTTGAGGCACCATAATGTTCAAAACCCTCGACGATGTTTCCGATCTCAATGGCAAGACCGCGCTGGTGCGCGTCGATTTCAACGTGCCGGTCGAGGATGGCCGCATCACCGACGACACCCGTCTGCGCGTCGCCCTGCCGACCATAAAGAAGCTGCTCGACAAGGGCGCCAAGGTCGCCCTGCTGGCCCACTTCGACCGCCCCAAGGGCAAGGTCGTGCCGGCCATGTCGCTCGCCTTCGTGGCGCCTGCCCTTTCAGCCCTGCTGGGCGAAGAGGTCGCCTTCGCGGAGAGCTTCGATCAGCGCTATGCCGGCGCCGCCCGCGTCGTGCTCTATGAAAACGTCCGCTTCCATCCCGGCGAAGAAGCTAACGACGCCGGCTTTGCCAAACAACTGGCCGCGCTTGGCGATATCTATGTCAACGACGCCTTTTCCGCCGCCCACCGCGCCCATGCCTCGACCGAGGGCGTTGCCCACCTGATCCCCGCCTATGCCGGTGAATCGATGCGCCGCGAACTGACCGCGCTGGACAAGGCTCTGGGCAACCCCGAGCGCCCGACGCTCGGCATTGTCGGCGGCTCCAAGGTCTCGACCAAGCTCGACCTGCTGAAAAATCTCGTAGGCAAGCTCGATGCGCTGGCGATCGGCGGCGGCATGGCCAACACCTTCCTCTACGCGCAGGGCCACGATGTCGGCGGCTCCTTGTGCGAAAAGGATCTGAAGGATACCGCGCTCGAAATCCTGCGCGAAGCCGAAACGAAAGGCTGCAAGATCATGCTGCCGCTCGATATCGTGGTGGCGCAGGAATTCAAGGCCAATGCCCCACACCGCACGCAATCGCTGAACGCGCCATTATCCGCCGAGGACAAGATCTTCGACGCAGGCCCCCTGACGGTCGAGGCCCTCACCACCGTGATGACGGGCTCCAGGACCCTGATCTGGAACGGCCCTCTGGGTGTGTTTGAATTGCCACCCTTCGACGCCGCAACCGTCGCTGCCGCGAAATTTGCTGCATCGCAAACCAAATCGGGTAAGCTGGTGGCCGTGGCAGGCGGTGGCGACACCGTGGCTGCGCTGAACCATGCCGGTGTGGCCGACGACATGACGTTCGTCTCGACCGCCGGCGGCGCTTTCCTGGAGTGGATGGAAGGCAAGGTTCTGCCGGGCGTCGCGGCGCTGGAAGCGTAATTGGAACAATAGTTGCAGGGCTATTGACCTATTTAAAATTTACATCCGGACGGTTCAAAACAGGTCAAAGACCAAGCCGTCCGAACCACGACCGGCCCCGCCACAGGGCCGGCACCGCTCACCACAGGTATTGGCCCCGCTGTGGTGAGTTGAAAATGACTGGCTTCTGAGCCTCGCAGCGGAGCGTACTTCGGTACGTGAGCAGCGAAGCGGAAGAAGACGGGCGTTTGCAGACCACCACAGAGGGGCCAGAAAAAGGGAAAATAATGGCTCGCATCAGCCTACGACAACTCCTCGATCACGCCGCCGAACATAGCTACGGCGTCCCCGGCTTCAATATCAACAATATGGAGCAGGGCATCGCCATCATGGAAGCAGCCCGCAAGACGGCTTCCCCGGTAATCCTGCAAGCCTCGCGCGGCGCCCGCGCCTATGCCAACGACCTGATGCTGAAGCGCATGATCAATGCGCTGGCCGAAATCTACCCCGAAATTCCGCTCTGCATGCACCAGGACCACGGTAATAGCTTAGGCACCTGCGCCTCGGCGATCCAGCACGGCTTCACCTCGGTGATGATGGATGGCTCGCTGATGGCCGACGCCAAAACCCCCGCCGATTATGAGTATAATGTCGATGTCACGAAGAAGGTGGTCGAGATGGCCCATGCCTGCGGCGTGTCGGTCGAAGGCGAACTGGGCGTGCTCGGCTCGCTGGAAACCGGCATGGGCGAGGCCGAGGATGGCCACGGCGCCGAGGGCGTGCTGTCGCATGATCAGCTCCTGACCGACCCCGACCAAGCCGTCGATTTCGTCGCCAAAACCGGCGTCGATGCGCTGGCTATCGCCATGGGCACCAGCCACGGCGCCTACAAGTTTTCACGCAAGCCCGATGGCGGCGTGCTGGCCATGGGCGTGATCGAGGAAATCCACAAGCGCCTGCCCAATACCCACCTCGTCATGCACGGCTCCTCGTCGGTGCCGCAGGATCTGCAGGACGAGATCAACGCCTATGGCGGCGCCATCCCGCAAACCTGGGGTGTGCCGATCGAGGAACTGCAACGCGGCATCCGTTCGGGCGTGCGCAAGATCAATATCGACACCGACCTGCGCCTGGCCATCACCGCCGGCATCCGCAAGACCATGTCCGAAAACCCCGCCGGCTTCGATCCGCGCGGTTACTTCAAGCCAGCCTACGCCCTGATGCAGAAGGTCTGCGAGGAGCGCTTCGAACAGTTCGGCACGGCGGGCAATGCCCCCAAGATCAAGCCGGTCGGTCTCAGCGCCATGGCGCAGTTCTACCTGTAAGGATCGCTTGTTTTGAGCGCGGTAAAGGCCACCCGATCGCGGTGGCCTTTTTGCTGGGGTCAGGGAAAGGCGCGATGCCCGCAGCGAAGTAGGCGATGGGTAGTTTTGCGCCCAAGGCGGAACTCGTTTACACCTACTTTACGACACGCACTGCCCAAGCGTGCCGTTTCGCAACTTAGGCGGCAGTAGGCCAACCACGAGGGCAAAAAGGAATTGGAGCGGCCCGGGAACCCCAGAGACCAGACATGCTTCGAAGAGTAGATCGCCCATTTCTTGGATGCTTTTCTGGTCGTCGGCTGTGTAATCACCGGCATTGGCCCTTTGTTCCAGCAGATCCATTTCCTTGCCCATTTCCGTTACGGCCCATATCCCTAGTGCCTGCGGAAGTAAAAGGAATAGAGCAGTCCACCCCGACCATCCGGCGTCGTGCAGGCGCCGCACGTTGAGCGACAGGTTGGGAACAAGTATTGCAGCTCGCAAGGGCACCAATATCAGACTAGCGCCGGACGCGCCGTGACGCGACTCGAGCCAAAACCAAGCAGTGCACAAGCATATCGAAACCGAAAACCAAACCATGCAGCCCATCCAGAAGTCTCGGCGCTGCAGTGTTCCGGCAAAGTCAAACAGCTTATTCATGCGTTTCCCTCTAGTAGCTTCATTTCATATGACGGCTCTGCTCGTCTGTCTACGGAATCTGCGCCAATCGCGGGGATTGACTCGCATGGGCGCCAGCAGCAAATATGTTGACCAATAGCAGACGTCCGTTTGCTTGAGTTCGCGAAAGTAACTACTTCCGCAAAGGGCAAAGATATGCCTTCTCCTGGATGTCCCAGCGGGCAATGGCAGCACTTCATTCCAAAGATCATTTTCACCCCTCGCCCGGCTATTAGGCACCGCTTCATCCCCGCACAACGCTCTTGCATGTTCTGAACAAGCGGGCTATATACTGAACCAAATGGTTCAGTATATAGCCCGCCTCGATACGGCGTTCGCCGCGCTCTCAGACCCCACCCGCCGCGGCGTTCTGGAGCAGCTCGGACACGCCGATGCGTCGATCACCGACCTGGCCGACCGGTTCCACATGACCCTTACCGGCATGAAGAAGCACGTCGGCCTTCTGGAGCAGGCGGGTCTGGTCACCACCGAAAAGGTCGGGCGCGTGCGCACCTGCAGGCTCGGCCGGCGCAGGCTGGAAGAAGAGGCGGCATGGATCGAGCGGCATCGTCAGCTATGGGCCGCGCGCTTTGATGCCCTGGATACACTTGTCGATGAATTAAAACAGAAGGAGGCAGCCGATGGGCCAAGGTCAGGATAACCGCACGACGGCAGAGCGCACATCCGAGCGCGAATTCGTTGTGACGCGGACGGTCAACGGGCCGGCGCGCATTGTGTTCGAGGCCTGGAGTCAGCCGGAACTGTTCAGGCGTTGGTGGACGCCAAAGTCGTTCGGCATGACCATCGTGTCATGCGAAATGGACGTCCGCACCGGCGGCACTTACCGCCTGATGATAAGCCACCCGTCGGTCGAACAGCCGATGGCGTTCTTCGGCCGTTACCTCGACGTCGTACCAAACGCCCGCATCGTCTGGACCAATGAGGAAGGTGACGATGCGGGTGCCATCACCACGGTGACCTTCGAAGAGCGCGGCGGCACGACCCTGGTCACGTGGCACGACCTCTATCCGTCAAAGGCAGCGCTCGATGAGGCCATGGAGACGGGGGCAACCAGCGGGTTCGACGAGCAATTCGACCAGTTGGAGAACATCCTCAGCGAGCCGGGTACAGGCCCCGCGTGACAGTGTTGCCGGATAAACAGCGCTGCACCCGCAACCCGCTCAATCTTAAGCTTTTCTTAACCAAAAATCACCTGACGGGTGATTCGGAATGTGCTATGTCCTGAGCGCGCGTTTTCATTAGGGGCAACGCGCTTCCCGGATCTCATCATGAAACGCTCGCTCATTCTGCTGAGCCTGAACCTGTGCGCGGGTATGCCCGCTCTTGCGCAGGAAACGGCTAAACCTGCCGACAAAAAAGACGACACCACGGTGGTCACCGTCACGGCCAAAAAGCCGGACGTGGTGCGCAAGATCGACAGCACCATCTATAATCAGGGCGACAGCGCCGCCACCCAGAGCGGCACCGCGGCCGATGTGCTCAATACCGTGCCCTCGGTCAATGTCAGCCCCGATGGCGACGTATCCTTGCGCGGCAATGGCAATGTCCAGATCTATATCAACGGCAAGCCCTCGGCCATGATGAAGGGCGAGAACCGCGCCGCCACCCTGCAATCCATGTCCGGCGGCGATATCGCCAGCGTCGAGGTTATCACCAACCCCTCGGCCAAATATGACACCAATGGCGGCGCCATCGTCAATCTGGTGCTGAAATCGGACCGCAAGCCCGGCGCCAACGGCATGCTTATCGCCAATATCGGCAATGACGATCGCCGCAACGCCACGCTTTCGGGCAACTATAATAACGGCAAGCTCAATCTCAGCGGCCGCATCGGCATGCGCGACGATGTGCGCCAGACGATCAACCGCGACGACCGCACCTGGCGCAATCTGGCCGACGGCACCTCCGGCCGCAACACCGTCTCTTCCGCGTTTTTCGGCCGCCGCCAGTCCACCCGCGTGCAGGGCGAGATCGAATATACGCTGAACGACACCGACACGCTGAACTTCCAGACCTCGGCCAGCCACCGCTATTCCAACAACCACACGCAGGAATTCCGTCAGGATTTCGACAGCGCCGGCAAGCTGATCCGCGACTATGTCCGCCCCAAGACGGGCCCCAACCAGCAGGACGATATCGAGGCCGAGGCGTCCTTCACGCGCAACGCGGCCAATGGTGACAAGCTCACCCTCAGCGCCAACCATTCGCTGACCAGCAACCGCAACGACCGCACCATCCGCAATATCTACAGCCTGCCCGTCCAGCCCGACCGGATCGAGCATTTCTTCGGCAAAACGGTTACCGCCAGCGACGACCTGAAGGGCGATTACAACCATCCTTTCGGTGCGACGCAGGAGATCGCCACTGGCTTCGATATCCAGCGCGAAAACAACCGCTTCGACACCCTGAAAGGCGATATCGACCCCACCACCGGCGCCGAGACGATCGAAACCGGCCTGACCAATCGCTTTGTCGTCACTGAACGCCTCTATGCCGGTTACGTGACGTGGCAGGGGCGCTTCGGCAAGTGGCAGTTCCAGCCCGGCGCGCGCGTAGAAGGCGTGGTGACGCGCGGCAACCAGATCACCAGCGTCATGCAAACCCGCTCCGAATTCGGTAACCTGTCGCCCACCCTGCATGCCGCCTATATCCTCAGCGACGAAAACCGCTGGAAACTGAGCTATACCCGCAGCCTCCAGCGCCCCGATGCCCGCGACCGCAACCCCTTCCTCGCCTACACCGATCCGCAGAACCTGCGCTCCGGCAACCCTTACCTGAAGCCGCAAACGGTCAGCGCGCTGGAGGGCGGTTACGAGCACAGCCGCGGTGATAATAGCTGGTCGGCCACCGCCTATTACCGCGAGAGCGAGCGCACCATCACCGACTACAGTTATTTTCTGTCGGCCGATGTGCTCCTGACCACCAAGCGCAACGCCGGCAATGGCCGCTCGGGCGGGGTGTCGGCTAAATCCTCCGGCAAGTGGGGCGAAAAGTGGAAATACAGCCTGTCAGGCAATGTGTTTTGCGCCGAACTCCAGGCCGACGATATGTCCGGCACCCTGCGCCATTCGGCAGTGTCCGGCACGGCGCAGGTCTCGCTCGATTACAAGCCGACCACGACCGACAGCCTGCATCTGGACGGCAATCTGTCCGGCGACACCATCACCGCGCAGGGCACGCGCTCCGGCATCAGCGCCGTCAACCTGTCGTGGAAGCGCAAGCTGAAACCGCGCCTCAGCCTGACAGTGAGCGCCAGCGATATCTATAATGGCGGACTGGTGCGCACCACGATGCAGACGGCGTCGGTGTCGTCGGTCGGCGCCAATCTGAGCGGCGGGCGGGTGTTTTTCGTCGGGCTGAGCTACTGGATGGGCGGGGCGAAGTAACGGCCACCCCGCCGCATCACACCGAATGAAATTCAGTATTAATTAGACTATATTTCAATATTTACTTTAAATACTTAAATATCATATTATTTATTTCAAAATAAACAACATTATTTCAGTTGTGACACAACATTTATAAGTCATATACTGCAAAATTAACCATTAATTTGCATTTATTTATAATGGTGAATTTTACACTGCACATTATACACACATTTTAGGCCGATCCGTAGTCATGAGTATTAACAGCGCCATGCAATCGGGCGTTACAGCCCTGGCGGCAAATGCGACGGCCCTGGCCAGCATTTCCAGCAATATCGCCAACGCCAACACCACGGGCTACAAGGAAATGACGACCAGCTTCACTGATCTGGTCAGCGGTTCTGCCAGCTCAAACAGCTACAGTTCGGGCGGCGTCGTGGCGGTCAACCGCCAGAGCGTGACGACACAGGGCGACCTGAACAGCGACACCTCAGGCTACAGCCTTGGCATCGACGGGCAGGGCTTTTTCGTCGTCTCGGACTCGTCGTCGGATGTCACCAGCGGCAGTTCGCTGCTGTTTACGCGTGACGGCTCCTTCTCTACCGATACCGACGGCAATCTGGTCAATTCGGGCGGCTATTACCTGCTCGGCTGGGCTGCGGACGCCAATGGCGACATCACCAGTTCCGCCACCGACGCCAACCTGCTGGTGCCGATCAATGTCAGCGACCTCGCCAACACGCCCTCGGCGACGACCGCCGTCAGCTTCTCGGCCAATCTGAACTCGACCACCACGACCTCCGAGGCCGTGACGTCGAACACCTACGATCCGACCTCCGCCGCCTTATCGGTTTATGATTTCAACGACCGGCGAAGGCACCAAGCCCGACGCCACCATCTCGACCAGCGTGTCGGATTCTCTGGGCCAGGAGCACACCCTCACCATCTCCCTGCTGAAGGGCAGCATCGATACCAATTCCTCAAGCACCACCTATGGCGAAACGCAATGGTACTACGAGGTATCATCGGACGACGTCACCTCCGACAATGGCCTAAACCAGATCACCACGGGGTCCATCTGGTTCGATTCCAGCGGCAATCTCGACAGCGAAAATTCGACCGGCGACCTGTTCTCGGCAACCGGCCTGACCATCGGCGCTTCGTCGGAGACTTCCGGCGTGCGCTGGGACGAGTTCGGTCGGGGCCACCGCGCAAAGCATCACCATGGGTTTCGGCACGGACGGCACAAGCAGCCTGACGCAGCAGGCGACCGACACCACCACCTCAACGATTACGGCCAACGGCACCGAGTTCGGCACCCTGGCCAGCATCGATATCGACACCGATGGCATGGTCACCGCCACTTACAACAACGGCCATACCCGCACCCTGGCTCAGGTCGCCGTAGCCACCTTCCTGAATTCCAACGGCCTGACGGCGGTCAGCGGCAATGCCTACGCGGTTTCGACCGAGTTCGGGCACCTATTCGCTGAAAGCACCGGGGCAAGGCGGCGCCGGCACGATCGAGGCCGATACGCTGGAGGCATCCACGGTCGATCTGTCGCAGGAGTTCACCAGCCTGATCACCGTGCAGCGCGCCTATTCGGCGGCCTCGAAGGTGGTGACCACGGCCGACGAGATGCTCCAGGAATTGCTCAGCATCAAGCGCTAGGTTTGCCGCGGAGGGATAGGCGGGGCGAAGTAAGCCTAATTCGGCGCCCGCAAGGAATAGCTGGTACTACGTCCGCCGCTGGCATCGCGGACCAGCAGTCCGCGCTGTACGAGATCGGTCATATCACGCAACGCCGTGTCCTGTGACGATTTGGTGAGGAGGGCCCATTTTGACGAGGTAAGTTTGCCCTCAAACCCATCAAGCAGCCGGTTGATCATGGCGCTCTGCCGTTCATTAAGGGTCTGCGACTTGGCGGCCTCCCAGAAGCGCGCCTTGATAAGCACCTTTCCAAGGGTCACGTCCGCGCTGTCTATGGCGCGTCCCAAACAGGCCAGAAACCATTCAAGCCAGCGGGTGATATCGAGATCGCCCTTCTGCGTGGCTTCCAGAATATCATAGTAGCCCTTGCGCTCAGCACGGATTTGCGCCGACATGCTGTAGAAGCGCTGCGGACTGCCTTCCGAGCGCGCCAGCGCTATATCGGCAATCGCGCGGGCAATCCGCCCATTGCCATCCTCAAAGGGGTGGAGGGTTACAAACCAGAGATGCGCCACCGCGGCCTTGATAACGGGATCTGTCGGCTCCCCCTGCTCGAAGCCCTGAAGAAAGGCCCTCATGCCGCCATCGAGTAGATGCGCAGGCGGCGCCTCGTAATGAACCCGTTCCTTGCCAAGCGGGCCTGAAACCACCTGCATCGGACCAGAGGCTTCGCCGCGCCACGCGCCAACCACGATCTTCGTCATCCCGCTGCGCCCTGTCGGAAAAAGGGCGGCGTGCCAGTCGAACAGCCGCTCTTCGGTCAGGGGGGCGCGAAAATTCTGCGTGGCGTCGAGCATCATTTCCACCACGCCATCGACATGACGATCCGCCGCTATCAGCCCGCCCACATCCATGCCGAGCCGGCGCGCGATGGAGGAACGCACCTGTTCCCGATCCAGCGCCTCCCCCTCGATCTCGGAGGATTTCATGACGTCCTCTGTGAGGGTCGCCAGCACGGCCTCGGCGCGCAGGTTGAAGCCAAGCGCTTCCATGCGGCCGATCAATCGGCCCTGCCGGTGACGCACATCGGCAAGCTGGCGGGCCAGCGCCCCCTCGTGCCAACGGAAAACGGGCCAGGTATCGCGCTGATGGATATATATTGGCACCGCATATTCTCCGCACGTAGTGCGGAGAATATGCCATCTAATCACCGCAAAAGCTAGACAATCGCCGCATAATATGCGGAGATTGTCCCGATATTCGCCGAATAGTCGATTCTCGTTAGCAAAATGAGGCCATTTGCGCGCCTTCGCCGACCGGATGCTGCTGAAAATCACCGCCATGGACGATCCAGAAGACATGCCGGGCGTCGAGCGTGCCGTGCGCGTGGCTGCCGTGATCGAGCGCATCTATAGCCGCTGCGACCGCGCCGAGCGCCACGCCCCCGATCCCTTTCAACAACAAGCCGAGCGCGCCCGCCAGGAAAGCGAAGCCATCAAGGCGCGCGTCGCTCTGGCCAACACCCTGGAATGGGGCGAAAAACGCCGCCGCGATCTCGGTCCCTGGTGGGACGCCGCCCAAAACGCGACCCAAAACGCGGCGGCACTGCCAACACCCCAGCCGGCCAGCGCCGGAACCCCCGCCCCTGCGGGCGCGGGCGCGCTTAAGCGCTCAGGCGCCGAGGTCGACACTATCGACTATACCGGCGCCATCCTGAAAGCGCAGGCCGATCTCGGATTGACAGCGCCCTCTGCGAAGAAGCCCCCGCCGCCCGCCTGACGCGGCACCGCCCAGGTCACGCGCATTGACTTTGCCCGCATTGACTTTGGCGCCGCTTTGCTGTTTGAACGCCCTCAAAGGTTTTCAGGCATGCAGCTCCAGTTCAAACGCCGCTTTTCCATGGCCCATCGTCTGCGCTTCGATCACAATTCGAAGTGCATGACGCCGCATGGCCATAACGAATTCGTCGTGGTGAACCTGCAAAGCAAGGGCGGCCGCCAGATCGACTGGGGCAACGCCAACTACGCCGCCAGCTTCGCCGATCTCAAGCGCCACTGGCACGGCTTCGTCGATGACAGTCTCGACCACGCCTTTCAGCTCGGCCACAATGACCCGATGCTCGGCTATTTCCAGCAGCATGAGCCCGAACTGCTGACGCGCCTGCTGGTGATCGCGGGCGACCCTACCACCGAGGCCGTCGCCACCGCGCTCTATATGAAGCTGAACGCCATTCTGGCCGCGCACCTGCCCGATTTCGAATGCGTGCGCTTCGAGATCGAGGAAACCCCGACCAACAGCGTGGTGCTGGGGCCGGCCGATATCGCCGCCTGCCCGATCCGGCTGGGCGACTGGTGCCACCGCGCCGATATGAGCCTCAACGACCTGTTGCCGCCCTCAAGCTGGCCCCAAATCGGGAGTGCGTCATGAGCCTGATAGCGCGCCGCGTCTTCGTCAAAGGGCTTCGGGTCGAGGCCGCCATCGGCATCTATGACCATGAGCATGGCCGCACCCAGCCGCTGATCATCGACGCCGTGTTCGATCTCGAACGCCACGAGATCCACGGCCTGAACGACACGCTCAACTACGAACTGGTGGGGCAGATCGCGCGGGATTTCATCGCGCGCGGCCATATCAAGCTGGTCGAGACCCTGGCCGAGGACATGGCGCGGACGCTCGTCGCCCTGCCGCATGTGCTGCGCGTCGAGGTGTCGGTGATCAAGCCGGAAGCCCTGTCGGATGCCGATCAGGCCGGGGTGTGCGTGGTGTACGAAAATGACTGAACTGGCCTATAAAGACCACCTGCGCCTGATGGCGACCTATAACAGCGTGATGAACGCGCGGCTGATCGCGGTGCTCACGCCGCTCTCCGACGCGGCTCTGCTGGAATCGCGCGGTGCTTTTTTCGGTTCGGTGCTCGGCACGCTCAACCATCTGGTCGTCGCTGACCTGATGTGGCTCAACCGCTTCCGCCCACAGCCCTATGGTCAGGTGCTGATGGCACTCGACGCCCTGCCGAAGCCGGCGGCGCTGGCCGATCTGCTCTACCCGACGATGGCCGAACTAACACCGGTGCGCGAAGAGCTGGACGGGCTGATCCTGCGCTTTATCGAGCAGTTGAGCGATGCCGATATCGCTTCGCCGCTCAGCTACAAGAACGCAGGCGGCGTGCCCTTCACCAAGACGCTTGGTCTGGTGCTGAGCCACGTCTTCAACCACCAGACCCACCACCGCGGTCAGGTGACCACCCTGCTCAGCCAGATGGGGCTCGATATCGGCGTCACCGACCTGGCGCCGCTGGTGCCCGATCTGACGGCGCCATAAATACCGCTATGCAGCATTGGTAAGCTGGGGTAGGCTTTTGATGCCTTCAAATGGATACTGCCCATGCCCGCTAAACCGCCTCAGAAGCCCGCCACACCAGCAAAAGGCGCTAGTGCCGACCTCAAGGCCTTTGTCGCGGACCCGCGCCTGTTACCCTTTGCCACCTATCTGCTGCTGTTCTTCACCACCATGACCTTTGGCCTCAGCGCCCTGATCGTCATGCTGATCGCCAATTTTGCCGAGGACAAGACGCCGGACTGGCTCAAGAGCCACTATGAGTTCCAGAAGCGCACCTTCTGGTACAGCATCCTGCCGGTGCTGCTGACCGCCATCATCTATACCTTCGCCCAGCGTCATGCCGTCAGTGGCCCGGTCACCGCCATCTTGATGGGACTTGTCCTGCTGTGTCTGGCCTATACGGTTGGCCGCGCCATCGTCGGCTTCAACCACCTGCTCTACAGCCGGCCGATCCCGAACAGCAAGGACTGGCTGGTTTAAACTCTAGTCAACCACATCGGCCGGTTCGGCCATATCGGAGGCGGCCGTGGCCGAGGCGGCGCCGTCACGCCGGATGCCGGACATGTCAAACAGGTTCATCTTGACGCCGTCATTGATGATATCGCCCGGCTTCTGTTCCTTGGTGCAGGCGCCGATGCGCTTTGATGTCACCACATAGTTGGTGACCCGGTTCATCTGCGGCAGGTTGCCACCCGTGGTCTGCGAACGCACGCGCATCTCGTAGGACCGGCTGTAATCGCCGGTGATCGAGCCGGAATATTCGGTCACGACGCCCGAGCCCATGGCGCATTCGGCCAGCAAGCCCCAGGTGTTATCGCCTTGCGGACTGTAGGTCTTGTTCGAGCAACTGCCGCCGGACAGATCGGTGCCCAGGATGCCCAGATGCTGATCGGTCAGGGCGTCGATGCAGATTTTCAGCACCTGCGCCGCATCGGGACTGCCCTCTTCGCTCAGGCGGGTTTCCCAAAGACCCGGCTTGCGGGCCGGCAGCGGCTGGCTGGGTTTGGCAACAACGACCGGGGCGGGCGCCACAGGTGCCGGCGGTTCGGGCTTTTTCTGACAGCCGGCCACTGTCGCGGCTAGGCCAGCGATCAAGGCGATACGGCTAAGGCTGGCCTGCAACATGACACTTCCCCAGTATCCCCATGCCGGTGAGCGGCCGTATAATGGCTTCGCCGGCAAGGCTTGCAAAGCACATCATCCACAGGAGGTAACGACAGGATAAGGGAAAAGGCAGGCCTGTGCCAGCGTATAGTCCTGACGCAGAAAAGTTTTTAGTTAATGCCGCTTAACGCTTTTTAGAGATAACCTGGAGGGTTTGCAGGGTGCGCGGCAACTCATCGGCCAGACGACGGCAGATTTCGCGCGCGCCGATCGAATAGACCTCGCCGCCGTCAGCGATTTCCATGGCGGCCTTGGCCGTGGCGTCGAGCAGCACTTCAAATTCAGCGATCTGTTCGCGGGCCAGCGCACGGGCTTCTTCCTGCAGGCGGCGGACGCGCTGGGTGCGGCTTTCACGCACAGAGGTTGTGGCGGGTACATCGTCGATATAGGCCGGCGCATGGGCAACCGTGGTCGGCAGGCTCATCACCTTGTCGCCATCGATCACCTGGCCAAGCGCCAGTTCCTTCTTGCCAAGCGCTATCTCTTTAGAGACAGGCGGCACTACATTTAATCTTGTTCGACGCATCTCGATCAACCCCGGTGTGACATATGCAACACGTACACTAGATTAGGCATTCAGCTCAGGCACATAGTCAGGCATAGTTCGGGCAGCATCGTAGGTTCCGGTTAATAAGCTGTTTAAATCAACAACCTGAACCTGTTCCCGACTGCGCATGTGCCCCCTGCGCCCTTAGGGCAAGGGTCACCCGAAACCGTATAAAAATCCAGTATGAATATGTTTCAGAGACGTCAAACGCCGCTGATTTATCCACAGTGTGTGATCCATATAACGCGCTTTGGTTAATATCAGCCCTGAGAATGGCTGACAGGCGAAAACAGGCAAGGTGCCGGTCGCGTGATTGGGATGAGTTGCGCGATCCGTCGCCCAAACTTAATCGCTCAGCATATCCTTGGCGAATTCGAGATCAAGTGTCTTGAGTCGCTTGATCTCGTCACGCATACGCGCCGCCGTCTCGAATTCGAGATTGCCCGCCGCCTCGCGCATCCGCGTTTCGAGATCGCGCAGGGTGGCCTGGAAGTTGGAACCGAGGAACGGCTTGGTGTCCTTCTCCGCCACGCCCATGGGGATATCGACACGGCCGCTCTTTTCAAACGGCGAGTCGAGGATATCCGAAATGCCGCGCTTGACCAATTCCGGCGTGATGCCATGCTCGGCATTATAGGCCATCTGCTTGTCACGGCGGCGCGAGGTTTCGGCCAGCGCCCGCTCCATCGAGCCGGTCATCTTGTCGGCATAGAGGATGACGCGGCCATCGACGTTACGCGCGGCGCGGCCGATCGTCTGGATCAGCGAGGTTTCCGAGCGCAGGAAGCCTTCCTTGTCGGCGTCCAGAATCGCGACGAAGGCGCATTCCGGAATATCGAGGCCCTCGCGCAAAAGGTTGATACCGATGAGCACATCGAAAGCGCCCAGCCGCAGGTCACGGATGATCTCGATCCGCTCCAGGGTTTCGACATCACTGTGCATATAGCGGACACGAATGCCTTGCTCATGCATATAGTCGGTCAGGTTCTCGGCCATCTTCTTGGTCAGCACCGTCACCAGCGAGCGATAGCCCTGTTTGGCGACCTCACGCACCTCGGCGATGACGTCATCGACCTGGCTGAAATTGTCCTTGTGTACCGGACGGATCTCGACCGGCGGATCGATCAGGCCGGTCGGGCGAATAACCTGCTCGGCGAAGACGCCCTGAGTGCGCTCCATCTCCCATTTGCCGGGCGTGGCCGAGACATAGATCGACTGCGGACGCATCGCGTCCCATTCCTCGAACTTGAGCGGACGGTTATCCATGCAGGACGGCAGGCGGAAGCCATATTCGGCCAGCACCGATTTGCGCGCAAAGTCTCCGCGATACATGCCGCCGATCTGCGACACCGAGACGTGACTTTCATCGACGAACAGGAGGGCGTTATCCGGCATATATTCAAAGAAGGTCGGCGGCGGCTCGCCCGGCCCGCGGCCGGTCAGGTAGCGGCTGTAGTTTTCGATGCCGGCGCAGGCGCCCGTCGCCTCGATCATCTCAATATCAAAGGTGGTGCGCTGCTCAAGGCGCTGGGCTTCCAGCAGCTTGCCTTCACCATGGAGTTGCTCAAGGCGCATCTTCAGTTCGGCCTTGATGCGGCTGACCGCCTGATTGAGCGTCGGGCGCGGCGTCACATAGTGGCTGGCGGCGTAGACCTTGACGTCTTTCAGGTCCTGCATCTTCTTGCCGGTCAGGGGATCGAATTCCTGGATCAACTCGATCTCGTCGCCGAACATATTGATGCGCCAGGCGCGGTCCTCATAGTGGGCGGGGTAGATTTCGATGACATCGCCGCGCCGGCGGAAGGTGCCGCGCTCAAACGCCTGATCATTGCGCTTATATTGCAGGGCCACCAGATCGGCGCGCAACTGGCCTTCATCGATCGACTGGCCGACCTTCAGTTCAAAGGTCATGGCGGTGTAGGTCTCGACCGAGCCGATACCGTAGATACAGGACACAGAGGCGACGATGATGACGTCATCGCGTTCCAGAATGGCGCGGGTGGCCGAGTGACGCATCCGGTCGATCTGCTCGTTGATCGACGAATCCTTCTCGATGAAGGTGTCGGTGCGCGGCACATAGGCTTCCGGCTGGTAATAGTCATAGTAGGAGACGAAATACTCGACCGCGTTATCCGGGAAAAAGGCCTTGAATTCGCTGTAAAGCTGGGCGGCCAGGGTCTTGTTATGCGCCATGATCAGGGCCGGACGCTGGGTCTGCTCGATGATCTTGGCCATGGTGAAGGTCTTGCCCGAGCCGGTGACGCCCAGCAGCACCTGATCGTGCTCGTGTTCGGCAATGCCTTCCAGCAGGGTGGCGATGGCGGTCGGCTGGTCGCCGGCGGGCTCATAGGGCGCGGCAAGCCGGAACTTGCGACCGCCTTCCGACTTTTCCGGTCGCTCAGGCTTATGCGGCACCCATGTCGCCGGCATGTTCGTTGCGCCACCGCTATGCTGCTTGAGCGCCGCCGAGTCAAAATCTGCCACAAACGCACCGGAGTTATCCGAAAAGCCGGGATTTTGGGGGGCCAAGCCTTGATTTTTGGGGGAACGTGCCATGAACACAACATAAGCCGGGGTAAAAAAAATGAAAGAGGCGCATTAAAAAGAATGTGAACCACCGACCGTTTTGTCCACACCGCGGATTTAACGCCTCAAGCCGTCAGAACTTGTCAGCTGGGTTGTCATACGGGTTGGATTTCCGCTTGGATTCCAGCCGGTTATTTTGACCGCCCAACCTTACGCTCACGGAAAGACGTTCTAAAAACTGATGAAGGCGCCCCTTAAAGCTTCGTTAAGTTAAGCTTTTCTGAATAAGATTTTGACTATAAAGCATTGGCAAATAATAAAGATCGGATGGCGCGTATAATCGATCGGTCGATTACTTCGTTCATCCTGTCAATATAAAGATTCTAACCTGCACGTCATTACCCCTATTTGCTTAGCCATCCCCCACAAGATCGTCAGCGTAACTATCGATCTAAAAGCATCAAAGGCAAATGAACACATTTTAGCCATAATTGCCGCCTAGACAGCGGCTCGCCCAGCGGGTCCTATCTGGCCTGCTGGCGTCAGTCTCTGGTCTGTAATTTGCATAGAACTGTGCTGGAATTACGAACCGAAGGCTACTCGGGGGGCACATAACGCCCTTGTCACAGAGGACCAGATAGTTTTGACGTCAACACTTTTAGCGCGCTATCGCATGCGCGCCCTCATGGCAGCGAGTTCTGTAGGTCTCCTGGTCGGCGCGTCGGTTGGCGCAGCCTGTCTGGGTAGCCACATGGCCCGCGAGAGCGGCCAGCGGCAAGACGCCGCCCGCCTCATGATGGCCAGCAAGGATGGTACCGTAGATATGGCGGCGCTCGATGCTTCGGGCACCGGCCGAGTTGATACCAGCGCGCTGAACATCGCCATGCGCTTTTCGCGTTTTGCCGATTCCGGCACCGAAAACACCCTGCTCGCCCAAAACCTGACCACCATTCGCACGTCGAGCGATATGCGCAGCCAGCGCTACCTGCCCGGCTCTATGTCAGACGCCAACTCAGGCGCGGCTGTGGTCCGCACGAGCCTCGACACCAGCGCACCTGTCAACACCCTCTCAACGCCGGCTGTTCGCGCTGCTGCGGCCATGAACTTCAAGGCCGCCACCCGCAGCGACAGCGACTGCCTGACACAGGCCGTCTATTACGAAGCGCGCGGCGAAGGCACCGACGGCATGCGCGCCGTCGCTCAGGTGATCCTCAACCGCGTCCGCCACCCCGCCTATCCGAAGTCGATCTGCGGCGTCGTTTATCAGGGTGCTGCGCAACGCATTTCCTGCCAGTTCAGCTTTGTCTGTAATGGCGCCATGGGCGCACCGGTCGAAACCTCCGCCTGGCGTCGCGCCAAGAAGGTCTCGGAAGCCGCTTTGGCTGGCTACGTGATGCCGTCGGTCGGCACCTCGACCAGTTTCCACACCACCGGCGTGACACCCGGCTGGTCGGGCACCATGGAACGGGTCGCCCAGATCGGCACTCATATCTTCTATCAGTTCCGCGGTCGCGGTGCGCGTATCTCAGGCACAGCGGATGGCGTGAGGCCTTCGGACTCCATGCCGCAAGTGACGCCCCCGGCCGCTACGGCTATTATTGCCGAGGCCCAAACACCGGCCCAGACGACAGCCCTGCTCACTACCCTGTCGAAAATGCAGGGCGCATCGGTCAAGCCGGTTCAGACCACTGCTCACGTACATGGCAAGACGGCGCAGGACATCGTCGCCGAGGTCGCCCTGCCGACCAAGGCCGTACCTGTGCCTACTTCGGCCGCTAAGGGCGCTCCTCAATAACACCCGCCATTTTGAAATCAGAGCCTGTGCCGGTCTGAAAGAATCAGATCTCTACAGGCTCTTTTTTTGAGTAGGAAAGCGCGCCTGCCTTCGAGCGCAGTCTGATGCGGCATCCGCAGCAGCACACTTATCGCCATGACGCGAAGCAAACACTTACCGCAGGTTGAAAGCGGCAAAAACCCGATAGTCCTTTTTATACACGCCTTTTAATTGTCATATTTTACGCTTTTGGCATCCGTCGTTAGGATTTCAACAACCTTAATCTGACAGGTTGGCGCAAAGGCGCGTCTTTACCAGGAGTCGCAACGGGCTCGATCATGCCTGTTTGCATTCCGAAAACTGGCAAAGCCTCTCATGGATCAACATCTTCTTAGTCATACGAAAGTTTGTCAGGGGCCAATAATGACGAAACTCAGTGCAGCCGGCACCTCCGGCGGGTTCAAGATATCGAACTGGTCTTTTACCGTAAAATTCATGGCGCCCGCTGCGGTCGCCACCGCCCTGATCGCCGTTCTGGCATTCGGCGCCGTCACCATCATGAACGGCCAGGGTAAGACCATCGACGACATCAATATGAACGCCCTGCCTCAGGTCGTTGAACTCGGCGACATCAAGGCTTCCATCAAGGAAGCCAATGGCCAGCTCTATAACGCCCTGACCAAGAAGGCCACCGACCCGACGGCCAACGCCTCGGCCCAGGTCACCAAGGTGACCGAAGATCTCGGCACCATCGAAGCCCGCGTCAAGGCGGACGGCAGCAAGGCTACCGATCCGGCCCAGAAGAAGCTGCTGACCGATCTGGCCAAAGAAGTGAAGACCTACAAGGAAGCCGTAGAATTCGCCGGTCAGGTGATGGACGTCGATTTCCCGTCGGTCGGGCCGATGATGTCGCAGTTCGACGACGGCTATAAGAAGATGTCTGATCTCAGCGACCAGTTGATCAATGCCAACGTCGCTGCCGCCAAGAAGGCCGCCGCCGACGCCAAGACGGCGCAAACCGCCGGCATCAGCATGCTGACACTCTTCGCTGTCATCGTGGCGGTCATCTCGGGCAGCATCGCCTACATCTTCTCGCGCGTCACCGTGACCGGCATCAATCGCATCGCGAAGACGACCGAAGAGCTGGCCAACGGCAACCTGTCGGTTGACATTTCGGCCCTCGCCCGCCGCGACGAACTGAAATCGGTCGTCGACAGCCTCAACGTCTTCAAGTCGAACGCCGAAGAAAAGCAGCGCCTGTCCGACATGGAAGCCGCCACCAGCGCCACCCGCGAGCAACGCGCCCGTCAGATGGCCGAACTGGCTGACCGCTTCCGTCATGAAGCTCAGGACATGCTGGATGCGCTCGGCAACGCTGCCTCGGATCTCGACGCCAACGGCCGCACCCTTTTGACTATCGCCCAGGAAAACGAGCGCCGTTCGCAATCGGCAGTGTCCTCGATCCGCAACTCGGCCGACAACGTCCAGAACGTTGCCTCAGCCACGACCGAGCTTTCCGCCTCGATCGGCGTCATTGGCGACCAGGCCGTCCGCTCGGTTGAAATCGCCGCTGAAGCCGTGTCGGAAGCCGACCGCACCAACGCCTCGATGGCCGAACTCAGCCGCGCCGCCGACCAGATCGGTGAAGTGGTTGACCTGATCAACGCCATCGCCCAGCAAACCAACCTGTTGGCCCTCAACGCCACCATCGAATCGGCACGCGCTGGTGAAGCCGGCAAGGGCTTCGCGGTCGTCGCCTCTGAAGTGAAGTCGCTGGCCCAGCAAACCGCCAAGGCGACCGACGAAATCCGCGAACGCATCAAGGACATCCAGTCGGCTGCTTCCAATGGCGTCAGCGCCATCAAGGGCATCGGCGAAACGATCAAGCACATGAACGAGATCGCCTCGTCCATCGCCAACTCGGTTCATCAGCAGGGCGACGCCACAAACGAGATTGCCCGCAACGTCAACGAGGCCTCTGACGGCACCTCGATGGCCTCCAGCTCGGTGGCACAGCTCTCCGCGTCTGCCGCCGATACGGAAAAGGCCTCGACTGAAATGCTCGGCGCCGCCAACCAGCTCACGCAACGCACGGAAGCCATGGGCGAAAATATCCGCCGCTTCCTGTCGGAACTGACGGCCGCTTAAAAGCTGAACGCCTGATGCTGAAAAGAAGACGGAGACACCTCGATGTGTCTCCGTTTTTTTATGCCCAATTATCCGAGCTCATAATATTTGACGCAGCGCAATATTGATTCATACGAAATTAAACCTTCGGATGTACATCAGCGCTTGCGGGCCTATCTTACCTTGCATGGCCCTTCAGAAACCAAGAACATAGTTCCAGCGTGAAAGTTTGCAAAATGCATAGCTCGATTTCCAAGACCCTTCTGGCCGGCGCTCTCGCCCTGTCCTTCGCCTCCACCGCCGCCTTCGCGGATTGTGATGAAGTTCAGGAAACTCAGGTCGGCAAGGCCATCGCCGCCGCCGCCAGCGCCAAGATCGCCACTGTGGTGCCAACCCAGTCGAAGCAAATGATCAACCTGGAAACCTGCGACGCCGTGGGTGGCGGCCTGGCCGCTGAATTCAAGTTCAATGTCATCGGCGCGGATGGCCTGTACTGGGTCACCGGTTCGGCCAAGGTTGCCGGCGGCAAGGTCGCGGACATGAAGATCGGTGGCATGAGCCCCAACCTGGCGGCGGCATCGGCCAAGGCTGGCGTGAAGCTCGCCTCCAACTAAGATGGGTTGGGCGCCTGACGCCCAGAATACTGTTTTGCAAATGAGGTGCGGGCTATAGGCCTGCACCTTTTTTTGCATTTTAATGCAGCGATATTGCCGCCGTTAACCTTTACGTCGTTACCCGGCAAGGGATGTTGAGACGACCCGTTAAGCCATATAAATAGAACATAATTCTCTGATTTAACCGAATATTTTCCTATCTTTTGTACAGTGATCCTCATCCTGAAGAACCTCAAGGAGAGAACAGATGATCAAGAAAACCCTTATTGCCGCCGCCGCCATCATGGCCATGTCCACAGTCGCCGCCGTCGCCGCCCCCTGCTCGGACGAACAGGAATCCGCTGCCGGCATGCTCGCCGCCGGTGTTGGCAAGGCCGCGGTTTCCAAAGTCGTTGCCGTCACCGGCAAACAGATGGTCAACATCGAAACCTGCGAATTTCGCGCCGGTGCCTATCAGGTCGACTACAAGTACAACTTCCTCGCCGCTGACGGCCTCTACTGGGTCGAACTGTCGGCCAAGTTCGGCGCCGATGGCTCCGGCGCCACCAGCAAGGTGACCAAGGCCAGCCCTAACATGGCCGCTGCGGAAGCCAAGGCCGGCGTCAAGCTTGCCGCCAACTAAGACCTGATCTTGTGACCTCAGGGTCAAACGAAACCCCTCATGACCGCGTCATGAGGGGTTTTGCTTTTTAGCGATGAAGGATGGACCTACTTCCGGTGAATCGGTTTGAAATCCTGCGGGCGACTGACCACGCGCGGCTCCTTGCTGCGTGGACTGGCGAACAGCCCTCCGAACAGCGCGAAGGATGTCATGGCGTGTTGTTTCTTGTCTTGATCTTGGTCATGCATGGGTTGCGTCTCCTTTTCCAAATGCGTTTGATGGACCAGAAGACGCGGCGCAGCTCGCAGGGGTTTTCACCCTCTCAGTCGTCGTCGCGTCGTAGGCATACTATGACAGAAATTTTCCGACGCGCAATAATTAATCCGAACCCGGATCATATTATTTCGTTTTAAATTTATATTCATTTGTTTTTATTGATATTAATATTAGTTAATTTGAGGAAAAAGTTCATCTTTCGCAAAAATTTCCACATAAAATTCTCCAACCCAATTCATTCTAAAGCAACCCTCTTGGGTTAATTTGGGTCCGTCTCAAAAGGAGGCCGCCGGCACATGTCCTGACCGGTGATCCGCGGAGCGTTAGCGTTATGATCAAATCAGCTATTGTTTTAGGCAGCGCCGTCTTCTGCGCCGTGCTGGCCGGAACTGGCATCCTGTCACTCGGCGAGCACGCCGATAAGGCCGATAGCGTCCAGATCGCATCCTATAGCGCGCCCGAGACCGTGCCGGTCAGCACCACCGCCAGCCAGGGCCATATCACCGCCATTCCGAAATCGGCCAATGGCCATTTTTACGCAACCGCGGTCGTCAACACCAAGGCCGTGCGCTTTCTGGTCGATACCGGCGCCAGCATGATAGCCCTCACCCCCGCTGACGCCCGCCGCCTCGGCTTCACCGATCTGGCCTACGATGCCGAGGTCAGCACCGCCAACGGCAAGACCGCCGTTGCGCGCATTACCTTAAGCTCCGTCACCGTGGGCCAGAGCACGGTGCGCAATGTCGAGGGCGTGGTGGTCAAGGAAGGCTTGTCGGACTCCCTGCTTGGCATGAGCTATCTCGGCAAGCTGAGCCGCATGGAAGTCACGCAGTCGAGCCTTATTCTGCACCCTTGAGTTCATAGGCTTCACGGCGCGCTTCCGAAGCCGCCAGAGCCTCGCGCACCGCCGCAACCGCCCGATCCATCACCTCAAGGCCTGCGCCCGGCGCGATAGAATCGACCGTCATGATGCGGCGGAAGGCCCGCGCGCCCGGCAGACCATGCATGATGCCGAGCATATGCCGCGTCATGTGGGTCAGCGGCACTCCGGCCGCCAGCTGACCGGCCATATAGGGGCGACAGGCCTCCAGCGCCGCGAACGGCCCGACATCCTCACCTTCGCCAAAGAACAGACGATCGACCTGCCCCAGCAGCGCCGGTTCGTGATAGGCAACCCGCCCCAGCATAACGCCATCGACGTGTTGCAAATGGCCTTGCGCCGCCTCCAGCGAACAGATCCCGCCATTAATCGCGATGGTCAGTTCCGGATAGCTGCGCTTCAGTGCATAGACCAGGTCGTAATCGAGCGATGGCACATCGCGGTTTTCCTTGGGCGACAGTCCCTTTAGCCAGGCCTTGCGCGCATGGACGGCGAATGATGTCACGCCAGCTGTCTTGCAGGCCTCGACCAGGGCGAACAGGCTGTCGCGCGCCTCCTGATCGTCAACGCCGATGCGGCATTTGACGGTCGCCGGCAGATGCGTGGCCTCGATCATGGCCTGCATGCAATCCGCCACCAGTTGCGGTTCACGCATCAGGCAGGCGCCAAAACTGCCCGACTGAACGCGATCGGACGGACAGCCGCAGTTGAGATTGACCTCGTCATAGCCCCAGTCCTCGGCGATCTTGGCGCACTGCGCCAGTTCCGCAGGCTCAGAGCCACCCAGTTGCAGCGCCACGGGATGCTCGACCTCGGAATACCCAAGCAGGCGCTCTCGGTCGCCATGGATCACCGCCTTGGTGGTCACCATCTCGGTATAGAGCAGGGCATGGCGCGTCAGAGTGCGATGGAAGGCGCGGCAGTGCCGGTCCGTCCAATCCATCATGGGTGCAACGCTGAAATCTATGCGCTTGGTTTTTATTCATTTTCAATACTATCAAAGACTAAAAGGCAATGCTGGCCGGCGCCAAAGAAGGCTGCAATCATCAAGACATTTAACGGCCTTATAGACCGTCACGTCACAGATATGAAGGCAGTGAGCAAATAAATGGGACGTTTCCCCCCGCGGTGAGACGCGCCTTAAAAGCATAAAACGCTGAGCCTGTTCGATATTGGCAGAAGATGAGCCGGTCTGTTGCCTGGAAAGAGCAAGACTGTTTCGCTGACAGGTCCTGAAGGCCATCTTTTGGCACGCGCAAAAATTATCATTGTCATAGATGGGGAAGCAACTATGATGATAGTTAAAGTAAATAACAATCAGGGGGAAATTTCATGCTTAGGTGTCTTACCGCGTTAAGTGTCATATTTTTGCTGGCCGGGTCACAGGCGGGTGCCCAGACGACACCGCCCGATGCCACCGAGGTTGTTGTCAAGGGCGCCGTCCGCCCCAAACTGGCCGAAGAGGCGTCGCCTCCGCCGCTGGAGGTCTATGTCAAATCCCCGCGCGTTGAACAGATTGCCCTGTCCTCAGATGGCAGCCGCTTCGCCTTCATCACCCGCAAGGCCGGTCTGCGCCTGCTGACGACCTACACTGTGACCGACGGCAGCAACCAAACCATACGCCTCAGCGAAGATCCTTTGTCGGCAATTACCTGGCTCGACAATGATCATATCCTGCTGTCGGAGACCCAGACCGGCCTGCGCGGTACCTGTCCTTCTGGCGCGGGGCAGGCCTTTAAAGCGGCGCAAACGGGTGATGATTATATCGCGGCTATGACTGTCGGCGGGTTCCAAGGTGGAGGCAGCACGGGCAAGGGTCTTGCGCCTGACCCTATCCTCGCCCTGATACTTGCAAGCAGCCTGACACCGCCGAAATGTGCTGAATATGGTGTTCGGTCTCACGACGCGGGAACGATCGTTGATTTACGCAACAATCAGTCAGTGACGCTCGGTAAAAGGATGAGCGGCGATTATAACGGCATGGTGCTGGGTCTGCCCAAGCCGGTGATGATTGACGGTAAGATGCAGCTCGTTGGTGCTTTTCTCGAACTGCGCGACAAATCGATCGCCGGCCAGGTGGCGCAGCGTGCCTATCTGTGGCGGGTCGATCCCGAGACCGGCCGGGGCCGCATCATCGATGATCACGGCGGTGATCTCGATCGCATTGGCAGGTATGTCGATGACTGGCTGACCGATGAGACCGGACAGCCCACCGTCAGAGCGCTCTACACCTATCTCGATGAGACCTTCAGCATCGAGATGAAAAAGTCCGGCAAGTGGACGCCGATTCTCAAGCGCAAGATCGACGCCAAGGCGCATACCTTTGCGCCGTTTCTGGCAGGGTTAGGCCGCGACGGCCAGTCCCTGCTGATCCTCGATGTGGCCATTGGTGCCGATGGCCAGCGCCGCTTCCACTATTACGAGCTGTCGGCCGATGGCAAGCTGTCCGAAGCGCTCGATAGCGGCGACGCCACCCGCGACCGGCCTTTGTTCGATCCGCAGACCGGTGCCCTGTCGGGCTTCGCCCACGATGGCGAAATCACCACCTACACCTTCTTCGATCCTGATCTCGCCGAGGTCTACAAGCACGCCGTCGACACCGCGCCGGGTCAGGCCGTGCGCGTCGTCGCCACCGCGCGCGATCCGCATCAGATGATCCTGTTCAATCAGGGCGGTGATGATCCGGGTTCGTGGCACTATTACGATTTTGCCACCGGCAAGCGCGTCGATATCGGCAGCCAGTATCCCTCGGTGCCGGCGGAATGGGTGGCGTCGCAGCGATCGGTTCGTTACACGGCGGCCGATGGCGTGGAGATCCGCGCCCTGATCACCCTGCCGCCGCAGGGCGAGGCGAAGAACCGGCCTCTGGTCGTGCTGCCGCATGACGGACCGCTTGGCCACGATGCACGTGGCTTTGACGGGCTGGCACAGGCCCTGGCGTCACGCGGCTATGTCGTGCTGCAACCCAACTACCGCGGTTCCGATGGCTATGGCGCCGCCCTGACCGAAGCCGGCAAGGGCGAATGGTCGGGCCGAATCTTGAGCGACATGGCCGATGGCGTGCGCTATCTCGCCGGTCAGGGGATTGTCGATGCCAAGCGCGTCTGCATCGCCGGCGAGGGCTATGGCGGCTACGCGGCGCTGGCCGGTGCGCAATCCGGCAGTCCCTATCGCTGCGCCATCGCCATCAACGGCATTGCCGATCCTGATGACTATCTGAAGAGCGCGAAGCAAAACGCCGTGGCCGACGAGATCGCCGCGCTCAAGGCCAATTCGACGCAACCGCGCGCCTTCCGCGCCAATTCCAACTCGCCGGCCCTGGCTCAGCGCTACTTCGGCAGCCAGACGCCGGCGGCCATCACGGCGGCGGCGGTCCGCACGCCGGTGCTGCTGGTGCACAGCCAATACGACAAGACCGTACCGGCCAGCCAGAGCCGCACTTTGCGCGATGCCCTGCAGAAGGCCGGCAAGCCGGTCACCTATGTCGAACTGGCTGATTGCGGCCATGACCTCGCCACCGAGGCCTGCCGCCTTGGCACAGCCCAAGCCGTGGTCGATTTCCTCAAAGTCAATAATCCCGCGAAGTAGCAAAGGGGACGTGTCAGGCCATCAAAACGTAGCTATCGCCTTCAGAACCGAGCCCTGATTGGCGATCAGCTCCTTGATCCGCGTCGGCGTCTCCATCAGATCGAAGTTATGGGTCTGGAGCATGTCGCTGGGGATGGCGCCGGACCGCAGCTTGCTGATGACATATTCAAAATCTTCGCGGGTCGCGTTACGGCTGCCCAGCAGCGTCGTTTCACGCTTATGGAATTCCGGATCGGAGAAAGAAATGGTGTCCTTGACCACGCTCACAAGAACATAGCGTCCGCCGTGCGCGACATAGCCGAACCCTTTTTCAATGGCCTTGCCATTGCCGGTGGCGTCAAACACAACGTCAAAATATTCCCCGTTGGAGCGCTCGGTGAGGAAGGCGTCGAGATCTTCCCCGACCTGCTGCACATGCTCCAGGCCCACCTTATCGCGCGCATAGGCCAGACGCTCGGCGCTGGTGTCGATCAGGCTGACCTCGGCGCCGGTAAATTTGCAAAACAAGGCGACGCCCACACCAATCGGCCCGGCCCCCACAACAAGCGCTCTGTCGGCTTTGCTCACCTGCCCGCGACGCACGGCATGAGCCCCCACCGACAGAAATTCCACCATAGCGGCCTGATCCGGAGACAGGCCCTCCACCGGGATCACCGCGTCGGCCGGCACGCAGATGAATTCGGTCATGCCGCCGTCAATGTGAACGCCGAGCACCTTTATGTTGACGCAGCAGTTCGGCATTTCTTTGCGGCAGGCCACGCAGACGCCGCACGGCAGGTAAGGATTGATCGTGACCAGTTGCCCGATACGCAGCGACGAGCCCTCATCGACTTCGGCAACCTCACCGGCCAACTCATGCCCCATGATGCGCGGATAGGCGAGAAAGGGCTGGTTGCCGGAAAAAATATGATAGTCCGTGCCGCAGAGCCCGACGCGGCGGATACGGATCATGGCCTCTCCGGCCTTGCGTACAGGTGCTAGCCTGTCTTCGATGCCAAGAGAAAAAGGTTTGTCGCACACAATGGCTTTCATAGGGTATAACTTTACTTTTTGTACAAATATCTTATTTAATAGCAACTACCATATATAACAATGAAACCACAAGCCCTGTGACATCTGCCGGCCGCATACGGGCGAACTTTTCTGGTTTCATGGCGCACCGGCCAATTGAGTTTAAATTGAACGGTATACGCCATACGGGCGCGGTTTACCCAACCCGCAGGTTTTGAATCACCGAGCCCATTTGTGAATTTACAAGCAAATATAATTGCCATATATAAAATGTCCGACAATAGACTTCACGTGAAAGCGGCGCATCAAGACCTTAGCCGCTCATGCCAGACAGGGAACAGGATACATGATTACCAGACGGGATTTTGCCGCCATAACGGCGGGCGTTGGCGGTGCATGCCTCTCCGGTCGGCCAGCGGAAGCGGCCAGGTCATTCTCCGAAATGGCTCAGGGGCCATTCAGGCCAGACTGGGAGTCCCTGAAAGCCGGCTACAAGGCGCCGGATTGGTTCCGCGACGCCAAGTTCGGGCTGTGGGCGCACTGGTCCGCACAATGCGTACCCGAAGCGGGTGATTGGTATGCGCGCAACATGTATATGCAGGGTGAGCGCCAATATGATCACCATGCCAAGACCTATGGCCATCCGGCGGATACCGGTTTCATGGAAATCGAGAATCTGTGGAAAGCCGAAAACTGGAATCCCGACGCTCTGCTCGACCTCTACAAGGCCGCCGGCGCACGATACTTTGTCGCCCTCGCCAATCACCACGATAATTTTGACGCCTATGACTCCAAATTCCATGACTGGAATTCGCTGCGCGTGGGGCCCAGAAAGGATATTATCGGCATCTGGGCAAAAGCGGCACGGGCGCGCGGCCTGAAGTTCGGGGTGTCAAACCATTCGGCCCATGCCTGGCATTGGTTCCAGACCGCCTACGGTTACGATCCTGAAGGCCCGCGCGTCGGTGAGCGTTATGACGCCTGGAACCTGACCAAATACGACGGCAAAGGCAAATGGTGGGAAGGCCTGGATCCACAGGAACTGTATGCCGGCGCCGTGATGCCCATACCGGAAGGGCTTAAATCAACGTCAGAAGCGATGGCCTGGCACGAAGCCCATGACCGGGTCTGGAACGAAAGCCCGCCCCTGGCCAATCCGGCGTTTGTCCGGCAATGGTATCTCCGCTGCAAGGACCTGATTGATTCCTACAAGCCTGACCTGTTGTATTTTGACAATTTCGACCTTCCCCTCGGTCAGGCGGGACTGGACATCGCCGCCCACTATTACAATGCCTCACTGGCCTGGCACGGCAAACTGGATGTGGTGATCAATACGAAAAACCTGCCGGAAGATCGTCGGGCGGCCGTTATCGAAGACGTTGAACGTGGCTTCCGCTCGGATATTGTGCCCCATCCCTGGCAGACGGACACCTGCATCGGCGACTGGCACTATAATCGCGAAAAATTTGACAACAAATCCTATATGAGCGCGCAGGCGGTCATACACCGGCTGTGCGATGTCGTTGCCAAGAACGGCAACCTTCTGCTGAGCATACCGGTGCGCGGCGACGGCACAATCGACTCAGAAGAACAACGCATCGTCGAAGACATCGCGACATGGACAAGCCGGTTTGGCGAGGCCATTTTCGGCACGCGGCCTTGGCGGATTGCCGGCGAAGGCCCCACCCAAGTCGCGTCAGGACAGTTCGGCGAAGGCGCCGCGAAACCCTTCACCTCCGAGGACATTCGCTTCACCCAGGGCCACGACGCACTGTACGCCATGACACTCGGCCGCCCGGCCAAGCCGGTCGTCACGCTTATGACTCTGGCCAGGCTCAAGGTTGAGCGCGTCGAGATTGTCGGGAGCAACGCCCCCCTCAGCTTCCGGCAGGATAAGCAGGGCCTTCACGTCACCTTACCGGAAAACTCAAGTCACGCCTTCGGTACGGCTTTGAAGATTCGCGGCCGAGGCTTAATCTGAGAAGGTTTATTTACCGCCACCCAAGGGCTGGCCCTTCATGTCAAAGACGGCCTCCGGCAAGGCGACATCAAGGGTTTTAACCAGAGCGGCGGCCGAGGCTCCGACAGAAATGCGATAGGTGCCGGCCTTGAGTTTCCAGGTTTTGGTGGCGGCATCGAAGGTCGACAGCAGACGGGGATCAACGGTCACGTTGATCTCTTTCGACTGCCCCGGCTTCAGATAGACCTTGCTCCAGCCAGCCAGACGCTTCGGCGCCTCCCATCCGGCCGCATCCGGCGCGCTGACATAGATTTGCGGCACGTCCGCCGCCGCCCGCTTGCCGGTGTTGGAAACCGTCACGCTGACGAGAAGCGTATTCCGGCGCGTATCGGCGGCCAGTGCCTTGTAGGCGAACTTCGAATAGGTCAGGCCATGCCCGAAAGCGAAGAGCGGTTGCTGCTTTTGCTTGTCGAACCACTTGTAGCCGACAGCGGCACCTTCGATATCGTAATTGATCTGGGTGATCGGCTTGTCGGGTTTGCCGAAGCCGTCCAGAACCGGACGCGGCAGTTGATCCAGGGCCGCCGGAAAGGTCACCGGCAGGCGGCCGGAGGGCGATACAGCGCCGGTCAGCACGCGGGCAATCGCCGTGCCGCCCTGACTGCCGGGATACCAGGCCTCAAGCACGGCGCGCGTTTTGGATAGCCACGGCATGAAGACCGGTCCGCCCGTCTGGAGCACGACGACGGTATTGGAGTTGACGCCGGCCACCGCCTCGATCAAGGCGTCGCCCTTCTGATCCAAACTCATGGCCGCATCCACACCCTCGCCGGTCCATTGCGTACCAAATACAATCACCACATCCGCATGTCTGGCCAGTTCGGCGGCGGCTTGCGGATCCTTGCCGTCATCGTAGACCACCTCAGCCCGCGTCAGGCGCTTGAGGGCCGCGACGGGCGAGTCCGCATAATAGGTGACAGGGCCTGGGAAGAATTTGGGGCCGAGATCGAGATCGGCGACCGGGTTACCGCCACGACCATAGACCTGGGATGAGCCCCCGCCGGAGATGACGCCGCGATCCGCGCGACCACCCAGCACCACAATCTTCTTTGCGCTGGCGGCCAGTGGCAGGGCGCCGTCGTTTTTCAACAGAACCATCCCCGCTTCGGCGTCGGACTGAGAGACCTGTCCGTTCGCCACAAAATCTAGTTCATCCTCCTTGACCGCCACCGGATTGTCGAAGGCGCCGGTAGAGAACATGGCCCAGAGGACGCGGCGCGTCATGTCGTCAAGCCTCGCCTCTGAAACCTGACCGCTTTCAACCGCATCCTTAAGCGCACCGGCGAAATATGGCGCCCGGTCGAACGGATAACCGGATTGCTGGTCGAGGCCAGCATTGGCCGCAGGGATCGTCGAGTGAGTCGCCCCCCAGTCCGACATTACAAATCCATGGAAGTCCCAGTCCGTCTTGAGGACATCCTTCAGCAGGTAATCGTTTTCGCAGGCATAGATGCTGTTGACGCGATTATAGCTGCACATCACCGCGCCGGGCTTGCCGAGTTCGATCGCGAACTGGAAGGCGAGCAGATCCAATTCCCGTCCGTTTTTGTCCGAAATGTTCGAAGAGGCCGAGTTGCGATAGGTTTCCTGATCATTGAACGCGTAGTGCTTTACGGTCGAAATGATGTGGTTTGACTGGATGCCACGGATTTGCTCCCCCACCATGACGCCAGCCAGCAACGGATCTTCGCCGGCATATTCGAAATTGCGGCCATTGCGCGGTTCGCGCGCCAGATTGACGCCGCCGGCCAGTTGCACATTGAAGCCCGACAGGCGCGCCTCACGCCCGATCATGGCGCCGCCGTCAAAAGCCAGGGCGCGATCCCACGTCGCAGCGGTGGCCAGGCCCGACGGTAGCGCCGTTCGCAGACGCGGGTGCGGGCCAGGCTGCGAGGCGACACCGATGCCGGCATCGGCCTGCCACTGGTTGGGAATACCCAGTCGGGGCACACCGAAGACGAATCCGGCCGATTGCGCGCGGCTTTCTGCGGGCGGCTTCCAGCCCAGGCCCGGAATGTCACCGCGCAGGTTCATCCAGTCGGCTGTCGACGCGAAATGCCCCATCAGGAGGGTCAGCTTTTCGGCCTGCGTCATTTCCTTGAGAATGAGATCGGCTCGTGTCTGCGCGTCGAGGCCGGTATTTTTCCACGGCGTCTCCTTGGGCGGTGGCGGCGGCGCGGGCGGTCCAAACTGAGCCGCAGCGGGATGAGCGGCCAGAAGGACGACGCCCAAAGCGACGGAGGCAAAAAGCGAACGATGACGACAAGACATGTGAATTCCCTGCAGGATATGGTTGGGCGGTTCATTCCGGGCCACGGTTGCGGCCAGACTCCGCCGTGCTCTGGCTCTGGCAATGACAAGGGCCGGCCGCATGACAATAGGGTTTGGGTGCAAAGCCCCTCCGCCGCCAAGACGACGGCGGGGCTTTGGCCTACTTCTTCGCGGGCAAGGCCGCCAGATCCGCATCGATCTTGCCCAGCACCTCGTCGGTGAGCGCCGGAATATATTGCTGAAGCGCCACAAGCGTCATGCCGCGCCCCATACCGATCTGCGGACTGTTGATCACATCCGGAATATACTTGCCGAGTACGGCCTTGGCGGCCGGATCGTCAATCATGTCGCCCAGAGGCGTCATCTTGGTCGCGTAGTGACCATCGGCGGTTTTGGTGGCCGGTGGCGGCGGGGGCGGCAGATCAGCCACGGCCGCCGTTACCTCCATACGCGCCCGCCACGGGTCCGGTTGCGAGACCGGCACACCTTCGGGCGTAAACACCATAAGAACGTCGGCCTTCGGATCGTATTGCGGCCACTGGGGCAACCCCTCCCCGTTCGGATTGCCGGTCTTGGCGAAATTGGCCCAGTAGCTGTTGGTCTGGTCGGCGATTTTGGCATCCGTAGCGGTCAGCTTGTCGCCGTACTTGGTCTGAACCGTATTCATCACATAGGGTATTTCGGTGGCGTGCGGCGTCCCCGTCTTCCATTCGCTCTCCATCGAATCCGCGACATAGCCGAAGCGGAACTCATAGGACGGAAGGCCTTGTTTGGCGATGGTGGCCGCCACAAAGCGCGATGGCTCGACCATCGTTTTGTCCATGGCGATCTCGCTGTTGATCTGCTGCAGCGATTTGGTGCCATCGGGGTCGTAGGCGGCCTTGGCCTGATCGGCATGCGGGCCAAAGGCGGCGAAGGCGGCCTCCTTGCTCGCGGCAAAGCCAAAACCGATATCCGCCGTATCGGCGCCAATCATGAATGGCACCTTGGCCTGACGGCCGGCCTCATAAACGGACTGTGGCGTTTCCGCGACAATCACTCCATCCAGCATCGGACCGCCATAGGTCTGACCGGCCTGGCCCATCGTCATCATGCCCAGACCATCATTGATCTGCTCGGCCGAGAGCTTGCGCAAGGCGGCAAGGGCGTCCGGCCCGGTGCCCGCGATGCCGTTCTTTTTGGCGAAGTTGACGCCGAGGGTCTCCGACGACGGCAGATTGGGCTTATCCTTGCTCAGTTCGCGATTGCCCATCAGATTGCCGCGGCCACCGCCCGACTGGACGATTGCCTTGGCGAACAACCCCTTGGCCTGCGACGTCGTCATCAGGGTGTGAACCGATCCGCCACCGGCCGACTCACCAAAGATGGTTACATTGGCCGGATCGCCACCAAAGGCGGCAATATTGGCCTGAACCCATTTGAGCGCGGCGATCTGGTCCATGTAACCATAGTTGCCCAAAAGACCCTTATCCTTGTTTTCCTGCGTCAAGGCCGGAAAGCCGAAGAAACCGAACCGGCCCAGGCGATAATTGGCGCTGACCATGATCACGCCCTTCTTGGCGAAGGACGAACCGTCATAGACCGGCGGGGATGAGCCACCATTGACGAAACCGCCACCATAGATCCAGAAAATGACCGGCAGTTTGGCATCCTTCGGCACCCCGGCCGGACGCCAGACATTAAGCACCAGGCAATCTTCGCCCGGCGTTGCGCCCAGAGGCGCGGCATCGCCGCCAAAGGGGGTCTGCATACAGTCATGGCCGTAGGCATCGGCCATTTTCACGGCGGACCACTTGGGGGCCGGTTGCGGGGCGCGCCATCGCAGGTCACCGACGGGCGGGGCGGCAAAGGGAAGCCCTTTGAAGGACTCGACGCCGTCGACCGTGACGCCCTGGATCGGGCCGCTAAGCGTTTTGACCGTCTGTGGCGCGGCGTAAGCCGGCAAGGCGGCCGTCATCGGGCCGGCCGCAGCAAAGATCGCGGCGGCGACAGCCGTCATGGTCCGGCGACGGGCGCACGAAAAGGGGGATAAGCGCATGGTTTCCTCTCCTGATCCGGCTTTGCGGATCTTATTATTTGCAACAGGGGGCATCAGCCGCGAGTTCTGGGTTCGGGCAGCAGTCTGGCGACTTGAACGTGGCGAATTGGGATAACGTTGTCAACGGATTTTACACGCCTCCGCACCGCACCTTCCGGAAGAAAGGCGCATTCCCCAGGATTCAGCCCAGCATAATCGCGCCGCCAATCCGTCCGGCACGGCATAGGAAATACCCGCGAGAACAAACTTATTTCATGTAATCAAGGCCAGGAGCAACCTCAAGGCCCCCTGACTGTGCCCGCATCGAGCGGCTTCAAGGCGGTTTATTAATTTTTATTCATCATACCCCGCTTGAAAAGCCCTTCGTCCCCTTCTGCGTGCCACCGCGCCCCAGACGGTAGACGGCCGCAGAATGTCCAGGACATCGGAATTTGACCTTGACTCGTCTGAAAAATGGATAATATTGAGACAACGTTGTCTGACGCTATGCCTACCCGCCCGCTACAACTGTGCGGCGCCACTACGCTATGTCCACCGCCTTACGACCTTCGCCCCTCAACCGGCGCACCTTTAAAATCAATAAAAGCCGGCCCGCACACATCATGCGAGGCACGGCATATCGCTCAGGGATAAGTTATGAAGCCACAGCCTCACATCACCGTAATTCTCAAAAATATCGTTTCCGCCACCGCCCTCACCTTGGCGCTGGGCCTGTCAACACCGGGTTATGCGGCTGACGCCCGCCCGTGGCTTGACAAGAGCCTGAACGCGGATCAGCGCGCCAGCCTGCTGGAAAAAGAACTGACGCTCGACGAACGCATCAGCCTTGTCCACGGCCCGATGGCGATGATCTTTATGCCCGGCATGAAGCTGCCCGAGGGCGCCATCGGTTCAGCCGGTTTTATTCCAGGCATCGCGCGCCTCGGCATTCCCGCCCAGCAGGAGAGCGATGCGTCCCTGGGCGTCACCAATCCCGGCAATGCGCGACCGGGCGATACAGCGACGGCCCTGCCCTCCAGCCTGTCGCTGGCCGCCACCTTCAACCCTGATCTTGCCTTCAAGGGCGGTGCGGTCGTGGGCGCAGAGGCGCGGTCGCGAGGCATAAATGTGCAACTGGCCGGCGGCGTCAATCTGGCGCGCGATCCGCGCGGCGGCCGCAATTTCGAGTATGCCGGTGAAGATCCCTGGCTGGCCGGCAACATCGCCGGCGCGGCCATAAAGGGCATTGAAAGCCAGAATGTCATCTCCACCGTCAAGCATTTTGCCATAAACGATCAGGAGACCGGCCGAAACTTCGCCAACAGCGTCATCTCCGAATCCGCTATGCGCGAGTCAGACCTGCTGGCCTTCCAGATCGCCATCGAAAAAGGGCAGCCCGGCTCGGTGATGTGTTCTTACAATCTGGTCAATGGCGCCTATGCCTGCGGCAACGACCACCTGCTCAACAAGGTGCTGAAAGGTGACTGGGGCTATAAGGGCTACGTCATGTCCGATTGGGGCGCGGTCAAATCCACCGATTTCGCCGTAAAGGGCCTCGACCAGCAATCCGGCGAACAACTCGACAAACAGATCTGGTTCGGCGAACCGCTGAAAGCCGCCGTGCAAAACGGCGCCATAGCTCCGGCGCGCCTCTCCGATATGACGCACCGCATCCTGCGCTCGATGTTTGCCGCCGGCCTGTTTGATTCCCCGGCAGCGGTGACGGTCGACAAGACAGCCAACGCCGAGGTGTCGCGCCAGGCGGCCGCCGAAGGCATCGTCCTGCTCAAGAACGACGGCAACCTGCTGCCTCTCGCCGCCAGCGCCAAGTCGATCCTGATCGTCGGCGGTCATGCCGATGCCGGCGTCCTGTCGGGCGGCGGCTCGTCGCAGGTCACAGCCGATACCCATCAACTCGCCCTTCCGGTGGGCGGCGAAGGCATGATGGCGGCGTTTAACCGCATGAACTTCCATATGTCATCGCCGGTCAAGGCCTTGAAGGATCGCCTGCCCAACGCCACCATCCGCTTCGATACCGGCCGCTATCCGGCGGAAGCGGCGCGCAAGGCGAAGGATGCCGATCTGGTGATCGTCTTCGGCAATCAGTGGATGGCAGAAGGCGATGATGCGCCTGACCTCAATCTGCCCGATGGCCAGGATGCCCTGATCAGCGCGATCGCCGACGCCAATCCTCGCACTGTCGTGGTCCTGCAAACCGGCGGCGCCGTCAGCATGCCTTGGCTGAAAAAGACGCCGGCCGTGGTCGAGGCCTGGTATGCCGGCCAGAAGGGCGGCGAGGCCATCGCTGACGTCCTGACCGGCGCGGTCAATCCGTCCGGCCATCTGCCCGTCACCTTCCCGGTTACCATCGACCAGTATCCGCGCGCCACCATGCCCGGTCTGGGCCTGCCCGAAGGACAGGTGTTCGACGTGCATTACGACGAGGGCGCCGACATAGGCTACCGCCGCTTCGCCGCCCTGAACCAGAAAGCGCTTTTCCCCTTCGGTTACGGCCTGTCCTATACCAAATTCAGCTATAGCGACGTCAAGGTGACCGGTGGCGACAAGCTGACGGTCAGCTTCAAGGTCACCAATACTGGCTCTGTGCGTGGCAAGGATGCGCCTCAGGTATATCTCGAACAAACGCCGGCGGGGCCCGCCAAGCGTCTGATCGCTTTCTCTAAGGTGGATCTGGCGCCCGGCGAAAGCACCACCGTCTCCGTCACCGCAGATTCGCGCCTGCTCTCGCGCTTTGATGACAAGGCCAACGCCTGGTCACAATCCGCCGGTCGCTACGCTGTTTCCGTCGCTCACGATGCCGAAGATGCCGGCCTCAAAGGCGCGGCCACACTACCTGCGGCCACGCGCAAGCCCTAGAAGCGGGGAAAAGCGTTTACTCTCGCCACGAATGGATTAAGTCTCGGGAGACTGTTTCCGAACAACTCCGAAATAATGAAAAACCTGACGATTATTGATATTGCGCGCGAAGCCGAAGTCTCCATAAAAACGGTTTCGCGCGTTCTCAACCACGAAAACGGCGTGGGCGCCGATACGCGCGCGCGGGTTCAGGCAATTATCGAGTTCGCATGGCTTCAAGCCG
Organism: Asticcacaulis sp. MM231; assembly: GCF_964186625.1. NCBI lineage: Bacteria > Pseudomonadati > Pseudomonadota > Alphaproteobacteria > Caulobacterales > Caulobacteraceae > Asticcacaulis > Asticcacaulis sp. MM231. The sequence goes on from NZ_OZ075108.1 coordinate 3,098,629, forward strand.
AATGCGGCGGCGCGCTCCTTGCCTGGCTCGCGCAGCTATCTGGTCGGGCTGATGATCTTCAGTGAAGACATTCATTACTATTACAGCGCCTTACAGGCAGGCGTCATGCGCGCCGCCCGGCGTCATGGCTACCATATGATCATGGAGTTGATGAAGGGCTACGAATCCGAGGACCGGCACGCCGTGCTCAGGCGTCTCGGCTCATCCCGGTTTGACGCCATGGTCGTGCCGCCGCCCATGTGCGACGATCCGGTTATTCTCGACATGCTGGAGACCTTGCGCATACCCTATATCCGGATTGCGCCGCGCTTGCAGCTGGAGCGATCCTCCTACATTTACATGAACGACAGCCAGGCCGCCTATGAGGTGATGGAACACCTGTGGAACCTCGGCCATCGGCAGATCCTTTATGTCGGCTTCCGGGAAACCGGCGCCAGCCTTGATCGCTATGACGGTTACACACGCTTTTTCCGTGATAAGGGGCAAGTGCCCCCCTTCCCCCTGATTGAGGTCGGCAATGCGACGCCCAAGGGTGCGATCGCGACGGGCGAAACGATCATGATGTCCGATAACCGGCCGACGGCGATTTTCGCCGGCAGCGATATGATCGCTTTTGGCCTGATGACGGCCGCGGCAAAGAGCGGATTATCGGTGCCTGGCGACATATCCGTGGTCGGTTTCGACGACAGTCCGGGCGCGGAAAGCGTCTGGCCGCCGCTCACAACCATTCAGCAGCCCATCGTTGACATGGGGGAAAGCGCGGTCGACAACATCGTCAAAGCGCTCGGTGGCGATCTCGCCGTCAAGGCCAAGGCGGCCCATATACTGGACTTCAGCCTGATCATCCGGGGCTCGACCGCGCCGCCGCGCCAGCCCGACGCTTAAGGCTTTCCTCCGCCTTTACGGCTTCGAAAAGCGCCAAGAGTTGAGATTGAACAGCGGCGCGTCACCTTCGCCTTTGAAGACAAGGAACAGGTCATGCGTGCCAATGGCATTGGATACGGGTGTTGTCTGGGTTTGCCAGTCATCCCAGCCGGCGGTCGGCTTGACGGTCAAGCGACCGATCTGCGGGCCATCGACCGAATCCAGACGCAGTTCGATCACCCCGCCCTTGCCACCGCTGGCCAGATTGGCCGTGAACGTCGAGGCGCCCGCCTGTCCGAAGTCAACGCCATTGACCTTGGTATAGGTCAGGTCGGTGATACGCGTGAGATACATGCCCACCTTGCTGCTTTTGGCGGTTTTGACGCCCGGCGCCCAGTCGATCGGACGATCCCTGTCTCTTTTGACCTTTGACGTCCAGGCGATCGTTTCGGCTTCCACCCGCTCATAAGGGGATAGCGTATGCAGTTGTTTGGCGCCAACACCATCCCACCACGGCAGGAGCTGAATCGTGCCATCGGGGTTGTAGGTGAGTTCCGTCACGGTAACCGATCGCCGCTCGTGGTGGATCGGCGTTTCGGCAAAATTCAGGCGATAATTGAAGCCGAACACATAGGATTTGTCCTTGTAATCGATGATGCCGGGATGGTTGCCGGTCGCGCCCGGGTTGCCGGCCATGATGTCGCCATTGTAGATCCATGGCCCGGTGGGCTTGTCGCTCATGACGTAGCCGATGCCTTCGGGGCAGCAGGTCGAGGCATAGGCCAGATAATATTTCGATTTGTGCTTATAAAACCACGGGCCTTCCTGGTAGTTGGCCGGCTTGGAAGCGACTTTCTCGATCTTTCCGGAATAGGAGACCATGTCCTTGTTCAGCTTGACGTACCAGAGATTCGGATTGCCCCAGTACATATAGGCCTGGCCGTCTTCATCGACCCAGACGGTAGGGTCAATATAGCCCTCCGCCTTATCGATCAAAGGCTTGCCAAGCGCATCACGGAAGGGCCCTTCCGGCTTATCGGCGACCGCCACAGCGATCACATTCTTGGGCCATCCGGCAACGCTGATGGGGACGTACATGTAAAACTTGCCGTCACGCTCCACCACCTGCGGTGCCCAGGCGTCATTGTCCTGTACGGCCCAGGGGAAGGTCTTCAGCGACGCCACAACGCCTTTGTCGGTCCAGTTGACCATATCCGTGGAGGCATAAAGCCGCCAGTCCAGCATCTTGAAGCCGTTGGCGTCATCTTCATCGTGGCTGGTGTAGAGATAGACCACGCCATCGTGCACCAGAGGCGCCGGGTCGGCGGTGAAATGCGTTTGGATGATCGGGTTTTCCGCGAAGGACGAGGGCGCAGCGCATAAGGCGACCGCAGCGAATAAACCCGTATACATTAAGCTGCGAACAGACATTGGAAGCTCCCTGATAAAGCGCCGAGTCTTGCGCCGGCTACCTCTAATAAAAACTATTTTTAAATATAAGGCAATTCTTACGTGTCTTTCACGGCCATAAGCGATTGACTTATTTCAACCCGTCGATAAATTGATACCGCTAACACCTTACGGAGTTTTATGTCGGTTGAGCGCACTCGGCGCCAATATGAGTGCGGCAAATCGGTAAAGTGAAGGCAGTCTCAGGCGCGCTAAAAAGACGCTGGCTACAGGAAACAAACAGGACTTCGCCTTAATCAACAGGCAGCCATGGTATGCGTGCGGGGGATACTCTGCACATCTTCCAAGGCTGCATTTGTCAGCAGCGTGAACGCGCTGGCTGAAGGTGAACCGCGAAAAAGGGTAATGCCAAATGAAATATCTGCCGACAAAGACGCTTCTCCTAACAACATGCGTGTCGTTTCTGGCGCTTATGCCCGCCATGGCTGGCGCTGCTGCCCCGACCGGCCTCGATGCGAATGGCCACCTTTTGAAGGTGGAAGCGCCCGTTAAGGCCGGCCTGTCCTTTACGCGACTCGCAGACGGCTTGCAGATCACCCATGACGGCATCACCAAGAACATCATCTTCTATGGCCCGCAGACCGTGCGCATCAATGCGAACCTGGGCAAAAACTACTGGACCGCGCCGAGCATCGTCGTCGTCGACAAGCCGACAGCCGTGGCCTTTGACATCAGGGAAACGCCGACCGATCTCAGTATCGTTTCGGAAAAACTGACCATCGTCGTCGATAAATCTTCGGGCGCCCTCACCTTCAAGGATGCCATCGGCAAGGTCTATACCCGCGAACGCGCCAGAGCCCCGGAGAGCCTCAAGCCGGTCGAGATCTCCGGCGCGCCGACCTATGAGGCGCAAAATACCTTCACCCTCAAACCCGATGAGGGCATATTCGGCTTTGGCTTCATCGACGAGGGTGAGCTCAACCGTCGCAACAAGGATATCCTGCTGGTCCAGACCAATACCGGAATCGTCATTCCGGTCATGGTGTCGTCCGAAAAATACGGCATCCTCTGGGATACCTATTCCAAGATGATCTTCAAGGATAATGCCGAAGGCGCGACGCTGTGGGCCGAGAGCGCGCCGGGCGGCGTCGATTACTACTTCATGGGTGGCGACAGCATTGACAACGTGGTCAAGTCATATCGTCACCTGACGGGGGAGGCGCCGATGTATCCCAAGCAGGCGTTTGGCCTGTTCATGAGCAAGGAGCGCTACAAGACGCAGGACCGCCTGCTGGAGGTGGCCCGCACCTTCCGCGAAAAGCAGTTCCCGCTCGATTACATCGTTCAGGACTGGCAATACTGGGGCAGCGACACCGATGGCACCTGGAGCGGCATGATCTGGAACAAGGCGCGCTATCCCGATCCGGAAGGCATGATCAGGACGCTGCACGAAGAACATCTGAAGCTGATGATTTCGATCTGGCCGTCGGTCGGCAACGACACCGAACTCGGCAAGGAACTGGATTCTCACGGCCTGCGTTTCGAGCCGCTGCACTGGATCTCGAAACACGCGCGCGTCTATGACGCCTATAGCCCGCTCGGCCGGCAGATCTATTTCAAGTACATAAAGCAGGGCCTGCTCGACAAGGGCGTCGACGCGCTGTGGATGGACGGCACCGAGGTGGAGGTCGGCACGGCGGCATGGGATCCGGACGATAACATCCGCGATATCAAGAGCCTGGGTAAGAATGCGCTCGGTGATTTCTCGCGCTATCTCAATCCCTATACCCTGATGACGACGCAAGGCACCTATGACGGCCAGCGCGCCACCAGCGACAAGCGCGTTTTCACCCTGACACGCTCGGCATGGGCTGGGGCGCAACGCACCGGCGCGGCCTCGTGGTCGGGCGATATTTTCGCCAACTGGAAGACCTTCGGCGAGCAGATCAATGGCGGCGCCAATGTCACCATTACCGGCAATCCCTACTGGTCGCAGGATACCGGCGGCTTCTTCGTCACCGAGTTTGCCGGCGGCGAACAGAACCCCGCCTATCGTGAGCTTTTCGCACGCTGGTTCCAGTTCGGCGCCTTCAACCCGATCTTCCGGGTTCATGGCACCAGCATAGAGCGCGAACCCTATATCTTCAAGGATCTTGATCCGGAGATGTACGGCTCGCTTCTCAAGAGTGTCAACCTGCGCTACCGCCTGCTGCCCTATATCTACAGCCTGAGTTGGAAGGTGACCTCCGACGGCTATACCCTGATGCGGGCCATGCCGATGGATTTCCCCGCAGACAAGACGACCTATGCCATCAATGACGCCTTCATGTTTGGCGGGACACTGCTCGTTCATCCGGTCACGCGCCCGATGTATCACATCCAGAATCCGCCCGCGGAGACCATCCCTTCGAGCGCCCTGCGCACCAAAGCGGGTCAAGCAGGACTGGAAGGGCAGTATTTTGCCGGTGAGACCTTTGAAACCCCCAAGGGCAAGACGGTGGATGCGACGCTTGACCTGAAATGGCCGGGGCCGCCTCTGGCGCAACCGCCTGCAGGCCTCGATGGGCTCGACCACTTCTCCGCGCGCTGGGAAGGCGAACTCGTAGCGCCTGAAGCCGGTGACTATGAAATCGGGGTGGAAGGCGATGACGGCTTCCGCCTGTTCCTGAAGGGGGAGAAGGTCATCGATGACTGGAACAATGGCCCCAAACGCTACAAGAGCGCAAAGGTGACGCTCAAGGCAGGCGAGAGGGTTCCCCTCAGGATCGAGTATTATCAGGGCGCCTCGGATCGCAGCCTGCGACTCGCCTGGCGCACGCCAAGCCAGATCAAGGCGCTGGCTTCCGCTTACAAGGGCCTAGATCTCAAGGTTGCCACCTATCTGCCGCAGGGGACCGGCTGGTATGACTTCTATACCAATGCCCGTCTCGACGGCGGCCAGACCGTCACGCGCGAGGCGCCGCTGGATATCATCCCGCTTTATGTCAAGGCAGGCTCGATTGTTCCGATGGGGCCGGTTCAGCAATACGCCACCGAGAAGCCCGACGCGCCTTATGAAATCCGCGTTTACCCCGGCGCGGACGCGTCCTTCACCCTCTACGAAGACGACAACGAAACGTACAACTATGAAAAGGGCCAGTACGCGACCTATGATCTGACGTGGAATGACAAGGCGCAGACCCTCTCGATCGGCGCGCGCAAGGGCACCTATCCGGGGCTGGTCACCTCGCGCACCCTGAACATCGTCATCGCCGCCCCTGGCAACGCGACCGGCGGCGAACCGGCGGCCCCTTCAAAAACGATTGTCTATAGCGGCAAGGCGGAAACCCTCTCCTTCAGGCCATAGCGCCTGGGGGTTGGACTGGTCGTTCAAAAGATTATCGTCAATGGCGCGAGACTACCCGACAGTTACTTCGGCCCGCCAGACAACAGACGGGTTTCATAGAGTACTCGGAGGCAAAATGCCCGGGCTAGGGTACAATGCTCTTGGTCCGGCTCAGGACCGTCTGCCTTTTTTGCTTGAGCTGCCTTTTGAGCGCTTCTATTTCCGCCGTCTCTGTCGCATCGAGCAGGTACTCGCGCACCCCCTCCAGATGCTCGCGCATGGCCTGACGGGCAGCGGATGGATTGCGCGCCTTGAGCGCGCTGATGATGTTTTTGTGTTCAAGAATGCGGGCGCCAAGCCCTCCCCCGCGCGCCCGCGACATGATCTGGGTGGCAAGGGGGGATTTTTTGCGCAAATCCCACAACAACTCTATGGCCGCGATCAGCGCGCCATTGTGCGTCATGGAGGCGATATGGATATGGAAATTCCGATCCGCCGTTTCGCAAACGTCAGGGTCGGTCAATTCCATGTGAAGCACATAGTCGTTCAGAGTGTCGATATCATCGGCAGAAGCCGCTTCCGCCGCAAGACCGGCGGCATCGCCTTCAATAAGGATACGGGCCTCAACCAGCTCAAAAGCGCCCACGCTCAGGTCGTCGGTCGGCAGATCCATGCCCTCGGACAGTTTGCCCTCACGGGCCTGTCCCTGAACGACGTAGATGCCTGAACGATCACGGATTTCGACGATGTTGAGAATTTCAAGGGCGATCATGGCCTCTCGAATGGTGGGCCGGCTCACACCCAGGGAGTTTGCCAGATCGCGCTCCGGCGGAAGCTTCCCCGTCGCGGAAAACGTGCCGTCCTTAATCATGGCGACAATCTGATCGGCAACATTTCGGTAAAGTCTGTTAGGGGCCTGGCCTGCCGACACGTTCATCTTCCTCCGTCCGGCGAAGCCAGATACGGTCATCAGTGTAGAATAGTTCTGTTGCGGGTTTCAAGCCATATCGAGCCGGCGCCAATTTGCGACGCCCTGAGGCGCGACAAGACGCCGGACCTGCCCCTTGAGATAGGGGGAAGGCCCGGCGCAAGCGTTTAGAGCGTTCTAGTATTGAGCGCGCCAGCCAATCAGGATGGTTTGCCCCGGGCTTTGGAAGCCCGTCGTCATATTGGTATAGGTATAGTAGCTCTTGAAGCCCTGATTATCGAGGTTGGTCGCGTCGAGCGTAATGCTCTGCTCGATGCCAAAAGCCTTGAATTTATAGGAAGCCGACATATCGATCTGGTGACGGGCTTCACTATTGGCGGCCAGGATAATGTTATTGGCCTGCAACGGCGCTCCTGTAACGACCTCGCTGACCTTCACATAGCTGAGGTGCGCCGAGAAGCCGCCATGCTCATAGTAGCCGGTCAGATTATAGGTGTAGTCCGGGATACCGAAAGCATATTTGGCCGGTGTAACGCTGAAGTGCGTGTAGTTGGTGGTAAAGCCAAGCCCTTCAACCAGGTTATCCAGGGGCTGAACCCAAATCATTTCCTGACCTGTCAGTTTCATAATCTCTGTCAGGTTGGTCGGTTGCGTCATGTTAACGTTCGCGCCAGACACCAGAGACGGATTGGCCAGAGCATCTGCCCAGGTTACGCCGGCATTGAGGGCAAGTCCCTGCTGCTGATTTTCATTCAGGGTTGAATAATCAACACCTAAAGAGGAAAAGGCCACAGAGTTCACCTGATTGAAGGTGAAGTTCTGAATGTCCTTCTTAAAGAAGGTCAGGCCGATATAGCCCGTTTTGCCGGTGTAATACTCACCCCCGATATCGAAATTGTTCGAGTAGAACGGCTTCAGGTTCGGATTGCCCGTATTTCCGGAAGACGCGGAGGTATCAAGGCTGAGCGAAGAGGTCAGCAGCGCAGGGTTCGCCCGGGTCATGGTTTTGGAAGCGGCGAAGCGCAGGTTGACGCTGTCCGTTACATTGGTGACAAAGTTGAACGAAGGCAGGACGTCTTCATAACTGGCTTTGGTGGTCAGATAAACAATATTGCCGCCAATGACCGAAGGCGCCGTGACCTTCTGATCCGTAGACACAAAGCGTGCGCCGAAATTGGACCTGACCGGATAGGAGAAGAGATGGCCGTTATAGGCCGTCATGGCATAGGCGCCCGTGATCGTTTCCTGGATCGTAGCAGCGCCGGCGCCATTATAAGAGCCGCCTGTGGAGGTGTTGCCCTTTCCTTGGATCAAAGAGTCATAGCCAACGGCTTTTGAAATCTTGTCGAAATCTGGGACGACCCACATATTGAAGCCACCACCGGATACATCGCCCGAATATATGGAGCGCGTCATCGGCGTCAGATACTGCGACACCTCCGATTCCGGTATGGCCGCCGCATAGGCGTCCTTCAAGGCCTGCGACAAATCTATAATATTGATATTACGGTGGTAATTATCATAGGCATAGCCACCCTTGAACGTCCAGTCGCCCATCTCCTTGCTGAGATCCAGATGCAGTGCCTTGGTGAAGGCATTGCGCTTGTCACGCTGCATGATCGTCTGCCCGACAAAGGTGCGCCAGCCAATATCCGGGTCATTCAGATCGACATTGGACGTGATGGTCGGGACGTCGTTACCTTCAACATTTTCATAGGTAGCGGTAACATTAGATTGAAAAGGCGTGCGGTATTTCAAGAAGGTCACATCACGTTCGTAGGTCGAACGCATGAACGCCACTTCACCATTCAGCTTCCAGCTATTGCCAAACAGCCATTCAAAGCTACCGTTGGCGCTCCAATAGGCGTTTTTGTCGCGGTAGAAGTTGGATTCCAGGAAGAAGGTCGAATTGGCAAGCGTGGCCGATGTCACAACATCATTCTCGTCGACCTTCATGTTCAGAGGGATCATGCCGCCGTTATAATCATCGCCTGCGCCTGTGCTGCGTAAGGCCAGCATCATATTGGTGCGTTCCGCGTCACGGTCACCGCCGCCACCGAGGATATCGAGGTTGAATTTCAGCGTCTCACTTGGCCGATACTCCAGGGCGATGAGGCCGACCTTGGTTTTCGACGTGCCGTCAAGCAGGGAGGCGCGGCCGAGGCGCGGCATCTTGGCGCCCTTCATAGTGGCTTCCGTCATGCCCGGATTTAAAGCGAGCAGGTCCGCTTCCGTCAAAGTGCCCGGCGTCAGGCCGTTGCCGGTGTAAGCATAGACCGTCTTGCTCCAAGCCCACTGGTTAGAGCCTTCCGGATTGATGAAATTGCCGGACGCATCCTTGGTCACGGCTGGGTCGCAGGCGCCGCAATAGTTGTTGAAGTTGGGATCGCCGAAACCAAGCGTTTCATAGCCGGATGTGTACAGCTTCTTTTCGCTCATCGAAATGCCGGCCAGCACACCGAACTTATCCCACGTCTTGGACCACACGCCCGTTATACGCGGCGAGAACTTTTCCGAATTGACACCATAGCTTTCCTGGATCGCCAGCGCGCCATGTTCGCCTTTACGGTCGAATGGCCGCACGTTCTGCAGGTTCACGGTTCCGGCCACGCCGCCCTCAAGCTCATTGGCGCTGGGCGTCTTGGAGACGTCAACCCGGTTGAAAAGGCCTGTCGGGAAGGAGTCGAGATCGACCTGACGATTGGTCGAACTCGAACCCGATATGCCGTTATCGGTCGCCATGGCGATCCGGTTGCCGTTCATGGTCACCTGGGTAAAATTGGAAGGCAGGGCGCGCACAACGATTTGGGTGCCATCACCGGTAAAGGCGTCGCGCTGCACGATCATGCCCGGCACACGTTGCAGGGCTTCAGCCATGTTCAGGTCAGGGAACTTGCCAATGTCTTCCGAAAAGATCGTTTCCGTAAAATTGGTGGCGTTTTTCTTGGCCTTGGTGGCGTTTTGCAGCGAGCCGCGATAGCCGGTGATGACCACTACGGTATTGTCGTCCGCCGGCGCAGCCTCTTGCCCCGACGACTGGGCGCAGGCCGGCCATACGGCCAGACCGGCCAGAAAGGTCGCCCCTGTCAAAAACGCACGAAAACGCGCGCCACGATGTGTTGGTGAATAGTCCATGATGTTCCCTCTTTTTTTATGTATTTAAACCTGCAGCGCAGACACAAAGGCCGCCGGTCTCATCCGGCCTCAGAGTCGCGTGCCGCCTCTCCCCGAGAAACTGTCGGATAACGGGCCGCCAAAAGCACAGGCATATACGCAAGTCTGTTGCGTATATGGACATAACTAGAAGGTGAATTGGCGCTACGTCAAGTTGGCCTTACCAATTGACGGCGCTAGCTACATTTATGCAACACTGAAACATTGCAACGAGCGCACCAAAGAGCAATGAAAACAATTTCACAGCTGGGAAAATGCTTAAATGCTGATTATATTGGATAAAATATTACAAATTTCCAATAGGCATGTGCACGCCTCCTTGGATCAAGCCTCCGATATTGGTAAGACCTAAACGGAAAACCATATCATTGTAATACTTTTTATGTTTTGGTCTGGCCAAGATAGCGCGAAATTTCCCCCATAGATTGTCAGAACTCACGGCCTACTGACAACGGCCCTGGCCGCCCTGGAGGTTGCAAACGTTGCGTGACACGGCCATCGTGAGAGCCGCCCTTGACCCGCAGAAGGCCGCTCTCAGGCTCAGTACTTTTGCGACAGCGTCACGAACAGGCTGTCACCATATTTGTCGCCCAGCTCAGCCCGATCGGTGTGCGTATAGGTCAGGGACAGGCTTTGCTTGTGCTTGGTCGTGTAGGTCGCGCCCAGCAGCGCCGTGCTGTAATCGACGCTGCCGGCATTGTGGCGGAAGCCGGTGCCGGCCTGAACGCTGAAGTTCGGGCGGATCTTTTGTTCGAGTACGATCTCGGAATAGGTGGCTTCCTTCGCCTTGCCGTAATTATCAGGGCTGTAGGCCAGGGTCAGGCGCGCCGTGGTCATGGCCGCCAGCTTGCGAGATACATTGACTTCGTATTCCATGAAGTCGTTATCGACGCCCGCTTTGGTGCCGTTATACTGCTTATAGATGGCGCGGGCCGTGACATCGTAGCCCTTGATAGCCGTCTTGTAACCGATCAGCGCCTGAACCTGATTATCGACGCCGGTGGACGGATCGCGCATGGACTTGAACAGGGTGCCAACGAAGACCTTGCCATAGGCGAGTTGCGCGCCAGCGATATATTGCGCCTGACCGTCGGTCTGGCTGACGCCACGATAGATCCCGTCCGACAGAAGGGTGATCTGGCCAGAGAGCTTGGGCTGCAGCGCTTCGGCATGGGCCGGCGCGGTGGTTACAGCAAGGAGGGTGACGGCCATAAGAGCGGGCAGGCGAAAGGCTTCGGTGTACGACATGTCGTCTCCGTGGGGTGTAAGTTTATGTTTTTAAGGAAAGAAGCCCCGCCGGAAATGTGGCGAAATCGGCGGGGCTTTAAGTTTCAGAGGCGGGCCGGACTAGTCCGCGCTCTGCTCACCGGCCTGAAGGCCCGGCGTGAGGGTGATGACCTGGGTAACCGGGGCAATGGCGCGCGGCTTGCCATTGAGCGCCGCCTTGAAGACGTCCATATCAATGGCCTTCTCCCAGCGGCTGACGACAACCGTGGCGACGGCGTTGCCGATGAAGTTGGTGATCGAGCGACATTCCGACATGAAGCGGTCAACGCCCAGGATGATCGCCATGCCGGCCACCGGCACGGTGGGGACGACTGACAATGTGGCGGCCAGGGTGATGAAGCCGGCGCCGGTGACGCCCGCCGCGCCCTTGGACGACAACATCGCCACCGAAAGCAGCAGCAACTGTTGCTCAAGTGTCAGGTGGATGTTGGTGGCCTGGGCGATGAAGAGGGCCGCCAGGGTCATATAGATATTGGTGCCGTCGAGATTGAAGGAGTAACCGGTCGGCACGACCAGACCCACGACCGGACGGGCGCAGCCGGCCTTTTCCATTTTTTCCATCAGGCTGGGCAGGGCCAATTCCGACGACGAGGTGCCGAGCACCAGCAGCAGTTCGGCCTTGAGATAGGCGATCAGCTTGAAGATCGAGAAACCATTGAAGGCGGCGACGGCGCCCAGAACCACGACCACGAACAGGGCCGAGGTGAAGTAAAACGTGCCGACAAGCGCCGCCAGGTTCACGACCGAGGCGATGCCATATTTACCGATGGTAAAGGCGAAGGCGCCAAAGGCACCGATGGGGGCGACCTTCATCAGGATATTCACCATGCGAAAGATCGCCTGGCTGACCAATTCGAGCAGGCTGACGATCGGCTTGGCCTTCTCGCCGATCAGGATCAGCGAGATGCCGAAGAGGATGGCGATGAAAAGCACCTGAAGGATATTGCCCTGGGTAAAGGCCGAGACGAAGGTGTCCGGAATAATCCCCATCAGAAAGCCGGTGATCGTGCTCTCATGCGCCTTGGCGGCATATTCGGCCACCTTCTCGTTGTGCAGGGTGGCAGGGTCGATATTCATGCCATGGCCCGGCTGCACCACATTGGCGACGATGAGGCCGATGATCAGGGCCAGGGTCGAGAAGGTGAAGAAATAGGCGAAGGCTTTCCAGGTGACATTGCCGACGCCTTTCAAGCTGCCCATGCCGGCTATGCCGGTCACGATGGTCAGGAAGATCACCGGCGAGATGATCATCTTCACCAGCTTGATGAAGCCATCGCCAAGCGGTTTCAGCGCCTCGCCGGTCTGCGGATAAAAATGCCCGATCAGGGCGCCGGCCGTGATGGCGATGATCACCTGAAGATAGAGGTGGCTGTACCACTTGCCCTTCTTGGTCGCCTCTTCGGGCGCCGGTACGGATGAACTGTAGGCCATGCCTGTCTCCTGTTGCTGAGCGGCAAGCCCTTAAAAGGATGATGCCGCGCTTCCTCGCCCTGGCGCTTTTCTGATGACGCCTCTGACCTTCGATATTCGCGGCAACACCCACCTCAAACAATGGAAAATTTCGCCACACGTAGGCATTTGTTTTTATTTGATAAACTGCGAAACCAGCCAATAGCTTGCAAAAATTTGTATTGATATCCACACACAGACATGGCTTATTTGTGTGGATTTTCACACAGCGGAGATCGCGATCTTGGAACCGCCGACTCTCGTCAAGGCCTTGCTGCGTTTGTCACGCCGCAAGCTTGCGCTCTTGAGCCTTAGCGTCCTCATTGGGCTCGCTCTGGTCGTCGCGGCCTATCATATCGCCTACGATCGCGCACTTGATGGCCTGACCCAGGACGTCCGGACATCGGCGCAACTGCGCGTCTCGGCGCTGCAAAGCGAGATTGACAAACAACGCGCTGTCCCGGCGGTCCTGGCCTCTGACAGTGACGTGAAAGCAGCCCTACAACAGCCGACACGCTCGGGCCTTGATCTTATCTCGGCCAAGCTGGAGAGCCTGCGTCACGAAACCCATGGCGCCGTCATCTATCTGCTCGACCGGCACGGCGTCGCCGTCGCCGCCAGCAACTGGAACCGGCCCGAAAGCTTTGTCGGCTCGGCCTACGGCTTTCGCCGCTATTTCAGCGATGCCGTCCGCAAGACCGAAGCGGCCGAATTCGCCCTGGGCACGGTCAGCCACCGTCCCGGCCTGTTCCTGTCGCACAGCGTCGTGACGGAGGGCCGACTGATCGGCGTCGTCGTGGTCAAGCTGGAGTTCGATAGCCTTGAATCCGACTGGGCCCGCCTCAAGGATACGGCCTTCGTGACCGATAACCGCCATCTGGTCATCATCACGGCGCGGGACAACTGGCGGTTCAAAAGCCCACCGGCCGCGCCTCCTGATCAGATCAGCCTCGCGCTCGACGTCAAGGGCATGACCGGCTGGCAGCTTCACCTCTATCGCTCTGCCGCAGCGGCCCGCCAAGCCGGTCTGGCCGCTGCGGCGATTCTGCTGCTCATTGAAGTCTTGCTGGCGGGCACGATTCTGTGGGCGTGGCGGCGACGCGAAAATCTGCGCCTCAAGGCTCAGTCCGATCAGGCCTATCTGACGCGTCTGGAGCGCGATGTCGGCGATCGCACCCACGCGCTGCGCTATGCCAATGACAAGCTCTCCGAAGAGATCGAGGAACGGCGCAACGCCCAGACACGGCTTAACGAACTGCAGGCCGATCTGGTTCAGGCCAACAAGCTGGCGCAGCTCGGCCAGATCACCGCCGGCGTGGCGCACGAAATCAACCAGCCGCTGGCGACCATCCGGGTTCTGGCCGATAACGCCCTGAGCGGTCTGAAACCGGCCGCCATCCAGACGAATCTGGAGACGATCGTGCGCATGAGCGAGCGCATCGGTCATATCACCGGCGAGTTGCGCGCCTTCTCGCGCAAGGCCACGGGCGAAAGCGAACCCACCTCGGTCAGCGAGGCGGTCGAGGGCTCGATCCTGCTCACGCACAGCCGGCTTAAATCGCACAAGGTCCGCTTTCAGCGCCCCAAAATCGACGCGGGTCTTAAGGTCTGGGGCGAACGCGTGCGGCTGGAGCAGGTGCTCGTCAACCTGTTGCAGAACGCCTTTGAAGCGGTCGAGAGCGTTGCCAGTCCAACCGTTACCCTGCGCCTTGAGGATCAGGGCGACACCCTGCGCCTGATCATCGAGGACAATGGCCCCGGCCTGCCGGAAACCATCCGGAAGGCGCTGTTCATCCCCTTCAAGACCACCAAACCGAAGGGGCTGGGCCTGGGCCTCGTCATCGCCCGCGACATCGTCTCCGATTTCGGCGGCGAGCTGATGGCCGATAGCGACGTGGCGCACGGCGCGCGCTTTATAGTTTCGCTGCGCAAGGTTTCGCCATGACCGCCGCCACGATCCTGTTTATCGACGATGATGACGATCTGCGCGCCGCACACGTGCAGGGGCTCGAACTGGCCGGCTTCACCCTCCGGTCTTTCGCCGGCGGACACGACGCGCTGAAAGGCCTCACGCCTGACTTCGCCGGCGTCGTGGTGACCGATGTGCGGATGCCCGGCATGGACGGTTTCGAGGTCTTCAAACGTATTCAGGCCATCGACGACACCATTCCGGTCGTGCTGATCACCGGGCATGGCGATGTGCCGATGGCCGTCAGGGCGTTGAAAGACGGCGCCTACGACTTCCTCACCAAGCCCTTCGCCATGGATACGCTGAGCGCGGCCCTGCGCCGCGCGCTTGAAGCGCGCCGTCTGATCCTGGAAAACCGCCAGCTTCGCGCGCTCTATACCGCCGCCGGAGACGACGAGGACCGCCTCTTGGGTGAGAGCTCCGTCATGCAGCACCTGCGCCAGACGATCGCGCAGATCGCCGCGGCCGATGTCGATATCCTGATCGCGGGCGAAACCGGGGTCGGCAAGGAACGGGTGGCGCGCACCATCCACCGCCAGAGCGATCGCCGGCACAAGCCCTTCATTCAGGTCAATTGCGCGGTGATGCCGGATTCGATCTTCGCTGCCGAGCTCTTCGGCGTCGACTCGGGCGCACGGCTCGAAGCCGGCGCGCCCTTGTCACGCCGCAGTGTGGGCAAGATTGAAAAGGCCCAGAAGGGCACGCTCTTTCTCGATGATATCGAAGGCCTGAGCCTGCCGCTCCAAGCCAAGTTGCTGCGCGTCGTCGAAGCGCGCGAACTGTGGGTTCTGGGCGCCGATGAACCGAGGCCGGTTGAGTTGCGCATCATCGCCTCAAGCCGCAGCGATCTCAGTCAGGCGATGGAGGCCGGCGCCTTCCGGGCCGACCTCTATTACCGCCTGAGCGGGGTGACCCTCAAAGTGCCACCGCTCAGAAACCGCAAGGACGACATTCTCTTGCTGTTCCAGCACTGTCTTGTCGCTGCGTCCGCCCGCCTCAAACGCTCCGCTCCGCCCCTAACCGCCGAGCTCAGCCGACATCTGCAGGCGCACGACTGGCCGGGCAATGTGCGCGAACTTGAACAATATGCCGAACGCTACGCCCTGGGGCTTGAGGTGGCCACAGCGGCCGAGTTGGATTCCTTCGATGGCGATCAGGGCTTGTCAGCGCGTGTCGCCGCCTTCGAAGCCGCGCTGCTGCGCGAAACGCTTTCTGGCTGTCAGGGCAGCGCTGCCGAAGCCATGAAGCGCCTCAAGCTGCCGCGCAAAACCTTTTACGACAAGCTCAACCGCTACAGGATTGATATCCGGGCGTTCCGGTAAGGAAACAAAGCTGCCGAAACAGCCGCCGCATTGTTATTTTACAAGCCGGCAGCGCATGACTGAAACGGCGTCGTGCCTGGCACGGCCGATCAAAGTTTCAGGAGACGATCATGGTAGATGCAGCAGATATTCATGAACATGCGGACGTTATCGGCGCCGATGGCGTTCATGTCGGCACGGTGGACCGCGTTGAAGGCCATCGCATCAAGCTTAAAAAGCTTGAGGTGGAAAGCAATGCGCGCAAGGGCCATCACCACTTCATCGACCTTGGGCTTGTCGCCGACATAGAAGGCGATCAGGTGCGGCTGTCGGCCAATGCCGATGTCGCTGTGACGCTTGAGGAAGAAGAAGACGGCGATGGTGTCTGACGTGCGGCGTCAAACGGCATTCTGATGCCTTAGAGCGTGTTCCGATCTGATTGAATCTGATCGGTGCTCTAATTTTTTGTTTTGACGCGCTTTTTTATCCGAAAAGTGCGTCACACTTTTCGGAAAGCGCTCTAGCGCACGTCATGAGCCGGTGCCGTGAAAACGCCTTTAGTGGCGCTCACGCACCGGTGCATCGTCTGCGTCAAGGCTCATAGCCCGCACCAGTTCGAGGATCTTGCGGCGGCGCAGAGCGCCCTTGATGCGCGGAAAGGCCTCGGCCAGTTCGATACCCTCACCGGTAGCCAGGAAATCATGGACCGAGCGTTCCGATGCCGATTCCATGAAGGGCTCGCCGTTGCTGCCGGGTACAAAGCCTTCGTAAAAGAAGCTCACCGGCACTTTCAGGAAGAGCGCCATTTCATACAGCTTCGATGCGCTGATGCGGTTGGCGCCGCGCTCATATTTTTGCACCTGCTGAAATGTCAGGCCGATCGACTTGGCCAGAGCTTCCTGCGTCAGGCCGAGGGACTTGCGGCGGGAACGCACCCGCATGCCGACATGGAGATCGACGGGGTTGATATCTTTTACTTCAGTTGACATACGCTTTAGCCTTACTCCAGTTCGTCGCGATACCCATCAACACGCCGCGAGACTTAAGCAAGCATACGCACGTTTCAGGCGATTGGATTTTCACTTAAACACGCTGTGAGTTTCTTTTTTGAACTTACAGCCTTTACATGCCAAAATCCAGTACGTCGCCAAAGATAATAGGACGAATCAGGCTGCCGTCATCTCATGTGCCTCGACAGAGTCGACGGTCCAGCTCGAACTGGTTCCCCGGCACCGCATCAGGAACTGATCGCCATTTTGCCACGGACGGCAGATCGCGCGCGACCCCTTGATATCCAGATAGAGCCCGGTGATGTCGAAGCGCTCTACCACGGCCTCGACATTTCGGTTCTCAAGCCTCAACTGAAGACGATCGCCGCGGTGAAGTCTGCCGCCCTGAACGCAAAAAGTGGTCCCTACAGCGAGATTTTCACACTGACTTGAAGCTGAAAGTTGCATGGTTTCCTCCATATTTTGTCCATAAAATATGAGAAAAAACGCATTAAAAAGCCATGTGGTTCGGCATGCCCGCCGAACACGGTCGATCACTTTCGCGGCAAACTGTCGATGATATCGGCCAGCGCGACGAGGCACGACACGCCAAGCGCCCGCGAACGTTCGATCGACCAGCCGCGTAAGCTGTCGGGCGCATCGTCGTGATCCTTGAACGGCATTTCCAGCGTCATGGCGATGGCGTTGAAACGCTCCGCCACGGCATTGGTCGAGACCTTCAGATTGGCCGCACCGGGGGGGGGAATATCGTAACCATAGGTCGTCTGGAAATCGGACGTGCGGGCTTTCAGGCGGTCGAGATAGGATGCGTAGAGCGCGCCGCGCGCCTCGGTCCACGACGGCGTGCCCTCGAAACCCGCCATGAAAACGTGCGGGATAGCCTCGTCGCCATGCACATCGATGGCGAAATCGACGCCGCTGGTATCCATAGCCTTGAGCACATAGAGAATTTCGGGGCTACGCTCCGGCGTGGGGCCGGCCCATTCGCGGTTGAGATCGGTGCCGACCGCATTGGTGCGCAGATGGCCGCGCGCGCTGCCATCGGGGTTCATATTGGGTACGATGTAGAAGGTGGCCGCCTCGCGCAGCTTCACTGCCACGGGATCATCACCGGTCAGGAAGGCGATGGTGCCCTCCATCCACCATTCGGCCATGGTTTCGCCGGGATGCTGACGGGCATAGAGCCAGACGCGCTTCATGCCCGTGCCGAGGGTGAAAAGATCGAAGTCGCGGCCATCCAGCGTCTGGCCTAGCACGGTGTGCGACACGCCTTCTTTGGCGGCGATTTCGGCCACGAAAGCGCGGTGGCGTTCGCTTTGAAACGGTGCGAAATAGGCGAACCATACCGTATCGGTCAGGGGCGTGTGGCGGATGGTCAGCACGCCATCGGCATAAGCGGTTTCGGTCTGGAGCCAGTCGGCATGATCGCTGCTGACGCGCGCGCGGTAGTTTTCCCAGCCGCCGGTATAGGCCGAGCCGCCGGCATTGGTGAGGCGCAGCTCCAGCGGCACGCCGGCGGCGCCATCAACGCGAAAATGGAACCACTGGTAATAGTGCGAACCGTTATCCGGCCGTATCGCCAGATCCCAACTGGCGCCCTCGCCGCTTAAAACCTCGATATTGCCCCCATCGAAATCGGACGTGATGCTGATGGCCATGATCAGGCTCCCTTGGCGGCGATAACCGCTCCGTGATAGGTGCCAGCGATGAAATCACGCACCTTTTGCGACGTCAGGGCCTCGGCCAGCGCCGTGATGCGGACGTCGTCCTTGTTGTCCGGACGGGCGACGAGATAGTTGAGATAGGGGCTGTCCGGCCCTTCGATGATCAGGGCATCCTTTTGCGGATCGAGCTTGGCGTCAAGCGCGTAGTTGGTGTTGATCAGGGCCATATCGACCTCGCCCAGCACGCGCGGCAGCGACGGCGATTCCAGTTCCTTGAAGACGAAGGTCTTCGGATTGGCGACGATATCCTTTGGCGTGGCGGCGATATCGTTGGGGTCTTTCAGCGTGATCAGGCCGTTCTTGTGCAGCAGGATGAGGGCGCGGCCGGTATTGGTCGGGTCGTTCGGCAGGGCAATGACCGCGCCATTTTTCAGGTCGGCGATGGCCTTGACCTTGCGCGAATAGGCGCCAAACGGCTCGACATGGACGCCCACGATCGGCAGCAGATGGGTGCCGTGCTCGGAATTGAAGGCCTGAAGATACGGCAGGGTCTGGAAATAGTTGGCGTCGATCAGCTTTTGCTCAACCTGCATATTGGGCTGGACGTAATCATTGAACACCTTGATCTGCAGGTCGATGCCCTTGGCGGCCAGATCGGGCTGCACCGCTTTCAGGATTTCAGCGTGCGGCACGGCGGTGGCGGCCACGGTCAGGACATTGGCCTTCGCAGCGGGTTTGGCGCAGGCCGAAACCGCCAGGGCCGACAACACGAACAGACGACGAGACAACATTGTAATATCCTTACTTTCTATGGAAACGCGCCACCAGCGCATCTCCCAACATTTGCAGCCCCTGCACCAGCACCACGATCAGCGCGACCGTGACCACCATGACATCGGTCTGGAATCTTTGATAGCCATAACGCACGGCCAGATCGCCCAGGCCGCCGGCCCCGACCACGCCGGCCATGGCGGTATAGGACACCAGCGCGATGGCGGTCATGGTGATGGCGGCGATCAGGCCGGGCATGGCTTCGGGCAGCAGGGTATGGACGATGATCTGGCGCTTGCTGGCCCCTAAGGCCTGCGTGGCCTCGACCACGGCGTGCTCAACCTCGCGCAGAGCGGTTTCGACCAGACGCGCGAAAAAGGGCGCCGCCCCCAGAACGAGCGGCGGAATGGCGCCACGGACGCCCAGCGAGGTGCCGACCAGGGCCAGGGTCACCGGAATAAGCAGGATGAACAGGATGACGAACGGGATGGAGCGCAGCACATTGACGATCAGGCTAAGCACGCCATAGGTGAAGCGGTTGGGCGCCAGGCCGGTCGGCGAGGTCACCGACAGCCATACCCCGACCGGCAGACCGAGGATAACGCTCAAAACCAGAGAGCCCAGCAGCATGGCGACGGTTTCCCAGCTCGCCAGCGCGATTTCACCACCGTCTATATGGCTGAAAAACTGCACGAAATCACTCATATCAGGCCCTCCACGCGCACGCCGCGCGTTTTCAGGCGCTCGATCACCAGGGCACGATCCGTGCCCGTGATATCGACGATCAGATGGCCATAGGGCACGGATTTCAGTTCGGACACCTGCCCGGCCAGAATACTGAAACGGACATCGGCGCCTTGCGTGGCGGCGCTCAGGGCATCGCCCGTCACCACCTCACCGAAATAGGTCAGGCGCAGGCGGGTATCGGCCGCGCCGGAGATCGACGGCGCATGCGGCAGAAGGTGTCTGCCAAGCGCGCGCGCCGCATCGCTGACCGGATCGAACAACACCTGCGCCACGGTCCCTACCTCGGCGAGCCGGCCCTCTTCGAGCACGGCGACGCGGTCGCAGATCTGGCGCACCACGTTCATTTCGTGCGTCACGATGACGACGGTCAGGCCAAGATCGCGGTTGAGTTCGGCCAGCAGGGCCAGCACGCCCTGCGTCGCTTCGGGATCGAGCGCGCTGGTCGGTTCGTCGCACAACAGGATATCCGGCGCATTGGCCAGCGCGCGGGCGATGGCGACGCGCTGCTTCTGGCCGCCGGAAAGCTGCGACGGGTACTTGTCGGCGTGATCGCTCAGGCCCACCCGCGCCAGCAGATCATCGACGCGCTGATGGTCGGCGTCGGTCAGGCTTTTTTTGGCCAGTTTCAGGGCGAACAGCACGTTCTGGCGGGCGGTTTTCGATGACAGCAGCCCGAACGCCTGAAAGATCATACCGAGCTTATGACGCACCGCCGACAACTGCGCCGCTTTCAGCTTGCCGATATCGACGCCATTGACCTCGACCGTACCGCGCGTCGGCGTCTCCAGCCGGTTGATCAGGCGCACCAGGGTTGACTTGCCCGAACCCGACGGTCCGATGATGCCGAAGACCTCACCCAACTCGATGCCGAGCGAGACGCCGGACAGGGCATCCTGCGTCCGCCCCTTCAGGGCAAACCGCTTGGAAACATCATGGAACCGGATCAGAGACAAGGCACACCTAAAGAAAACTTGGACGGTTGGGTTTAGCGATCTGACCCCGCGAGGTAAAGCGACTTTTGAAAGCGCTTTTAAATGTCAGACAATAAACTTGACCGGGCGTGAGCGCCGTCTATGCTGCGCGCATAAAAACAATATCGGGATGAGATCATGGTTCGCTTGTCACGTCGTCAGGCCATCGCCGCCGGCACAGCGCTTAGCGCTTTAGGTGCAATCAAGGCACAGGCGCAAAGCAAGAACGCTCAGGTCACGCCATTTCCACTGACGGCGGTGCGGCTGAAAGCCTCGATCTTCGAAACCGCCAGCGAGGCCAACAAGAGCTACCTGCTGGCGCTTGAGCCTGACCGCCTGCTGCACAATTTCTATCTGTTCGCCGGCTTGCCGACCAAGGGCGAGGTCTATGGCGGCTGGGAAGCGCGCGGCATCGCCGGCCACAGCCTCGGCCACTATATGAGCGCCTGTTCCCTGATGTACGCCCAGACCGGTGATGCGGCTCTGAAACAGCGCGCCGACTATATCATCGCCGCCCTGCTCGTCATTCAGGCGAAGAACGGTGACGGCTATGCCGGCGGCACGACGGTGGACCGCGACGGCAAGACGGTCGATGGCAAGATCATCTATGAGGAACTGCGCAAGGGCGATATCCGCACGGCCGGTTTCGATCTCAACGGCGGCTGGGTGCCGATCTACACCTACCACAAGGTATTCGCCGGCGTGCTCGATACCCATGCCCTGTGCGGCAATGCCGACGCCCTGAAGGTGGCGATCGGGCTGGCCGATTATCTCGGCACGATTTTCGAGACTTTAAGCGACGATCAGGTCCAGACCGTCCTGATGGCCGAACACGGCGGCATCAACGACACCTATGCCCAGCTTTACGCCCGCACGCAGGACAAACGCTGGCTGAAACTGGCCGAGCGCATCCGCCACAAGGCCGTGCTCGATCCGATCACCGAGGGCCGCGATGAACTGGCCGGCAAGCACGCCAACACCCAGATTCCCAAGGTCATCGGTCTGGCGCGCCTCTACGAACTGACCGGCGAACCTAAGCACGCCAAGGCGGCCATGTTCTTCTGGGAGACGGTGACAAAAGACCACTCCTATGTCATCGGCGGCAATTCCAATTTCGAGCACTTTGGCGAACCGCGCATGCTGGCCAACCGCCTGGGTCAGCAGACCTGCGAGGCCTGCAACACCTACAACATGCTGAAACTGAGCCGCCATCTCTATGGCTGGAGCGGCGACAAGCGCTATTTCGACTTTTTCGAGCGCGCTCATCTCAACCACATCATGTCGCAGCAGGACCCGGCCACCGGCATGGTGTCCTACTTCTCACCCCTGGCCTCAGGCTATGGCCGCAAGCATTCGACGCCGGACAACGACTTCTGGTGCTGCGTCGGCTCCGGCATGGAAAGCCACGCCAAGCACGGTGAGAGCATCTACTGGCAACAGGGCGACCGCATCCTGATCAACCTCTATTACGCCTCGACGCTCGACGCGGCGGATCAGGGCGTGAAGATCGATATGGAGACGGCCTTCCCTTATGAGGACATGGTGCGCCTGCGCGTTTCCGGCACACCGAAAAAGCCGGTGAGCCTGGGTCTTCGGGTGCCGGACTGGTGCGCCGCACCGGTGCTGACGCGCAATGGCGTGGCGGTGACCGCCCCGGCGAAAAACGGCTATCTGCTGCTCGATGGCCTGAAAGCCGGCGACAGCCTCACCCTGAAACTGCCGATGACCATCCGCAGCGATGCCATGCCGGATGACGCCAACCTGATCGCCTTCCTCAACGGCCCGCTGGTGCTGGCCGCCGATCTCGGCCCGGTCAGCGCGCCATGGAGCGGTATCGATCCGGTGATCATCGCCGACAGCGAGCACGATATCCTGCGGCCGGCGCTGGAAGGCGCGGCCCAGAGCTTTACCCCCGGCGACAAGGGCTATCCCGCCCCCCTCACCTTGCGTCCCTATTTCGATCAGCACCACAACCGCACCGCGGTCTATTTCCGCCGCTTTGGCGTGGTGGAATGGCCGGTGGCCGAGGCCGCCTACCGCGAGGAAGCCCGCGCCAAGGCCGACAAGGAAGCCCGCACGGTTGATGTCATCCGGCTTGGCGAACAACAGCCGGAGAAGGATCATAATTTCGACGGCACCGACGCCACCAGTGTCATCACGCACATCAACACGCGCGGCCGCATGGTCAATGGCTATTTCCAGTTCGACATGCGCGTCCAGCCGGGGCCGCAGACGCTTTACGTCACCTATAACGGCGCCGATCGTAACCGCGACATCCGCATCCTGATCGACGGCCAGCCGTTCGCCATCGAAAAGCTCGAAGGCGCGCCGACCTCAGCGCTCCAGATCAAGACCTATGCCCTGCCGGAAGCCCTGACCAAGGGGAAAACCAGAGTGCGTCTGCGCTTCGATGTGCCTGACAATAAGTGGCAATGGACGACGGTCTATGAGTGCCGCATCCTGAAAGCGGGCGGTACAGCGGTTTAGGGGAGCCCCGCCCCCCTTCAAAGTCAGGCGCGCCGACGTCCCCCTACTGGAAGACGGTGGCGTTCAAACGTCACCGTCTGGCTGTCTCCGGCGACAAGATCGACATCGGCGACGTTACGCTTCCCTTTTGAGGGAGAGACGACTCGCGAACGCGCAGGACCACAAGCGCAGCCAGCGTGTAGCGGTCGAACCTTCAGCTCATCAGGCCCTGGCTGCGGGCGAAATTGACGAAAAGCTGCGGCCAGATATGGTAGGGCTGGTCGAGATCGGGCTTCATGCCAAAGCCATGACCGCCCCGCGCGAACAGGTGGGTTTCGACCATAATCCCCTTGGCTTTCAGCGCATCGCGGAAGACCGTCGTATTGGCCACCGGCACGGTCGTGTCGTCTTCGGCATGGGTCAGGAAAACCGGCGGGGTCCGGGCGTCGATATTGTGATCCGGCGCATAACGGGCGATCTGTTCAGCCGTGGCGGGGCCGCCAAAAAGCGAAGGCGCTGTGCCATCATAGGCAATGGCCGGGTCCAGCGACTGCACCGGATAGATGGGTGCGGCCAGAGACGGGCGAGCGTCGAGCGCATCGGCGTCATCAACGGGCGCGTAAAGCGCTTGCGCGTGGCGCGTCGCCAGCGAGGCGGTGATGAAGCCGCCGGCGCTGAAGCCGATCACGCCGACGCGCTTGGGATCGAGTTTATACTGCGCAGCATGTTTGCGGATCAGACGCATGGCGCGCTGGGCGTCGATCGTGGCGACATCGGCCTTGTTGTCCCAGCCATCATTGGCCAGCCGGTAAAACAGCACGAAACAGGTGATGCCCTGCTGGTTGAGATAATCGGCGAGCGCATAGCCTTCATGATCGAAATAGTTCCACCAAAAGCCGCCGCCGGGGATGATCAGCATGGCACCACCCGTGGGATTGGCAGCCGGAAAAACCGCCATGCGCGGTTTTGTTATGCCCTGCACGCGGCGGAACTTGATCGCAGGATCGGTCGAGGTTTCCTCAACGACTTCCTTCATATCGGGATGAACCTGCCCGGCGACGCCCTTCGGCCACAGGTCGATGGTGGTGGTCGGTGCCGGCCAGCCGGGCACCACCTTGGCCGTATCGGGTGCGGCGGTCTGGGCAGCGGCGGCCGTAGCGGTCAGCGCCAGGGGAGCAAGCAAGAGCGAACGGCGAAACTTATCCATATGATCTCTCAATAACCCTCAATGATGTGGCGAAAATGGATGGTTTTTGAGCATCGCCGCGGAGCGTACTTAAGTACGTGAGCAGCGAAGCGCAGAAAAGTGTCCATTTGCAGACCATCAGTGGGGCGTTATTCCCATCAGGTTACGAAGCGACTCCTTTGATGCCCCCGACCCGGCGAAATCGTCAAAGGCTTTTTCGGTGACGCGGATGATGTGATCGCGGATAAAGGGTGCGCCTTCGCGGGCGCCATCCTCCGGATGCTTCAGGCAGCACTCCCATTCCAATACAGCCCAGCCTTCGTAATTATACTGCGCCAGCTTGGAGAAAATGCCCTTGAAATCGACCTGGCCGTCACCGAGCGAACGGAAGCGGCCCGGGCGATCCACCCAGCTCTGATAGCCACCATAAACACCTGAGCGGCCATTGGGATTGAACTCGGCATCCTTGACGTGGAACATCTTGATGCGTTCGTGGTAGATGTCGATATAGCTCAGATAATCAAGCTGTTGCAGCACAAAATGGCTGGGATCGAACAGGATGTTGGCGCGTTTATGCCCGCCAACTTCATCAAGAAAACGTTCGAAGGTCGCGCCATCGTGCAGATCCTCGCCGGGGTGGATCTCATAGCAGCAATCGACGCCGGCGTCCTCGAAGGCATTGAGGATCGGCTTCCAGCGCCGGCCAAGTTCGGCAAAGGCTTCCTCCACCAGACCGGCGGGGCGCTGCGGCCACGGATAGAGATAGGGCCAGGCCAGCGCGCCGGAAAAGGTGGCGTGCGCTTTAAGGCCGAGACGCTGCGAGGCTTTCGCTGCCAGCTTGACCTGCTCGACCGCCCAGGCCTGACGCTCCTTCGGTTTGCCATGCAGGGCTAAGGGCGCGAAACCATCGAACAGGCTGTCATAGGCCGGATGGACGGCGACCAACTGGCCTTGCAGATGGGTCGAAAGCTCGGTCACCGACAGGCCGTACTTGCCCAGCATACCGGTGATCTCATCGGCATAGGTCTGGCTTTGCGCGCACTTTTCCAGATCGAAAATCGCCGGTGACGAGGTCGGAATCTGCAAGCCCTTGTAGCCGAGGCCCGACGCCCACTGCGCCATGCTTTCCAGCTTGTTGAATGGGGCGGTGTCGCCGAGGAATTGCGCCAGGAAAATACCCGGTCCTTTGAGGGTCTTCACAGCAGGGTCTCCCAGCTTTTGTTGCGACTTGAGGTGATGGCGGTCTCGATAAAGGCCATGCCGCGCACGCCGTCTTCGATGCCGGGCACGATCGAGGCCTCCCCCGTCGTGACCTGATGAGCGAAATCGCTGTAGAGCGTGGCAAAGGCTTCGAGATAGCCCTCCGGATGGCCGGCGGGTACGCGCGCGCCGTAAGACACATAGGGCGTGCCGGCGTGCAGGATTTGCGTCGGGGCGTCGTGCCAATTGAGCGTCAGGGTGTTGGGCGTTTCTTGGCTCCAGTCGAGCCCGCCCTTCTCGCCATAGACACGCAGGCGCAGGCCATTGCGATCCCCGGCAGCGATCTGCGACGCCACCAGCACGCCGCGGGTGCCCTTATTGTAGCGCAGCAACACGTTGCAGTCGTCGTCAAGCGTGCGTCCCGGCACCACGATACTGAGATCGGCGCTCAAACTTTCCACATGCGCGCCACTGACGAATTCGCTCAGGTGAAAGGCATGGACGCCGATATCGGCGATGCAGCCGCCAAGGCCCGACTGGCGCGGATCGGCCCGCCAGTCTGCCTGTTTTGAATGCACGTCCTGCGACAGCCAGCCCTGGCTGTACTCGACCACGATCTTGCGGATCTGGCCGAGCTTGCCTTCGGCGATCAGTTTTCTGGCCTCACGCACCAGCGGATAACCGCTGTAGGTATAGGTCAGGGCATAGTGCTTGCCGGTGGCCCGCACCACATCGCGCAGGCGCAGGGCTTCTTCGAGATTGAGCGTCGCCGGCTTGTCGCACAGCACATGAAAACCCGCCTCCAGCGCCGCTTTGGCGACCGGGAAGTGGGTGTCGTTGGGGGTGACGATCGACAGGACGTCGATGCGGTCCGGGCGGCGCGCCTCTTCGCTGAGCAGGGCCTGCCACGAGGGATAGACGCGATCGGGCGCGAGGCCGTAGCCCTCGCCCGCCTGACGGTTTTTACCCGCGTCGCGGCTGAAAGCGCCGGCGGTCAGGGCCAGCCGGTCATCGAGCCGTGCCGCCATCAGGTGCACCGGCCCGATAAACGCGCCGGGCCCGCCGCCGATCATGCCGAGTTTGAGTTTGGTCACAGGTATCGTCTCAACTTTTCTTGTTATGATTTTAATGGTCGCCGATGACGACCGGTTTGTAGCCGCCACGGCGCCGGAACCACAGCACCATGCAAAGGAAGATGACGAAGGTCAGGACCGGCAGCAGGGCCACCTCTTTCAAAGCGTCCTTCTTGGCGCCGGTTGACAGGCCATCGAGCACCGCCTTGTCGGCTTCGGGGGCAGCCGCCACCTTGGCCTCGTCGAGCGCCTTGTACTTGCCAAAGACGCTGACCTTTTCCTGCGTCAGATAGGTCTCGGTCAGGGCGCTCTGGTGCTGGGCATCGTGACGCTTCAAGCCTTCGCGGGTCGAATTGTCCTGCGCAGCCCCCAGCAGCACCGAGCCGACAATCCCCGCCGCCAGCATACCGCCACCGGCCAGCATGTTGATCGCCACCGCGCCGCCCTTTGGGAACTGCTCCGAAGCGACGCCGAGCGAGGTGCCCCAGAAGAAGCTCTTGCCGATGCCGTAGAAGGTGGCCGCCGCCAGGATCATGCCACCGGTCGCGCCCGCCATCAGGAAGAGGCCGGCCGCCGCCAGCGCCGAGGCCATAGCCAGAACACCGAGCGGATTAAGCCACTTGATGAGCGGGCCAGCGAAGATGCGGATCACAAAGACGAGCGCCGAGGTATAGATCAGCACCCAGCCGGCCTGCAGTCCGAGCTTGGCCATTTCCGGGGCCATCAGCGAGGAAATCCAGCTATCGGTCGAGAGTTCAGTGACCGCCAGCGGCATCATCAGCAGCACCAGCAGGATATAGAGCGGCCGGCCCGGTGCGCGTGAGAAGAAGGCATAGATCAACGCCAGCACCACCGCCCCGCCCATGGATATGAGCGTACTGAGGCCAAAGACGCGCCCGACTTCGAGCATGATCAGGGCAGCGAGGATAAAGGCCGAGATAAAGCCCGCCTCGCCCAGCATGGTGCGATAATCGACGCCGGACGCGACGCGCTCCGACACCGGGAATTTGCGGCCGATCAGCAGCACCGTATAGACCAGCACCGGAATGATCATCAGGCCGACCTTCACGCGCCAGTCAAAGCCGCCGATATTGTCCAGTCCCATGGCCAGCAGGCCACCGAGGATCATGCCGCCCGGCCAGGCGGCGTGCAGGCGGTTCAGCCATTTCGACTTGTCGTGGCTGAACAGCGTGGCGATCAAAGGATTGGCCGCGGCTTCGACCGCGCCATTGCCCAGCGCCATGATGAAGGTGCCGGCGTAGAGCGACCAGTAACCCGTGGCGGTAAAGAGCAGGCCTAAGCCGACGATATGACAGATGGCGGCGAACCACAGGGTCAGGCGGAAGCCGATCTTGTCGATGAATAGCGACAAGAGCACGATGGTGATCGAGAACGGCCACAGGCCGACACCGAGCAACTCGCCCTTCTGGGTTTCCGACAGGGCGAAATCAACGCCCCAGTTATCGATAACCAGCGCGCGCAGGATGAAACAGAAGGAGGTGGCGGTGATGGCGGCGAACGAGGTGGCGAACAGCCAGCCATTCCCCGTCTGCCGCGCCGTAGCTGTAGACGTATCCATGAAAACCCCTGTCTTTGGCCGATCGCGGAGAGCCATCCCTGCCCCGGCCTTTTTAATGTTTGTCGTGAGACTATTGGTAATCGATTACAATCGACTTGGGAAGAGGCTAGTTTTAGCACACCCTTTCGTGCTCAAGCCTAAAAAAAGGCGGGACCATAAGCCCCGCCTCTTCCATCTTACATAGGACCGCCGCCAGGGCCGCCCCAGCCGCCACCAGGGCCACCCGGTCCGCGTGGCCCGTTCCAGCGCTGCTGATCGCCGTCCTTCTGGGTGCTCGGGCCGCCCAGCGTATAGCTGAGGCCCACCATAAACACCTGACCTTGCAGGCTGCGATAGGATTCGCTGTGGATGCTGTCGGTATCCACCACGGTGCGGAACTTGGCCGTGCGGAACGGGTCCTGCACGGTCACGACCAGCGCCGCCTTGGGCGTATACTGATGGCGATAGGACATATTGCCCATGCCGAACGGGCCGGTATAGCCCTGGCCGGTCAGTTGCTTGCCGCGACCGAAATAGCTGATCTGGAAGCGATCCTTGGTCGTGGCATTATAGTCCATGCTGACACGGCCGCTCAAGGTGGTGGCTTCCTGCTCACCCGTGGTCGGCGTGGTCAGCTTGTTCCAGGCCAGGTTGGCATTGACGCGCACACTGATCTTGTCGGACAGCTTGCCGTCGAAATTGCCTTCGAGGCCGCCGGCTTCACCCGAACCGAGATTGCGCTTGGTGGTCAGCAATACCGGCGTATCGCTCGGATTGGCCACCGGCAGGAAGTAGCTGTAGCTGGTGATGCTGTCTTCGGTTTTGCGGTAATAGGCGCGGATCTGATAATTGACCTTGCCGCTCTTTTCATAGCCCGCCTCAAACGAGTCCGTTTCCGCCGGCTTCAGGTCGGTGTTACCGGCCGAAACGTTCTGCGGATCCTGATAGGTCTGGAACGGATTCAAGTCCTGCGGACTTGGGCGCTGCAGGCGATGCGAATAGGAGAAGCGCAGCTTGGTCGTGTCGTTCAGCGTATAGGTGGCGAAGGCGCTCGGATTGAACTTGGTGTAGCTGATATGACTGGTGGTATCATCGGCCGTACCGGGAACGCCGAAATTCTGCGTGTCGAGATCGAGCGCCTCGGCGCGCAAACCGCCCATGACGATCCACTTTTCACCTATCGGCGTCTGCCAGGTCATATAGGCGGCGCTGATCGTTTGTTTATAGGCGAAGCTGTTGGTCAATCGGTCGTTGTCTGTGGCAGGCACGCCCAATACATCAGGCCCCGTCGCCGTATTATTAAAGCTGTTGTCATCCTGGGTGATCTGGAAACCGGTGGTCATTTGCGCGCCACCGAATGGCCGCACATAATCGACCGTCAGAACGGCATTGTGGAAATCACTCTGTACCTTGCGGGTTTCGCGTGTTGTGTCCGAACCATCGGTCGGATAGTTCAAGGCATCGGTTGCCGTATTGCCGGTCGAACGGCCCAGCCGCAGATCGGTTTTGAGTGTCTCGCCGGTCAGATCGCCGGTGTGATCCCAGCGCACGCCAAAGCTGAAGTCATCGCGCGGGCCGGTCACCGCCGAATGACGGGTGTAGCCACTGGTGAGGTCGCCATCCGCATTATAAAGCGCGTAGGTGTCGTCGCTGGTATTGTCCATCTCGCGGCGCGAATAGCTGGTCTGCGCACCGATCTGATCCTTGTCGGACAGGTTATAGTCGATACCGGCATTGGCCGAAATGTTGTCGTTCTTGCCTTCCGAGGCGCCGACTTGCTCCGTCGTCGATAGGGGATCGCCATTGGCGTCGAGGCGTGACTGGACCGAGCCCGAACGGCTGGGACGCACATCGTGGCGGATGTTAAGGCCGCCGCTGATGGTGTATTTACCGCTGTTGCGCGCGCCGTTGATCGAGGCGTTGTAGCGCCCGTCACCGACATTGGCGTTGAAGGCGCCGGTGTTGCCGGGCTTGCGGTTCTTGCGCATCACCAGATTGATAATGCCGCCGGAGCCTTCGGAGGAAAACTGCGCACCAGGATTGGTCATCACCTCGACCGAGTCGATATCGCCCGACGACATGGATTGCAATGCGCCGGCGCGGTTATCGCCCTGCATCATCACCGACGGCTTGCCGTCGATATAGACCTGCACATTGGAATTGCCACGCAGGGTGACATTGCCCGTCGGGTCGACATTGACCGACGGCACCTTGTTGAGCGCGTCCGCCGCCGTGCCGGTGGCGCTGTCGATATCCTTGGTGTTGTCATAGACCTGACGGTCAATCTTGTTCTGCGGCTTCTTTCCCGTCACGGTCACCGTCGTGGTCGGATCGGCGGGCGGCTCCGCCGCCTGAGCTGGGGCAGCCGCTGGCGGCGCTTCCTGCGCCAGCGATTGTGTCACGCCGGACACATATCCGCCGAGGATAAGGACACCCAGGCCGGTGGTTGTGAAAAACGTCTTACGCATGGCGCTTTGCCCCAAAATAATCGCAGGAAATCCGTCGCATACAGGCATTGGCAACCTTTTACACGACAGCTAGGTGCCTTTCTAACGACCTTGTCAGACAATTCCGTCGCCCTTTTTATACAACGTCGTTATAAAATCGGGACGTGACTTTCAGGACACACGCGCCCCGGCAGGTCAATCGGACATGGCATTGGCCAGATCGTTGAGGATGGCGCGTAATTGCGACATGCGCTCGGGCCCGATCCTGGCGCTATAGTGTGCCTCGGCATCAAGGCTCAGTTCGACCAGGGCTTCCCAGACCGCGCGGCCGCGATCCGTCAGAACCGCCAGCTTGGCGCGGGCGTCACTCGGATCGGGCGCTATGGTGACATAGCCCAGATCCGTCAGGTTGGCGGTGAGATAGGCCATGCTCTGCTTGGTCATGTCGGCCCGCTCGGCCAGGTCGGAAACGCGCGATCCCTCAGGCTTGATATAGCGGAAAACGCTGGAATGGGCCGGGCGGACATCGCTGAAACCGCGTTCGGCAAGGGCTGCATAGACCTTCGTCTGTAAGGCTTCGTAGGGCTTACGCAACAAGGCGCCCAGAGTAACGCGGGCTTCGGAAATAGTGGTATTGTTCATTTTTCCGCTTATGCCATGTTGACAGTCCATCTGTCTATATGTATTTGGACAGTCATTCTGTCTATATTCATATGTCTGAGGAGACTTAAACGTGATGACCCTGACACCCGCCGAGATCAACCTGGCCGTCGTCAACGCCCATATGCAGGGCGAAGCAAGCGATCCGGCTTCGATCATGAACCTGTATGCCGACGGTATCGTGCTCGACATGCCCTGCCGCGACATGCGCCTGACCGATCTGAAAGACATTGAAAACAATTACCGCGCCCTGTTCGGCGCCATTGAAATTCTGTCGATGCAGCCGCTCGATCGCTTCGCCACCCATGATCGCGTGGTCGATGACTGCATCGTGCAGTTCACCGTCACCGGCAAGGGCTACGCCAAGCTGCCCTATCCGGTGGGCGCCATCATCGAGCTGCGCCTGCTGCACGTTTTCCACATGAGGGACGGCAAGATCGCCCGCGAAAACGTTTTTGAAGCCTGGAAACCCATTCAATAGGAGCCTGATCCATGACCTCCGCATGGTTTCTGCGCTTCGGCGTCATCTTCGCCCTCATCGGCATCGCGCTTGGCATCTACATGGGCAAGGCGCATGACTTCACCCTGACGACGGTCCACGCCCATATCAATCTCGTCGGCTGGGTATCGTTCTTTCTGGCCGGCCTGTTCTATGCGGTCAGACCCGCCGCCGACAACAGACTGGCTGTGGCCCATATCGCCGCTGCCCTGCCGGGCATGATCTCGCTCACCACCGGCATCTTCGGATCAGTGACAGGTCAGGCTTGGGGACCGCCAGTAGCCATTCTCGGCGCGTTTCTGGTGCTGGCGGGCTTTCTTCTGTTGACCATCAATGTCTTCCGCCATGGCGAGGGTCCGCGTCAGGCATAAAAAACGCGGCAGAGTGTCCCCTGCCGCGTTCAATAAGGATAGCCGAAGCGCTACGTTACCAGAACAGCGTGTAGAGCGCTATCAGGATAACGATAACGCCCACAGCCAGCACGTTGAAGCTGGTCGTCGTCTTGAAGCTGACTCCTTCCAGCGACAGGGTCGAGACCGGCTTCTTGTTCGGCACAACCAGCGACACCAGCACGCACAGCAGGGTGGTGGCGACGAAGACCCAGCCGACACGGTTCATGAACGGATAGTCAGGCTGAAGATAGGACCAGATGGCTGAGATCAGCACGCCGCCAAGAATGGCCGCGAAGGCGCCCGCGGTCGAACACCGCTTCCAG
Organism: Asticcacaulis sp. MM231; assembly: GCF_964186625.1. Taxonomy (NCBI): domain Bacteria; kingdom Pseudomonadati; phylum Pseudomonadota; class Alphaproteobacteria; order Caulobacterales; family Caulobacteraceae; genus Asticcacaulis; species Asticcacaulis sp. MM231. Next base: position 3,131,303 of record NZ_OZ075108.1, read on the forward strand.
AACATGCCGAGCGCGAAGATAACCACGATGCCCGGCGTAAAATAGCCGGTGAAGTTCTGGATAAACTGGAAGGCCTGATCGGTCTTACCGAGCAGCGGTTGCGCCACGGCGATGGCGATGGCGACCGCGATGACCGAGACGATGCGACCGACCGTCACCAGCGATTTTTCGGTCAGTTCCGGCTTGAGCGGCTGAATGATATCGATGGTGAAGATGGTGGCGATAGAGTTGATCTTGGAGGCGGTCGAGGAAATGACGGCAAAGGTCAGGGCTACGAAGACGAGGCCGAGAAGGCCGGTCGGCAGCAGCTTCATCATTTCCGGATAGGCATGATCGGCCACTTCCAGATTGGGCGCCAGAAGCAGGGCGGCCATACCGGGAACGACAACGATCAACGGCATCAGCAGCTTAAGATAGGCGGCAAAGGCGATGCCCTTTTGTGCTTCCTGAAGCGACTTGGCGGCCAGCGCCCGTTGGATGATGTACTGGTTGAAGCCCCAGTAGGAGATGTTCATGATCCACATGCCGCCGACGAGCACGGCGATGCCCGGCAGGTCCTTGTAGAAGGGCGACGACTTGTCGAGGATCATGTGGAAGTGTTCGGGGAAGTTGGCGCGCAGCTTGTTGAAGCCATCAGCGAAACCGGTGATATTGGCCTGGCCGCCGATCTGGGTCAGGGTGATACCGGCGATGATCAGGCCGCCCAGCACCAGCAGGGTCACCTGCACAATGTCGGTCAGGGCCACGGCCTTCAGGCCGCCGGAAATCTGATAGAGCAGCGCGAAAACACCCAGCGCAATCAGCACCGGGACAGGATCAATCCCCGTCACCGTCGTCACCGCCGTGCCGCCGAGCCAGAGGATCGAGGTCAGGTTGACGAAGACGTAGAGGATCAGCCAGAAAATGGCCATCAGGTATTTCACCGACGGGCCGAAACGCTGTTGCAGGAAGCCCGGCATCGTCATGACGCCGTTCTTCAGGAAGACCGGCAGGAAGTATTTGCCGACGATGATCAGGGTGATGGCCGCCATCCATTCATAGGAGGCGATGGCCAGACCGATGCGGTAACCCGAACCCGACATGCCGATAATCTGCTCGGCGGAGATATTGGCGGCGATCAGCGAGGCGCCGATGGCCCACCACGGCAGGGTGTTGCCGGCCAGAAAGTAGCCCTTGGACGAGGCTTCTTCCCCCGCCTTACGGCGCGAAACGACCTGAGCCAGGACGAAGATGGAGACGGCGTAGAAAAGCACGATCCAGATATCGAGACTTTTCAAAAAATTCGCCGATGGCAGGTATTGAGCTAAATCAGGCATGTTTCCCCTCTTGGCTCGTTGACAAGCCTTAGATGATATTATCATACAATTGACACAGCTTGACGGCTGAATCAATCTCAAATCCCAACACGCCAACGGCGGCGATTTTTTCGCCGCTCTGTGAAAAAAGCCTCTCCGCGTTTAAGGGGAGGCTTTTTCTATTTACTTCGCCGGACAGGTGGCATCACCCTCATCGGACGCCAGTTTGATGCTCGAATAGCTGAGCTTTAGCGGCTGCGATGAGCTTAGGGAGAACGGCACGCCGACCGTCTTCGGATCGAGACCGGCCGCCACGAAGCAGTCGAGCGTGATCTTCAGCGTCTTCCACTGGCCCACCGGCGCGGTCAGGGCGGAGGCGATGTCGATCTTCTTTTCCGAAGCCAGATCGGCGCCCATGCCAAGCAGGACCGGACCGGTTACGGCTGCATCAAGACGATAGGTGATTCCCAGCGTCATCTTGCCGGTGGTCTGGCGGCTGAGATCGACCGGCGCGGCCGTCGTGATCGCCGCCTCGCCCGGCGCCTCACCGCTGAAGACGAGCGCGCGGCCGCCTTCCTGCTTGTTGTCGGCATCGATGGTCGATTGCGTCACCACGCCATTGGGGCTGCCGAAGCTGGTCAGGTCACCCTGATTTGCGCCTTGGCCTTCGATCAGGCTGAGCTTCCACGGCGCCTTGATACGGCCGGCGGCGAAATAGGTATCGACATTGACCACGGCGACATCGTGCAGGCCGGACTCTTCCGACAATTGCGGCACATCGCCGATATCGGCATAGGTCAGGCCATAGCCATAGGCGAACAAAGGATCATAGCCCATGGTGCCGACATTGAGCGGCCCCTGATTGGCGGTTTTCGGCCACGAGAAGGTCAGCTTGCCCTTGAAATCATAACGCGGCTGGCGGTTGAGATCGCCCACGATGACGTCGGCGATGCCGCCGCCTTCGGTGCCGGGCAGCCAGGCCGCCACGAAGGCGTCCGAAGCGTTGATTTCCGGATTGGTCCACAGCGGACGGCCCGACAGGAAGATGGTGACCACCTTCACGCCTTGCGATTTCAGCTTATGGATCAGTTCCAGATCGGTGCGGTCGCCCGACTGGTAATCGAGATTGGGGCGGTCGCCCTGGAATTCGGCATAGGGGTCTTCGCCGATGACCACGACGGCCACATCCGGCTTTTCCTTGTAGAAGCCGTTGTCGCTTAAGCTGACCGTGCCGCCGGCCTTTTCGGCGGCTTTCGAAATGCCTTCATAGATGGATTCGCCGTTGGGGAAGTCGGCGCGCGTATTGCCCGTGCCCTGCCAGGTGATCGTCCAGCCGCCGGCCTGCTTGCCGATATCGTTGGCGCCGGAGCCGGTGACGAGGATACGCGCACCGGGATCGATCGGCAGGACATGGTTCTCGTTCTTGATCAGGACCAGCGATTCCCGCACGGCCTGACGCGCGATGGCGCGGTGTTCCGGCGCGCCGAGCGTATCCCAATGGCCCGACAGCGGACGATCGAGCGGCGCCCCCAGAGTGAACAGGCCGCCCTTGATCTTGGCGCGCAGGATGCGACGCACCGCATCATCGAGGCGCGACATCGGGATCTTGCCCGATTTCACCTCGGCCAGCGTATTATTGTACATGCCCTTCCAGCTATCCGGCGCCATGAACATATCGACGCCGGCGTTCATCGCTTCGGGGCAATCGTCATTGGCGCAGCCCGGCACCTGGCCTTGGGCGTTCCAGTCGGTGATGGTGAAGCCGTCAAAGTGCATGCGCTGCTTGAGCGCACCGGTGATCAGGCGCTTGTTGGCGGCCATCTTGATACCGTTCCACGACGAGAACGAGATCATCACCGACAGGGTGCCGGCCTCGATGGCCGGCGGATAACCGGCGCCATGGATGCGGGCCAGATCGGCCTCATTCATCTCGGCATCGCCCTGATCCTTGCCGTCCTTTGTGCCGCCATCGCCAAGGAAGTGCTTGGCGGTCGACATGATGTGGCCCGGCTTCACGCCATTACGGCCGCCATCCACGCCCTGCAGGCCCTCGACCATCTTGCCGGCATAGGCGGCGACATCGGCGGGGTTTTCCGAATAGCTCTCATAGGCACGACCCCAGCGCTTGTCACGCGCCACGGCCACCGTGGGCGCAAAGGTCCAGTCAACGCCGGCGGCGGCCATTTCGGCGGCGGTCGCCGCGCCGATCTTGCGGATCAGCTCGGGATTATGCGCAGCGCCCAGCCCGACATTGTGCGGGAAGATCGTGGCGCCGACGAGGTTCGAGTGGCCGTGTACGGCATCGATGCCGAACAGAAGCGGGATCGGCGCCTTGCTCGGGCGCTCGAGCGCGGCGCGCCAGTAGTCATCGGCCAGTTTCAGCCATTGATCCGGCGTGGCGCGTTCGTTCTGGCCCGGAGAGGAATTGCCACCGGCCAGGATCGAGCCAAGCGGATAGGTTTTCAGCTCTTCGGGCGTGATGAAGTTGATATCGGCCTGAATAGTCTGGCCGACCTTTTCTTCCAGGGTCATTCGGCTCATCAGGTCGGTGATCTGCGCTTCGGTTGCGGCATCGATCAGACCGGCATCGCCGAGCTTGGGCCACGCCGGATCGACCGCGATCAGCGCTTCTCTGACCACCGCCGGCTTTTTGGCGATGGCCTTCTTCGCAACGGCCTTTTTCTTTTTCACCGTCTTGTGGGCGGCGGCTTTCGCCTTGGCTTCCGCCACATCGGGGATGACGAAGCTTAAGGCGCACAAAACACCGAGCGCCGCGCCCAGCATCAGGACAGATTTGTGGCCGGATTTCTGGGCGGATTTGTATGTTTGATCAGGCATAGTGCTCCTTTAGCGTTCTTCCACAGCGTTTTTTTTCTTTGACCTGTAACACGACCGAGACGCGATAAACAGTCGCGTCAAAGACCTTATGCGGCACGTCTCCCTTATCCGGGCAACCTCTTTGTAACAAGGGTTGGAAGCCAGTTTAATGACAGCGCTATCAGCCAGCGTCAAGTGTGGATAACTTTGTCGGGACAACGAACGGCCGCCGTATACGTTTACATGAAGCGCAAGCCGGAGCGTCAAAAATATATTTGTTTTCATAATCTATTTGACAGCGTTGTCAGATTTGATATGAAGAAGAGGACTTATTCATCCGGCCTGACGAATTCTATGATTTTGGCGGTTCGGGTTCTCTGTTTAAAACCATTGCGCGTTATGGCTTCTTTCCCTTTTTCATAGCCATTTCACGTCCGTGGTTTTAAAGCGTCTTCTTAAATGTGGCATTATTTGGAAGACACTGGCCTTATATCCCGATGAACCTTTTTGGTTCATCGGGTTTTTTTTGCTTATTCCGACGATGGCGCCTGATGACGCACATTCAAATGATCCACGGTGAGCGTTCCCACGGACAGATTATCAAGACGTGCTTCCAGAATGCGCACGCGACCGATCGCCAGAGCACCGATGGCAATCGCGCCGATGCCCAGCGCGCCAAGCGCAAAAGCCCCGACCGCGATGGCGCCAACCTCCGCGCCGGCCAGGGTGGTTGTGTTCTTCTTTATTTGCGTCATGGCCTTCCTTTCGCGTCATTTCCGCCTCCAGATTTTACTCCAAATGAGATCAGAGGGTTGACGGCACTATACCAAACCTATCCGATAGACATTATGCGGTAATCCAGCCTATAGTTTACGCGATATAGGGTTGAAAGGAAATCTGATGCGTTGGACGTCGATCATATTGGCTGGGCTAATGGCGGCAAATCTCGCGGCTTGCCAGCGCCATCCCTCCGACAAGGCGCAGATAGAAAGTGCACAGACCCAGCAAATCGCCTGGCGCGAAGGCGATGTCGATGACGCGCTTGCCGAGGCCAAAGAGAGCGGCAAGCCGGTGCTGCTGTATTGGGGCGCCAAGTGGTGCCCGCCGTGCAACCAGCTCAAGTCCACCCTGTTCAAGGACCCGGCCTTCATCGCCCAGACGCGCAACTTCATCCCCGTCCACCTCGACGGCGACACGACCGGCGCGCAGAAGTGGGGCGAGCGCTTCGGCATCAGCGGCTACCCAACCGTCATCGTGCTGAACGCCGACGGCGCCGAGATCACCCGTTTGTCGACCGCCGCGCGCCTGCCGGAAGTTTTGCGGGTCGCCGCCGCCCGCACCACGCCGATCGACGCCCTGTTTGACAAGGCCGAGAAAAGCCCGACCGCCCTCTCCCCGGATGAATGGCAAATCCTCGGTGCCTTTGACTGGCAGAACGACCCCAAGCGCGATCACGCCCGTACAGCGTCATTGCTGGAAAAACTCGCCGGTGCCGCTCCCGAAGGCGCGGTCAAGCGCCGCTTTTCCCTGCTCGCCCTGACCGTACGGGCCGAACCGGGCGCGGATGGCAAGTACGCGCTGAGCCCCGCGCAACAGGCGCAGGTCGAGCAGCTCGTGCCGGCTATTCTCGCCAACAGCGATGAGGTCATTGTCAATCGGCAGGAGCTTAGCTATGCGATTCCGTCGCTTGTGGCGGCCTTGCCGGATACAGCCCGGCGCACGACGCTTGGCGCCTCGCTGATCAAGGGGCTTGATCGTGTCTACCGCGATGACAGCCTGCCCCTGCCCGACCGTCTGGCCACGGTCAATGCCGATATCGAACTCGGCAGGACGGGCGAACACGTCTCAAAGACCGTGCTGACCAAGGTGCGTGAGCGCGCCGCGTGGGCCGACAAGACCGCCAAGGACGCCATGGTGCGCCAGTCGGTTATCTCGAACGCGGCCGGTCTGCTCCATGAAGCGGGCGATGACGCCGGGGCGAAAAAACTGCTGGAAGCCGAGCTGAAACGCTCAGCCTCGCCCTATTATTACATGCTCGATCTGGCGAGCCTCGCCGAGGATAGCAAGGACGGTCCGGCGGCGATTGCGTGGGCGCGCAAGGCCTATGAGACGGCGGAAGGCGACGCCACGCGCGTCCAGTGGGCCATCGCCTATTCCAAGACCGTGCTGCGTCAGGCGCCCGGCGACAAGGCGGCGGTGGAGGCCAGCGCCCAGGCGGTGATCGACGAACTCGGCAAGAATTCCGGCGACTATTATCAGCGCACGCGCGTCAAGGTCGATGCCTGGGGCAAGCTGCTGCGCACCTGGAGCGACGGGTATGACGGCAGCGCCATTCTCAAGCGCCTTGATGCCAGAATGATCGAGGTTTGCGCCAAACAAGGCGAAGCGGCGGCGACCTGCCGGACATGGGGCAAGGCGGCGTAATATCGGGGCATAGATCACTCCGCAGACGGAAGCGCCTTTTTTCGGTGCCTATTTGTCGCTTTAGTGACAGGGCTGGGTGAAGGGCGAATTCGAAAACAGAGAGGTTTTTCGATGAACTATGTCAAATCTGGCGCCTTGCTTCTTGCACTCCCCCTTATGCTGTCAGTCTCAGCCTGTCCAGCCACAAATATGTCGATGACAAGATCGCCACCGCCAATGGCCGCATGGACCAGCAGGACGCGCACCTGGGTCTGCTCGATCAGACTACACAGTATGCACTCAATCGCGCCACCGCCGCCGGCAAGCTGGCCGAAGGCAAGTTCGTCTATTCGATCGTGCTGACCGACAATTCGGTGAAATTCGATACCGGCAAGGTGGTGCTTTCCGATGGCGCCAAGGCCAGTCTGGCGCAGCTCGCCGACCGACTGAAGAGCGACAACAAGAACGTCTATCTGGAAATTCAGGGCTATACCGATGCCACGGGCACGGACGCCATCAATTACAGCCTCGGCGCCGATCGCGCCGACAGCGTCCGCCGCTTCCTGAATACGCAAGGTGTGGCGCTGAACCGCATGGCGTCGATCTCCTACGGTTCGGAACAACCCATCGCCTCGAATGACAATGCCGTCGGCCGCTCGGCCAATCGCCGCGTCGTCATCGTCGTGCTGTCATAAACGAGCGCTTTTCGGCTCAAAAAGCGTGCAAAAATAAAAATTAAAGCGCCGCGCCCTGGTCTTCGGACCAGGCGCGGTCAAACAGCCCTGGCCGAATCGCGCGTCACCAGTTCGAACGGCAGTTCGCGGCGGGTATCGGTGAAGCTCGGCGCATCGTCATCGACATGGGCGCGTGACAGCAGCATGTCCGCCGCCGCATAGGCCAGATCGGTGACCGGCTGGCGGATAGTGGTCAGGTGCGGCCAGATGACCATCGAACCCGGCGTATCGTCGAAGCCGACCACCGACACCTCATCGGGAATCCTCACCCCCGCCTGCTGCGCATAGGCCATGACGCCAAAGGCCATTTCGTCGTTGGAAGCGAAAATGGCCGAGGGCAGATCGCCGCCCTGACCAAACAACGCCTTGCCGGCCTCAAGCCCGGAGGCAAAGCTGTTCTGCCCCTGCTTGATCCACGCCGGTCGCGGTTCCAGCCCGCCTTCGTGCATCGCCTTGAGGAAACCGTCATAGCGACGATGCGAGGAGCCGTGTTCCGGATGGCCGCGCAGGAAGCCGATGTCTTTGTGGCCCAGACCAAGCAGGTGCTTCGTCATCTCATAGGCGGCCAGGGTATCATCCATCTCCACCAGCGCCGAACGGCCGGGGAAAAGCGACGGCGACACACGCACATAGGGCACGCCCGCGGCCTCGACCGCATCGAGCACCACCGCCATATCGCACAGGGGCGGCGTCAGGATCACGCCATCAAGGCGGATGGTGGCCAGCAGGCTGGCGATGGCGCGGCCGATATCCGGCGCCAGGCTGTCCTGCGGCTCGCTCAGCACATGGTAGCCACTCTCGCGGCAGCGCGCGATGACGCCGGCCTGCATATCGATGACATAGCTGGAAGACGGATTATCGTAGAGCAGGCCCACAAGAAAGCTGCGCGCGCCCGCCAGTGATCGCGCCAGCAGGTTCGGCCGGTATTTCAGCAGGTTGGCGGCGTCCTTGACCTTGGTGCGGGTTTCCTCGCGCACATTCGGCTCATTGTTCATGACGCGCGACACGGTCTTGATCGACACCCCGGCGAGGCGCGCCACATCGTTGATGGTGGAAACCGCAGGCGCGGCAGGAATCGGCTCTTTGACGCGCTCGGCCGTCGTCTTGCTCTGCGTCACGCGGACAGTCCTGTGCGGGGAAATGGGGTCAACGTATAAACCAGAAAGCTGGAAATGGGTATATGCAGCTTTCTGCCCCAATAGCAGCTTTGTCAATCCTAAAGAAACAGCGTTTTCAAATGCTTGTTTCTTTAGGGCATTGTTTGCGCTCATCCCGCTAGGGCATGCCTCGCAAAGGCTCAGGCGGCCATAAAACGAGAATATGGTGCCCTTGCCAAATCCCAAGGGATTTGGAGGTTTGCGCTCATGCCGCTAGAGCATGTCGTCGTGGTATCTATTTCTTGCCGAAGGTCGCCACGGCTTCTGCAGCCAGACGGGTGATTTCCGCCCAGTTGCCTTCGTCCATCGCCTTGGACGGCGCGACCCACGAACCGCCGACGCACAGCACGTTATCGAGTGCGAGGAATTGCGCGGCGTTCTTGGCGTCGATGCCGCCGGTCGGACAGAACCTGGCCTGCGGCAGCGGACCGCCGATGCCCTTGAGGTAGGGCACGCCGCCCGCGGGCACGGCCGGGAAGAATTTCAGATGGGTGAAGCCCCACTCCAGCGCCTTCATCACTTCCGATGAGGTGGCGACGCCCGGCAACAGCGGCAACGCGTCCTGATGCGCCAGGGTCTTGGTAAGGCCGGGCGAGACAAGGAACTTGGCGCCGGCCTTGGCGGCCTTTTCGGCATCCTTGGGCGTCAGCACCGTGCCGGCACCGACGATCGCTTCCGGGCGTTCCTTGGCGATCAGCTTGATGGCGTCGAGCGCGCAATCGGTGCGCAGGGTGATTTCGAGCACCTTGATGCCACCGGCCAGCAGGGCGTCGGCAAGAGGCAGCGCCTGATCGAGCGACGGAATGACCATCACCGGCAGGACGGGGCCCATGGTCATGAACTTGGGGATATCGGGATGCGTGGACATGGGTGTTTCCTTATCTAATTTTCTCCTCCCCATCGCGATGGGGAGGTGGCATTGAGCAAAGCGAAATGACGGAGGGGCGCCCCTCCACCGCTTCGCGGTCCCCCTCCCCACTTCGTAGGGAGGAGAAAAAACTAAGCCGTAATCTGTATGTCCGTCAGTGCGTTCGCCGAACCGAGCAGCGCTGCATACGGATGGATAATAATGCTCGACGGGATGGCGGCCACCATGGCCGACAAAGGTGCCTTGGCCTCCATACGGGCACGGAAACGCAGTTCGTCGATATGCTTGATCAGGCGCGGGGCCACGCCGCCAGCGATGAACATGCCCGCCGTGGCGCCATGCGCCAGCGCCAGATCACCACACACCGAGGCCATGATGTCGAGGAAGGCCTCGACCGTGTAGCGTGATCCCGTGGCGTCTTCGCCTTCGAGATGGGTAATCTGCGCCGGCGTCAGATTCTCGGCGAACTCACCGCGTATCGAAGAGATAGCCTGATAGAGATTGACCAGACCCGGGCCCGACAGCAGCATTTCGACCGTGACTCGGCCATGCTTCTTGCGCAGGAAACGCAGGATTTCCAACTCATAGTCATTGACCGGCGCAAACGAGATGTGGCCGCTTTCGGTCGACAGGCAGTACGGTCCGAACTCACCGCCCACCAGCACCGAGGCGCCAAAGCCGGTGCCCGCGCCCATGACGGCATGGACATTGCCAAAGCCCTTGCTGACCGGCCCGATCGTCTTGGTGTCACTGTCGGCCAGGTGCGGCAAGGCGAAGGCCAGGCCGGCGTAGTCGTTGATCAGGCGCGCCTTGCGCACCCCCACGGCTTGCGCCAGCAGGTCTTCGCGCACTTCCCAGTCAAGGTTGGTGAACTTGATCCGGCCGTCCTTGACTGGACCGGCCACAGCCACCACGGCGTAATCCAGATCGGGCCTGCCGCCAATCAAGGTGAAATAGGCCGCCAGGGCCGCGTAGCAATCCTTGTGGTCGACTGTTTCCAGCGACTTGAAGTCCGCAAGCGTTGTCTTGCCGTCAATGCGTTCGGCAATGGCGAAGCGGGCATTGGTGCCGCCGATATCACCCACCAGTCCGCGCAGGGGCCGGTTATGCGATGTGATGACCGAACTGGTCTCGAAATGCGCTGTCATATATCTACCAAAAAACTGCGCCACCTTCATCGGCGGGTCCTACCGCTCGACGCATGTGCGCAAAAAGTTCCCGTCCCATGCCGTCCGCCTCTTTGGGCCGATCGGCATTTGTTCTTTGTGAAAACTCGGCGGCATCTCCGAGGAAGTCTATGGTGCCGGCCACGCAATCCACGCGCAGCACGTCGCCGTTTCGCAGTTTAGCAATCGGTCCGCCGTCCACCGCTTCCGGTGTCAGGTGGATGACGGCGGGCACCTTTCCCGATGCCCCCGACATGCGGCCGTCCGACACGAGCGCGACCTTGCGGCCGGCATCGAGAATGGACGACAAAGACGGAGTCAGGCTGTGCAGCTCCGGCATTCCGTTGGCTTTTGGCCCCTGGAAGCGGACCACGCAAATGAAATCGCCTTCCGGCAGTTGTTTCGCCTTGAAGGCCGCCAGGAAATCGTCCTGATCATCGAACACCACGCACAGCGCCTCAACGATCTGATGCTCCAGCTTGACGGCCGAGACCTTGGCGACGGACTTGCCAAGGTTGCCCTTGATTTCGCGCAAGCCGCCCTCGGGCGAGAAGGGATTGGAGACCGGACGCAAAATGTTCTCGTCAAGGCTGGTCTCGGGCGCATCGCGCCACACCAGTTGACCATCCTGAAAGATCGGCTCCTTGGCGTAATCGGCCATGCCCTGCCCCCAGATGGTCTGGACATCGGCGTGTATCAGGCCGGCGCCCAGCAGTTCCTTGATCACGAAGGCCATGCCGCCAGCGGCGTGGAAGTGGTTCACATCGGCCGAACCATTGGGATAGACGCGCGCCAGCAGCGGCACCACGGACGAGATCTTGTCCATGTCTTCCCAGGTCAGGATCACGCCGGCGGCGCGGGCCATGGCCGGCAGGTGCAGGGCGTGGTTGGTCGAGCCGCCGGTGGCCATCAGGCCGATCACGCCGTTGACGATGGCGCGGGCGTCGATGACATCAGCCATGCACGACGGGGTCTTGGAATTTTCGGCCGAACGGGCGGCGCGCATCACGGCGGCCTGCGTCAGGGCTTCGCGCAGCGGCGTGCCCGGATGCACGAAGGCGGCGCCCGGCACGTGCAGACCCATCATTTCCATCAGCATCTGATTGGAATTGGCCGTGCCGTAAAAGGTGCAGGTGCCGGCGGAATGATAGGAGGCCATTTCGGCGGCCAGAAGCGCATCGCGCCCCACCTGACCCAGCGCATATTGCGTGCGGACCTTGGCTTTCTCGGGGTTCGGCAGGCCGGAGCCCATCGGGCCGGACGGCACGAAGATGACCGGCAGGTGCGCGAACGACAGGGCGCCCATGACAAGGCCGGGCACGATCTTGTCGCAGATGCCGAGCATCAGGGCGGCATCGAAAGCGTCATGGCTGAGCGACACGGCGGTGCTCATGGCGATAACATCGCGCGAAAACAGGCTCAGTTCCATACCCGGACGGCCTTGCGTCACGCCGTCACACATGGCGGGCACGCCGCCGGCGACCTGGGTGGTGGCGCCGTAGCCGCGCGCCATGACGCGCAGCTTTTCGGGATAATCATGGTACGGCTGGTGCGCCGACAACATGTCGTTATAGGAGGTGACGATGCCGATATTGGGCACGGCGTCGAGCGCCTGCTGCAGCTTTTCATCGGGGCTCGAAGCCGCCACGACGTGCGCATAGTTGGCGCAGGACAGCTTCTTGCGGCGCGGCTCATCGGCCTTGTAGCGGTCGGCGCGTTCCATGAACTGCGCGCGCAGATCCTTTGAGCGCTCGATAATGCGGTCGGTGACTTCGGCGATGACGGGATGCAGTTGAGTCATAATCTATACCTTAAGCCGCCCAGACAAACTCGACGGGAACAGGACACTGGGCGAGAAACGCGCCGATCGGCGACGTGTAAGGATCGGTGTTTTGCGAGGCCGCCTTCAGGGCATCCAGCTTGGCCTGGCCGGTGATGTAGAAGACGATACAACGCGAACGGTTGAGGGCCGGCACCGACAGGGTGACGCGCGGCAGGGCCGGCTCCGAACCATCGCTGTGCGGCCTGACCGGCAGGACGAGGCGATCCGTTGTGTAGACCTCGGCATTGACCGGATTGTTGGGAAAGATCGATGCATAGTGCGAATCCGGCCCCATGCCCATCAGGGCGAAATCGAAGAGCGGGGCCTGACCGTCATTGAGGTCGAGCAGGGTTTGCTCAGCCTTTAGGGCGCAGGCGTCCTGATCGGTGATGTCCTGAATCAGCGTCAGGAAGGTCATGCCCGTATGGTCGGCATCAGCCAGCACCGGCGCCAGGGCCTCGCGCATCATGCGCGTGTTCGAGGCAGCGTCATCGACCGGCACAAACCGTTCGTCGACCTGGGCCAGGGTGATCTTCGTCCAGTCGAGTTCGGCATGGATCAGGTTCTGGTAGATCGGCTTGGGCGTGGTGCCACCACAGCCGATCCATTGCGCCTTGCCGCGCGTATCGATTGCCTGTTTCAGCGCACCCGAAATCAGGCCGGAGATATAGACGCCCGCCTCGCCGGTCGTATCGAAGGCATGGACGGTCACGGTCTTGCCGTGGGCATCCCAGGTCAGAACGTTATCGACGACGTTTGCGGCGGTATTAATCATTCCCAAATCTTCAATCATTCCACGTACGGCCTCCCTCGCGCTCGATCAGGCGGAAAGCACTAACCGGGCCGAACGTGCCGGCGGGATACATTTGCGGCTTCATGTGGGTGTCGGTCCAGGCCTGCACGATGCCGTCGACCCAGGTCCACGCGGCCTCAACCTCATCGCGGCGCACGAACTGGGCGTTGTTGCCATTCAGGGCATCAAGGATCAGGCGTTCATAAGCGATGCGGCGGCGCGGCGGCTTGCCGTCACCGTTCCCGTCAAAGGCCTTGATCAGCGACAGGCTGAGATCGAGCGCCTGCAGGTGCATGCCTTCCGAGGTCAGGCCGGGCGCCTTGTTCATCAGGGTCAGCGAGATATCTTCATCGGGCTGCAAGCGGATCAGCAGGCGGTTGGCGTGAGCCTCGGCACCGAAGATCGAGTGCGGCAGCGGCTTGAACTGGATCACGATCTCGGTCGAGCGCGACGGCAGGCACTTGCCCGTGCGCATGTAGATCGGCGTGCCGGCCCAGCGCCAGTTGGCGATCTCGGCCTTGATGGCCACGAAGGTTTCGGTGTTCGAGGGCGAACCCTTTTCCGCTTCGTAGCCGGCGATCGGATGCCCATCGGCGAAGCCCGGACCATACTGGCCGCGCGCGGTCGAGGTCTGGACGTTTTCGGCGGTGATGGGTTTCAGCGAACGCAGCACCTTGACTTTTTCGTCGCGCAGGGCGTCCGACGTGATGGCCGAGGGCGGTTCCATGGCCAGCAGGCAGAGCAGTTGCAGCAGATGGTTTTGCAGCATGTCGCGGATGGCGCCGTATTCGTCGTAATAGCCGAGGCGCTCGCCGACGCCGACGGTTTCGGCGATGGTGATCTGGATGTGGTCGATCGACTGCGCGTTCCACAAGGGCTCGAAAACGATATTGCCAAAGCGCAGGGCGATCAGGTTCTGCACCGTCTCCTTGCCGAGATAGTGGTCGATGCGGAAGGTGCGCGATTCATCAAACGCATGCGCCACCGAATCGTTGATGATCTTCGAGGTGGCCAGATCGCGGCCGATCGGCTTTTCAATAACGACACGGTTCGGCGCCTTGCTCAGGCCGGCGCGCTCGATATGCTCGCAAATAGGCTTGAACAGCGACGGCGACACCGACAGGAAGAACACGATGTCGAGCTTATCGATATCGCCGAGTTCAGCGTTCAGCTTGTCGCCCCAATCATCGTGCGCGGCATCGAGAGCGAGGTGGACAATGCGCTTACGGAAGCGCGACAGGGTTTCCGGCTCAAGCGATTCACCCACGCGCTTTTGCACGGCCTCACCGATGCGGTCGACGCAAACCTCCGTGCCGCAATCCTCGCGCGCCACCGAAATGATGCGCAGATCGGAACTGAGGAAACCGTCCTGATCGAGCATGGCCAGCGATGGCCACAGCATGCGCATGGCGAGATCGCCCGTGCCGCCGACGAGAACAAAAACCGGTTGGCGTGCGCCATTACTTGCAGAAGATGCCGACATGAGACCTTTTCGTTCCGAAACCTGCGACCTGCCCCTTAAACAGGGCTTATAGTTATGACAGCGTTGTCATAGACCCTGTTTTCCGGCAGGTCAATCGTGAAAATAAACCGCGTGACCAAGGGCGCCAGAGTGCTGTCGCCCGCACGGGCCATATAGGCCATGAGGCGCTAAAGATACAAGGTGGAAACGTCAGACCTTGAAACACGAACCTCACGAACAAAACACAAACTCTGAGGCTCATAATTTAACACTTAGACGCAACTTTGCGGGCAAAGTCTCTAACCGCGACGCCCCTTCCCGCGTTTAGTAATAAGACGCAGGTGCTCATAGGTCTTGGCCTAGTTGACCTGAAGCCCGGCGCTATGCCCTAACTCTGTAAAACTACGCAGATCGATAACATCGAAATACCCCACATATCCTTTATAGAGGCGCCTCTCATTTTTGGCATATTGATGAAACTCGCCTATGAATTCAATGTAATAGGCAGAGCCATTCATACGTTGCTGGTCATCATGCGCCGCTCTGAAGCGCTGGGCAGCCTGCCCCGTATCGGTACCACGCACTCTTAAATGATACCATTGCTGCTGACAGGCCTCCGAAGCGAGATAACTCATGTGATAGGACGTTCGATAAGTTCCGAGGGTCTGGACAACTTCGCCCGAACTTACATGACACAAAGGCACCACCTGAGGCGCTTTTGCAGATGCGCTCTGACTGCCCCATACAACAAGTCCCACGCCAATAATTAGCCCAATTTTCACCCTCACCCTCATGTGAAACCCATGCCTCCAGCGGTCAAAGACTGTGCCGGCCGGCTCTCCGGTCAGTACCACTTCGCGGTCGATCAGCCCGTATTGCGCAACGCGCTCGCAATCCCGTTGACGGTAAGCTGCATCGCCAGTTGCACCAGCTTGTGGCGATTGCCATGGCGGCGGATGCCAAGCAGATAAACCTGCAAGCGGTTGAGCGAGTTGAGCAGCGGATTGGCGCGCTCGATCTGGTTGCGCAAACGCTCATGCGTCGACAACAGATAAGGCGCGTTGCGGATGCGCAGGATCAGCGCCACCGTGTCGTCGAACTCCGACTTGATCTTAGCATAGATACGGTTGGCTTCTTCCGGCTCACCGGCCAGATCGGCATATTGACGCGCGATCTCCATATCGGCCTTAGCCAGCGCCATTTCCATATTGGCGATGAACACCTCAAAGAAATCCCATTGGATCATCGCCTGCAGCACGCTGTCCTCGATCTTCAGTTCGCGCACAGCCGCCGCGAAACCGTACCAGCCGGGCAGCATGAAACGCGTCTGCGACCAGGCGAAGACCCACGGAATGGCGCGCAGGTCTTCGATCTTGCCCGACGCTGTGCGCGAGGCCGGCCGCGAACCGATCTTCAGGTGGCTGACCTCATCGACCGGTGTCACCGTATGGAAGAAGTCGAGGAAGTACGGATCGTCATAGACCAGCCCGCGATAGGCCTCGAACGAGACCGTGTTGATCTGGTCCATGATCGGCGCAAACTGTTCTTCCAGCTTGGCGTCATGCGAAGGCCCATGGTCACGACATTTCGGCACCGTGGCGAGGAAGGTCGCCGCCGCGAAGCTGTCGAGCGTCTTGTGCGCCGTGACGATATTGCCGAACTTGCGCGCAATCATCTCACCCTGTTCAGTGACGCGGATCTGCCCGCCCACCGTGCCTTTTGGCTGGGCCAGGATCGCTGCGAAGGCCGGACCACCACCGCGTCCGACCGAGCCACCGCGGCCGTGGAACAGGCGCAGGCTCACGCCCGCCTTGTCGCATACCGCCTTTACCGCTTTCGACGCCTTGTGCAGCGACCAGCGCGACGAGGTATAGCCGCCGTCCTTGTTCGAGTCGGAATAGCCGAGCATGACTTCCTGGATGGCCGGCCGCCCCATCAGCGAGCGCACGGCGAAATTGCCCAGCCACTTCTTCATGATCTCGGGCGCCGCTTCCAGATCGCCGATGGTCTCGAACAGGGGCGAGATTTTCAGCATACAGTGCGGCTGCGGGCCGCCGCGCACCAGCCCGGCCTGTTTCAGCAACACCAGCGGCTCCAGGATATCCGACACCGACGCCGCCTTAGAGATGACATAGGCACCAAAAGCCTCCGGCCCAAAGATCTTGACGATCTCGGCCGCCGCATCAACGATACGCAGTTCGCGGCGCGTTTCATCTGAATACTTGCCAAATTCCCAGCGCAGAATTCGGTCGTTGGCCAGTTCGGCATACAGCAGCGAACATCGCTCACTTTCCGACATGCCGAGATAATCGACCAGTTCCGACGACTGGGTGAAAAGCTCGGCGATGACGCGCTCATGAACATCGGAATTCTGGCGCAGATCGAGCGACAGCAGGTGGAAACCGCACGACCGCGCGATGCGCATCAGGGTCTTGAGCGTGGTGCCGATCAGGCGACGGCCGCCGTGCGAGGCGAGGGAATCACGGATCACGCGCAGGTCGCGCACAAAGGCCTTGCTGCTCTCATAGGCCAGGGCGGAGGTATCGGTGGCGCGGCTGTTCTGCGTTTCGCCGAGGATCTGCGCCCGCGTGCGCGCCAGACGCTGCTTGATGTGGGCGATGGTGCGGCGATAGGGCTCATCGACGCGGTGGATGTCGGTGTTGAGCGACTTGCGCGCCAGTTCCTGCAGAGCATCGCTGACCGGTGTCACCTCGTCCGACACCGTCAGTTCGGTATCGAGCTTGTCCATCTGGCCGGCATAGAAGGCGAAGGCGACGCGCGCCTGTTCCTTGAAGGCATAGTTCAGCGTGATCTCATCGACGTGCGGGTGACCGTCGCGGTCGCCACCGATCCACGAGCCGAGCTTGAGCACGTTCGGCAGGGCGCCGTCATGCGGGATATCGCGGCCCCATTCACTGTAGAGCGTCACCAGCGCCGGCAGGACTGAACGCTGGACCGCGCTGACCAGATTGTTGATCTCGTCCTGCACGGTGATGCGTTCGGGGCGATTGAGGCGCGTGTTCCACAGCAGCGCCACTTCACGATAGAGGTCATCTTCGATCTGGCGTTTTTCAGAGGGGTTGGCGGCCTTCTCATAGGCCTGCAACAGGTTGGCGATCTCGGTTTCGCGCTCCACCACCGAGGCACGGCGCATCTCGGTCGGGTGGGCGGTGAAGACCGGGGAAGCCAGCATATCCCCCAGAATGGTGTCGATCTCGGTGCGGTCCAGCCCTTCCTTGCGCGCCGAATTCCACCGCATTGGCCAGGCTGATCGGCTGCATCGAGCCGTCGGCGCTCTCAAACGTATCGATCTGGCCAAGTTGGCCGACATCTTCTGAAATCACCGACAGCATCGACATGCAGGTCATGATGCGCGCGGCATGGGCGGCTTCGGATTCGCTGAGACTACCGAAATCGAAATCCTTGTCCTTCAGCGCCTCAACCTTGTCCATCACCTCGGCCTTGCCGAATTCATGGACGGCTTCGCTGAGGAAGCCATCGAGCAGGGCGGTGTGTTGCTTGACGTGGTTGAGGACGGTGTCGGTCATGATGTCAGATCTTCCAGAGTGCCCGTTTATCGGCGCATACCCGGCATTTTTCGCCACACAAACAAAGACTTAAAGATCAGTTTGTCCGACGACGTTATGCTCAGGGTCAAGCCGGTTTGTAATTTATCCGAAACGCAACCCGATTTTCGGATAAAATTGCGCTCCGAACAGAGACTTTAGCGTCATTTTTGTGCGCTGCAAGACGACAATTTCATGCTCAAAACTATCCCCAATCATATGATAAAGGATTCCAGAGACTTGCTTATTATTGTCTGATTTAATAATTTTTATGGATGCGACTTTTCGGGCAAATGTTTCATTAGAAACAAAGCCTTGTACGATCTTCCGCGTTGCAAACGGACTTAAGGTTTAAGGAAGGCGAAGATACCCCGTTTGGCCAGTTGTTAAGACTCTTGCGCTATAACAGCCATCAAATAGCTCGGGAACATGTCCAATGGCAAAAGCGACCTACCACCGCCATCAGAGAGTCTATGTCGAACCCGTCGGCACCTGGGCGGTGATCGACAAGGTCAATCCGGTCTGGGTCAAGGGCTTTGATGAGCCCGTCCGCGTCACCTATGACTGCGGCCTTGGCCGTGATTTCGCCGCCGAAGAACTGACCCCTGAAAACGCCCGCGACGCCAAGGGCGACGAACGCCACCTCAGCCACTGGCGCCTGATGCGCGCCCGCAACAAGTGGCAGACTCCCGAAGAGAGCCGCAACCACCCCTTCCCCGGCACCTATCCGATCGTCGTCACCGACGAGAACGACTGGGGCGGCTGGCGCGTGCCTGGCGCCGAATACGAACGCGATCCGGCGCTGATCGAAATGCAGGCCCGCCTGATCGCCTACGCCCCGCACCTGCTCAAGCTGGCCAAGGATCTGCGCGAATATGCCAGCCAGAACAGCGAACTCGACGATGACCTGATCGCCCTGGCGCGCCGCGCCGGCCAGTTGCGCAAGCAAATCGAGGCTGAGGAACAGGTCGAAGCGCCCAAGGCCCGTCAGCCAGGCTAGACGTCAGGCGACCCGCACGATGTTATCGGCCTCATCTGACGCGACCTGCATGTTGCGCGCCATATCCTGTGACGTGGCGCTCTGCTCTTCAATGGCACCCGCCGTGACCACGACCTGCTCCTGAACGGCGTCGACCGTTTTGCGGATGGTCTCCAGTGCTTCCAGAACGGACAGGGTCCGTGTTCTGACGCCCGAAATTTCAGCGCCGATCTGCTCACTGGCATGCCTGGCCTGACTGGCGAGGTTTTTGACTTCGGTGGCAACAACCGCAAACCCGCGCCCCGCCTCACCGGCCCGCGCCAATTCAATCGTGGCGTTCAAAGCCAAAAGGTTGATTTGACTGGTGATGTCGGTAATCATGACCACAATGCCGTCCATGGCGGTCGTGGCAGTTGACAAGGCCTGGGCGCTGGCGTCCGCCTCGGTCACACAGGCGGTGGCCTTATCTGCGGCAACGCGTGTTTGTTCCATCGTGTCGGCGATGGAGCGACCTGTCGCGGCCATCTCTTCGATCGCGGCTGAGAGGCTTTGCAACGAATGTGACAACTCAGTAGTGCGGTTTAAGGCCTGTCTGCGCTTGGTCACGTCCGAGGCGTATTTGACGACCTTGTAGGGCTTGCCATTGAGATCAAGGATCGCATTATAGGAGGCCTGGATAAAGACATCGTGTCCGTTCCGGGCGTAACGATGGAACTCACCGGAGACATACTCCCCAGACGCCAGACGGCGCCAGAAATCTTGATAGTCCTGACTTAGCCGCGTGGTGTCATCAACGAAAAGGCTGTGGTGCTTGCCCTTTATCTCGGCAAGGCTGTACCCCATCACCTTCAGGAAATTGTCGTTGGCGGTCAGGATTGTGCCATCAAGCTCAAATTCAATAACGCCCTGCGCGCGCGAAATAGCCGAGATCTGCCCCGAAAAATCGGCATCCTTAAGCACGCGCTCCGTCACATCGGAAGCAAATTTGACCACCTTGACCGGCGCGCCGTCAGCGCCGATGATAGGGTTATAGGTCGCCTGGATATAAACCTCCTTGCCGCCTTTTCCGATGCGCTTGAACTGGGCTGAAACATAGTCTCCCGCATTCAGTTTGCGCCAGAAGTCCGTGTAGGCCTGGCTGTCGCGCTGGGCCGTTTCGACGAAAAGGCTGTGGTGCTTACCTACGATCTCAGCCGCTTGATAACCCATGACGGCCAGGAAGTTTTCGTTGGCGCGTAAAATTGTGCCGTCCAGGGAGAATTCTATAACCGCCTGAGCCCGTTCAATAGCGGCCACCTTGCCTTCGAGATCAAGGTCACGCAGCTTGCGTTGCGTGACATCATAAGCAAACTTGACGATCTTGGTGACACGACCGGCCTTGTCGAGGACAGGCATATAGGCCGCTTCGATAAACACATCCTTATGGCTTTTTGTCAGACGTTTAAACTCACCCGACTGGGCCTCGCCGCGCCTGAGCCTGGCCCAAAAATCGGCGTAGTCGGCGCTGCCGGCATAGGCAGGCTCCAGGAACATCCGGTGCGGCTGGCCTTTAAGCTCGCCCAAGGTATAGCCCATGATGTTCAGAAAATTATCATTGGCTGTCAAAACCAGCCCTTCGGGGTCGAATTCGATGATGGCCTGCGACTGGTCTAACGCTTTATTGAGCGCGTCGAACGCATTCTTGGATCCCTGTCCTTGCTGGCCCATAAGATTTAAAAACGCCATCGTTTCACTCCCCGTTTCAGACATTTGAAGGCGTTGTCCTTCCCGGTCCGAATCTTAAGTAACGTCGTTTTACTTAATGGTGCGTTTATAAACGCAACTCTTTGAACGATTTATGCCGCACACCTTTGACGGTATCAGCTCAAATCCTTGCGGTTTGCCGTAACCCGTTGCGTTTATAAAACCGATTTGTATTGAATGGCTTGAGTTTAGCTGAAAGAGTCCCACATCGACTCCTATTCGACGTTTCAGCGAGACTACCATGCTCACCACCACGCCCCAGCCGATCCAGCTCAGCGATTACAAGGCTCCTGACTTTCTTATTGCCACCACGGAACTTGATTTCGATCTGGCGCCGGAAACGACACGGGTCACGGCAAGGCTGACAATTACCCGGCAGGGCGCGAAGGATGCGCCGCTCGTGCTGATGGGTGAACGCCTGAAACTGCTCAGCGTCACGCTCGATGGCCAGCCGGTGACCGATTACACACTGAGCGATGAAACCATGACCCTCGCCAGCGTACCCGACAGCTTCACGCTGGAAACCGAGGTCGAGATCAACCCGCTCGGCAACAAGACGCTGGAAGGGCTCTACATGTCCTCCGGCCGCTACTGCACCCAGTGCGAGGCCGAGGGCTTCCGCAAGATCACCTATTATCTCGACCGCCCCGACAGCCTGTCGAAGTACCGCGTGCGCATCGTAGCGCCGAAAGAGGGGTTCCCGCACCTGCTGTCCAACGGCAATCTGCTGGAGACGGGTGATCTCGATGACGGCAAACACTATGCCCTGTGGGAAGACCCCTTTTTCAAGCCGTGCTATCTCTTCGCGCTCGTCGCCGGCGAACTCGACGTGCTCGAAGACAGCCTCACCACGATGTCGGGCCGCAAGGTCGAACTGAAAATCTATGTCGATACCGGGATGCGTGACCGCAGCCTCTACGCCATGGACGCCCTCAAGCGCTCGATGCTGTGGGACGAGCAGGTCTATGGCCGTGAATACGATCTCGACCTGTTCATGATCGTCGCCGTGCGCGATTTCAACTTCGGCGCCATGGAAAACAAGGGCCTGAACGTCTTCAACGCCTCGCTGCTGCTGGCCGATCCGACCACCGCCACCGATATGGACTACGAGCGTATCGAGTCGGTGATCGCCCACGAATATTTCCACAACTGGTCAGGCAACCGCGTCACCTGCCGCGACTGGTTCCAGCTCTGCCTGAAAGAAGGCCTGACCGTCTTCCGCGATCAGGGCTTCTCGGCCGATCAGCGCGGTCACGCGGTTGCGCGCATCAAGGACGTGCGGGCGCTGCGCGCCCGTCAGTTTCCGGAAGATTCCGGCCCGCTGGCCCATCCGGTGCGCCCCTCGTCCTACGTCAAGATCGACAACTTCTACACCGCCACCATCTATGAAAAAGGCGCCGAGATCGTCGGCATGCTGAAGACGTTCGTCGGCCCCGCCACCTATCGTCAGGCGCTTGATCACTACTTCGCCACCAATGATGGCACCGCCGCCACGCTGGAAGATTTCCTCACCGCCTTCGAAGCCGTCACCGGCGATGACTTTTCGCCCTGGCTGCAATGGTATACCCAGGCTGGCACACCACGCCTGCACGTCACCAGCGCCTATAACGCCGATGCGAAAACCCTTACCCTGTCGTTCACCCAGGCCACCGCGCCGACACCCGGCCAGCCTGACAAATCCGCCCTGCCCATCCCGATCCGCTTCGGCCTGCTGACCGCCGAGGGCGAAAAGCAGATGTTCACGCGCGATGGCATACTGGCGGCCGAGTCCCTGTTCATTTTGCGTGACGCCAGTGCCGAACTGGTCATGACCGACGTCATGCACGCGCCGGTCCTGTCGATCCTGCGCCACTTCTCGGCGCCGGTGGTCCTCACGGTTGAAGAACCGACCAGCCACGCCTTCGCCCGCTTCAAGGGTGACAGCGATCCGTTCAATCGCTGGGAGGCCGCGCAGGGTCTGGCCAAGGCGATCATCCTGTCCGAACCCCCTGACGAAGATCTGATCGACGCCTTCGCGCAAGGGCTTGAGGCCAGCCTGCTCGATGAACACCTCGATCACGCCTTCAAGGCCCTGATCATGGGCCTGCCGACCGAATCCGACCTGGCGCAGAGCCTGTCGCCTATCGATCCGGCCTTCATCCACCGTAACCGCAAGGCCTTCAAGACGGCGCTTTCCCTGCGCCTCTATGAGACCATTCGCGGCCTCTACACGTCCCTCACCCCGGCCGGAACCTTCTCGCCCGACGCGGACGCCGCCGGCACCCGCGCCCTTCGCAACGCCTTGCTCGACCTGATGCTGGCCGGTCATAACCGCGGCGCCGATAACGCCACCTCGGTCAATCTCGCCTTCCGCCATTTCGAGACCGCCAGCAACATGACCGATATGGTCGGTGGGCTAGGGGCCCTGATGCACGTGCAGGATCGCCCCTACAAGGACGCGCTCGATATCTTCTATGCCCGCTTCAAGCATGAACCGCTGGTGATCGACAAATGGTTCGCCCTGCAGGCCGGCTGCGCCCATCCCGATACGCTGGCGCGCGTCAGAACGCTTAGCCAGCATCCAGATTTCGACGCCAAGACGCCCAATCGCTGGCGCGCCCTCGTCCAGAGCTTCGCCAACAACCAGAGCGTTTTCCACGCCCCCGATGGCAGCGGCTATGACTTCCTGGTTGGTCAGGTCCTGGCGGTTGACGCCTTCAACCCCATGACCGCCTCTCGCCTGATCGAACCCTTAAGCCGCTACCGCGTTTACGCCGAACCCTATCGTACCAACATGAAAAAGGCACTGCAGACGATCACCCTGTCGCCCGATTTGTCGAAGAATGTGCTCGAACTGGCGACGAAAGCGCTCGCCGATTAGAGCCTTTTTACATCAAACGTGAAGGTGCATTAATCTATCTTAAGGGTTCGCTAACTAGAATGATGCGCTTAACACGGGCGCGCACAGTCCTTTTTAGTTAGCCTACCAGGAGACAGTATTGGCAAGCCTCGAACGGGTCAGGTTCCTGGTGGTGGACGACAACGCCCACATGATCAACATCGTCAAGACTCTGCTGCGCGGGTTTGGCGCCACGCACATTTTTGAAGCGCGTGACGCCACCGAAGCCTTCCATCGCCTCAAGCACGACGCGATCGATATCTGCATCAGCGACTACCAGATGGAGGTGCTCGATGGCGTCGAGTTCGTCCAGCTTGTGCGCAATTCATCGGACAGCCCCAACCGCTACGTGCCGATCATCATGCTGACGGCGCACTCGGAACGCTCAAAAGTGGTGGCCGCGCGCGACGCCGGCGCCAACGAATTCTGCTGCAAGCCGGTCACGGCCATCGAACTGCGCCGCAAGATCGTCGCCATTGTCGATTTCCCGCGCCCGTTTATCAAGACCAGCAGCGGCAACTATTTCGGCCCCGATCGTCGCCGCAAGCAGGACAGCAAGTATCACGGCCGCGAGCGCCGCGAAGGCTGGAGCGAAGACCATCAGCCGCCGCAACCCGTCGCTAAAAAGTCAGGCGAGGCCAGCAGCGGCCACCATGAAGAGGATGAACACACCTGAAGCTGACACGTGAGGGGCGCGGCGTTGAAAACAGGCAAGTTATTTAAGTTTATAAAGTCTTAAGACTTCTCGACAACAGGTTAACGCCGCGCTTACCCTGACAGAATATGCCGAATCAGGGGGCAAGCGAACCCGTTGGCTGATCTGTTCGTCTAATTCACGGGTGAGACCTTTTGTGACGGAGCCGCGTCAACCTTCCCGCTCTCAAAGCGCCCTGTCGGGAACGCGTCCGGCCTCGACCGGCCCCGCGGCCTTGAGAAAGCGCGTCGGAATGTCGTCCAATGGACAGGCCACGCCGACTACGAAGACGCCAGCCCAAAAACCAGCCCAAAAACCTTCGAAGAAACCCTCGAAGACATCGCGCAAGACCTCTCTGTCGCGCGCCGTCCATACCTCGGTCGGTCAGGCTATGCCTCTGTGGATTCGCATTGGCGCCCTTGGCCTGACCCTCGGCCTAGTCACCTTCATGGGCCTGTCCACCCTGCAACTGGGCAATAGTCTCTCCGCCGACAAGGACGCCGAAGGTCAGAACCTGCTGACCGCCACGCGCCTGAGCGCCGCCCAGCTCGACGCCCGCCTGAGCACGGCCCGGCTGGCGCTCGAAGCGGCGCAGGGCCAGTGGAGCTTACGTCAGAGCGAGCCCTTAAGCGCCGCCGAACAAGGTTTGAGGCTCGGACGCGACAGCCTTATCAGCGTCGCCGTCGTCAAAGGATCATCCGTACTCGCCATCAGCGGCAAGGACGATCCGGAACTGCTGGCCGAGGTTGCAGCCGCCGCGCCGGCCCGCAGCGGCTTCACCCTGCAAGCCATGGGTTCGCGCCTCAGCCAGGGCGAGCGCCCCTACGCCGTCCTCAAGGGCGCTGATGGTCGGCCAGATCTCGTCGCCCGCCTCGAAAACGGTCTGATCCGCGATGATACGGCGACCGGCGCCACCAGCGCCCTGGTCGATGAGGCCGGCGTGATCGTGCAGGCCTCCGATGAGCGCCTGATCGGCAAGAACGTGAAGACGGCGCTGGCCATCTCGTACACGCAACTCCGCAATCGCGCCGACTCCGGTCATCTGATCCAGGGCGCCCTGACCGAAGGCGGCTTCGTCAAGATCGCCTCGGTGCCACAGACCGTCGGCAGCCGCGGCAACGGCCTGATCCTGCTCAAGGCCATGCCGACCCAACGCTTCTTCTTCGCTTCGCAAAGCCTGATCAAGGCGATTGTCTTCGTCGGCGGCCCGCTTTTGATCGGCGCTCTGTTCGGCCTTCTGCTGTTCTTCCAGGCGCGCAAGAACCGCGACGACGCCCGGCAGTTTCAGGTCAATGAGCAGCGCTACCGCCTCGCCGTCGAATCGGCGCGATGCGGTATCTTCGACTGGGATCTCGACCAGGACCTGATCTACATGTCCGACGTGACCGGCGTCATGCTCGGCTGGGGCGGCGGAGGCGTGGCCTCGACCACCGAGGTGCTGAACCGTATCTCGGCCGAACAGCGCGACGAAGTGGTCAAGGCACTGGTGACGGCCCGCTCCACCGGGGCGCTCGATGTCTCGTTCCGCGTGCCCGGCCCCAATGGTCAGGCCCTGTGGGTCGATGCGCGCGGCCAGTCGGTCGGCGAACGCACCTCTGCCGGTTTCACCCGCCTGTCGGGTGTGGCGCTCGATGTCAGCGAGGAGCGCATCGCCCAGCTTCGCGCCCAGCGCGCCGAGGCGCGCCTGCGCGATGCCATCAACTCGGTGTCGGACGCCTTCGTGCTGTGGGATCGCCGCAACCGGCTCCTGATGTGGAACGCCACCTTCGGCGACACCTTCAATATCGACGAGCGCTTCCTGCGCGTCGGCACGCCGCGTGATCTGATCGATCAGGTGATGCAGATCGCCATCCGCCGCCAGCAACCGACACAGGACGAACGCGAGGGCGTCTTCGAGGCCGAAATGAACAACGGCCGCTGGATACAGGTATCGGAAAGCCGCACGCTGGAAGGCGGCCGCGTGCTGACCGGCACCGACATCACCGCGGTGAAGCTGCAGGAAGAACTGAGCCGCAAGAACGAGGAACAGCTTCAGGGTCTGGTCGAAAAGCTCGAACACAGCCGCCAGCAACAGACGGTTCTGGCGCGCAAGTACGAAATGGCCAAGATCCGCGCCGAAGCCGCCAACCACGCCAAGTCGGAATTCCTCGCCAACATGTCGCACGAGCTGCGCACGCCGCTCAACGCCATCAACGGTTTCTCCGAGATCATGGCGTCGGAAATGTTCGGCCCGCTCGGCCATCCGCGTTACAAAGAATATTCCGGCGATATCCTAAGTTCCGGCCAGCATCTGCTGTCGCTGATCAACGACATTCTCGACATGTCAAAGATCGAGGCCGGCAAGCTGAACCTGCATTTCGAGCCGGTGGCGATCGACGAAATGGTCGAAGACACCTTGCGCCTGGTGCGGCAAAAGGCGGAAAAAGCAGGCCTGAAAGTGCGCGTGCATCTGCCGCAACTGCCAGAAATCTCAGCCGATTTCCGCGCGTTGAAGCAGGTTCTGCTCAATCTCCTGACCAATTCGGTCAAGTTCACCCCGCAGGGCGGCACTATCACCATCACGGCGGCCGCCACGGAAGACAACGTCCACATCACGGTCAGCGACACCGGCATCGGTATCGCCGCCAAGGATATGGCACGCCTCGCCAAGCCGTTCGAGCAGATCGAGAACCAGTTCTCCAAGACCAAGGAGGGCACGGGCCTCGGCCTTGCCCTGACCAAGTCGCTGATCGAGATGCACAACGGCAGCTTCGAGGTCGACAGCCTGCTGGGCGAAGGCACCCGCGCCACGGTCATCCTGCCGATCCGCCAGACCGCCGCCGGCGCGTCGGAAGGCGATGATCACCGACGCAGCGGCAGGGCAGCTTAAAGCAAGAAACCCCACCACCATTTCGCCTTCGGCTCATGGTCCCCCTCCCCATCAAAGATGGGGAGGTATAAGTCTATTCTTGTACCGCGCCTCCTTTGAGGCGGGGTGGTTGGTTTCTTGCTTCTTTACAATGCCCGATGCTACAATCCCCCATGAGTGTAGCCTTTACCAAAGACGAAGATCACGAAGCCGCGGCCGCCAACCTGCCCGATCGTCCGATCTCGCCCCATCCCAACCTCGTCACGCCCGAAGGCCTGGCTTTTCTGGAAACCGCCTTCGCCGAGGCCAAGGCCGCCTATAGCGCCGCACAGGCCTCAGGCCTGATCAACGCAGACCGTACCGCCATGGCGCGCGCCGCCCGCGACCTGCGCTATTACACCGCCCGCCTGGGTTCGGCGCAGCGCATCGATCCGGTAACATCGCCGCAAAAGGTGGTGTTCGGCTGTGAGGTCATCATCGCCCGCGAGGATGGCCGCCAACAGACCTTCCGGATCGTGGGCGAGGACGAGGCCGATCCCAATAAGGGCAGCATTTCCTACGTGTCGCCAATGGCGCGCGCCCTGCTCGGCAAGGAAATCGGCGACGAGGTTCAGGTGGCTGGCGCCGGTGTCGAGATTACCGCGATACGCTAAGTAATTCTCTTCGCCCGCCCCGTTTACGGGGAGGGGGGACCGCTGTCAGGCGGTGGGAGGGGCCTTAAGCGCCTTGACGCGCTCCCAAGCCAAAATAATAACACCCTCGGCAGCCTCATCAGGTCTCATCAGTAGATCACGCGCTATAATACGATAGGTGAGAATGTTCCGATCCATCAGCCAACGACCACGCTTGGAGTCATGCTCCCTTTGATGATCAAGCGTATGAATTTCGCCATCAACCTCAACACATAACTTCGCTTTGGGGCAGTAGAAATCCAGCACATAGGGGCCCAGCGGATGCTGATTACGAAAAATAAGACCATCAGCTTCACGCTGCTTCAAGCGCAACCAAAGCCATAATTCCGGCTTCGTCAAATTCCGGCGCAAGTGACGCGCAACCCCAATTCTAGCACCTTTTCTTAGGTTTCGCACTAAACTCCCCTCCCACCATCGCAAGCGATGGTCCCCCCTCCCCGTAAACGGGGCGGGCGAAGAATCACCGCGATACGCTAGCCGCAGCGCTCATATCACCACCGCCGACCTGTACCGGCGGCTTGTCGTCCTTTTCGATAAAGCGATCGAAACGGCCGCTTGGCCGCAGCAGCGTCTTGCTGAGGAAGCTGCGCTCGCGCGCCGGCAGTTCCTTCATGTTGAGGATCAGGGTGTTCTCGATCTTGCCCCGCGCATCGTTCTCGGCGCTGCGGGCCTGCTCCGACAGCATGGCGACCTGTGCCGCGTCAAATGGGTCCTTCGCCGCCAGATCATTGGCCTGGGCGCGCAGGGACCGCGCCTTGGTCATGTCAGCCTCGCCACTCAGGGCCGCCGATTTGAGCAGCAGATAGATGTGATGGCGCTCTTCCTTCGTGGTGTTCTTGCTGGCGTCATGCCACGCCTTCGACATCGCCAACGGGCGCTGGAAATCACGCATATGGCGCTTGAACACGATGCCGGCGCCGATACCGGCGGCAATCAGGAACAGGTTCAGCACCAGCGAAATCACCAGAGCCCATTTCAGGCGACGATCCGTCATGCTCAGCGATCCCCATCAATCATGGCCACCTGTTCCAGCACGGTCTGCACGCGCAGATCGCTCAGGCTCATCAGGCTGAGATTAACACCAAAAATCGCGCCGGCAAGACAGGCGGCGAGACCAAAACCGATGCCCCACACAACCGCCCGGTGGCTGCCGCTCACGGCGCGCGCCGGACGAAGGGCCACCACCGTATCGACCGGCACAAACTGCGCCAGCACGTTCTCAAACAGCGCCTGATCGGCCTCGGCATGGCGATGGTCGGCAACCCTCACCGCCTCCATCATATCGTCCAGCGCCCGCGCCTCGGCCAGCACACCCTGCGCTTCGGTCGGATGTGCGGCGATAAAGGCGTGCATGGCCGCGCGTATGTCTTCGGGCCAGCGCGCGGGTGTCGCGCCATAGGCCTCGATAATCGTCTGGAAACGCTGGTTATCTACTGTACGTGTCATATCTCACCTCCCGCTTTCGACGGGTTTACGCTCGCGGCTCTTACTCTGGTATCGCCAGATACATGTTTGTCATCACGCATCAGGCTGCGCAAGGTGCGCCTCGCCCGCGCCAGCAGGCTTTCCATCGCCTCGATGCTCACCCCCATAGTGGCGGCCGCTTCAATATTCGACATCTCCTGATAATAGTTCAGGGTGATGGCGGTACGCTGACGCTCGGGCAACTGCGCCAGGGCCTTCTGCAAGGCCTGAGTGGCCTGGGCCTGCTCAAGCTGAGCTGACGGCCCTGCTGCATCATCCATAATCTCGATATCATCCGTGTTCACCGTATCCTTACGGCGTCGCAGGCGATCATAGCACAGATTGAGCGCCACGCGATGCATCCAGGTATCGATGCGCGCCTTGCCGGGCACCCAGGTCGCCGCCTGCTTCCAAGTCCGCAACAGGGTCTCCTGCGCCACGTCCTCGGCCTCGGCCGGATCGCTCAGCATACGGCGCCCCAGCGACAGAATCCGCGGCAGCTTGCGCGAGACAAGCGCCGACACCGCTGCCATATCGCCGCGTCCGATCCGCTCCAGCAAAACCTCATCCGGGTCCGTCGTCACACTGTTCCCCGCCACGTTGCTTCTAGAAAGCACAAGTGCCAACTGCGCCCGCCTGCGCCGCTCGGTTTCGAGATCAACCACTTTTAAAGCAAGCATCTGCGGCATGGGCTAGTGTCCTTTAGCACGCCAAACGGGCTTGAAATATGTCTGTATCATAGGTCAGAGCAGCTTTGACGATGAAGTGACGAACAGATGACCCGCCGCTCACCTTCATCTCTTTCACGCCAGATGCGCCTTTATCCGTCGCTGGGCGTCACAATCTTTTCAAACGCCCCCGTCCGCCCGCCAATCTATATATCGGCAGGGCGGACGATTTTTTCGAAAGCAATGCGGGCCTTCTTGCGGATATCACGCAGCTTCTTCTCCAGCGTATCCAGCCGGCGGGTATGGACCGCGCGCGCCAGCTTGCGCTGAAAAGCTTCCGGTTCGTTGTGCGGATCATCCTGCGCGGTCAGCGACACCCGCATGACCTGAGCCAGCGATTGCTGCACCTTCCACGCCGTACTCAGCGCCTCGATCTCGGCCGCAGGCGCCAGACCAGCGCGCTGCATGGCCGAAAGCGCCGCCAGCGTGCCGACGCGCAAAGGCCCGCCCGCCTCGGCATGGATCAGTTGCAGATACTGCGCGGCGAATTCGGCATCGACCTGCCCGCCGACTGACAGCTTGAAATCCCAGAAGCCCTTGGCCGGACGTTCCTTTTCCATCAGCGCCCGCATGGCCAGCACATCGAGCGCCGTATGGCTGCGCGAACGCTGACGACGCAGGATGGTCTCAACCTTCAGCCGCACCAGATCGGCGAAATCGGCCGAGGTCGACCAGACGATGCGCGCCCGCGTCAGGGCCTGGAATTCCCAGGTGTCGGCGTCCTTGGTGTAATAGTTCTCGAACGCCGCCAGCGATACCGCCACCGGCCCCTTGGCGCCGGTCGGCCGCAGCTTCATGTCGATTTCGTAGAGCTGGCCTTCGTGCGTCGGGGCCGAAAGCGCCGAGATCAGTCTCTGGGTAAAGCGGCCAAACCACGTCTCCGCCGCCCAGCCCTTGACCGATGAGCCGGTGCTCGGATCATCGGGCAGGTAGATCGCCATAAGATCGAGATCGGAGGTGGCGGTCATTTCCTGCGAACCGAGCTTGCCGAGCGCCAGAATCGCCACCTGACCATCAAGCCGGCCGGCCTGACGGACAATATCTTCCAGCGCCAGCGGCGCCAGATGATGCACGCAGGCATCGGCCAGACGGGCATAGGCGGCGCCCGCCGCCTCGGTGCTGAGGCGACCCGAAAGGATCTGCATGCCGATACGGAACTGCTGCTCGCGGCCGATACGGCGCAGCGCATTCATCACCGCTTCCAGATCGGGCGGCACGCGCTCGACCTCGCGGCTGACCAGATGATCGAGTTCTTCGCCAAGCGGATCAAAGAAACCGGCGTCGAGCATGGCGTCGAATGAGGTCGGATGACGCGCCAGCATCTGGGCAAGACGCGGCGAGAAGCCCATGATCTCGACAATGGTGTGGAACAGCTTCGGATTGGCCAGGAACAGCGACTGGATCTGCACCCCGGCGGTCAGGGCCGAGAAGAAGACCGAAAAGCGCGTAAAGGCGATCGACGGAGTCCCGGTTTCGTTCAACGCCTCTAACAGGCGTGGAACTAATCTCGTGAACAGCTCGCGGCCACGCTCGGAGCGCGTCGCCGGGATGCGGCCATGGTGCCAGGCGCGGATGGTCGAGGCCACCTGCTCCGGTTGGTCGAATCCCATGCGCGCCAGCGTCTTGATCGTTTCGGGATCGTCCTCGACGCCGGTGAAGACCAGCGAGCCGAAGGATGACGACAGGGGCTCGGATTCGGAGAACAACTCGCCATAGTGGGCATTGACCAGCCGCAGGGTGCGCGACACGGCCAGATCGAACCGGCTGAGATTGGAGAAGCCGGCCAGCACCGCCACGCGCATCCGTTCGTCGTCGTTTTCCGGCAGTTCGTGGGTCTGCTCGTCCTGGATCATCTGGACGCGGTGTTCCCAGTCGCGCAGGCGGACATAGGCCTGCTTCAGTTCCTTGGCGACGGCGGGGGCCAGATGACCAGCGCGGCGCAGGGCATCAAGAGCATCGAGTGTGCGTTTCGACCGCAGGGAGGGATCACGCCCGCCAAGAATCAACTGTTGAGTTTGAGCGAAAAACTCGATCTCGCGGATGCCGCCGGCGCCCAGCTTGAGATTGGCGCCCGCCGCTTCCAGCCGTTCATCGACCTTGTAGACGTGGATCTGGCGCTTGATCGAATGGACGTCGGCGATGGCCGGATAATCAAGACTGCGCCGCCAGATAAAGGGCGACAGATCGTTCATGAAGGCCTTGGCCTCGACCCTGTCGCCCGCTACCGCCCGCGCCTTGATAAAGGCGGCGCGTTCCCAGTTCTGCCCGACCAATTCGTAATAGTGGAGCGCAAACGGCACGCTGACCACGGTGGGCGTCGAGGACGGATCGGGACGCAGGCGCAGGTCGACACGGAAAACATAACCATCACCGGTGCGCTCGGACAGGAGGGTCGAAACCCCGCGCGCCACCCTGTCAGCAAAGGTCTGCGGATCGACCTGATCCTTGACCGGCAGACGATCGAGATCGCAGAAGAAGGTGATGTCGATATCGGAGGAATAGTTCAGTTCACCGGCGCCATGCTTACCCATGGCCAGCACGAACATGCCGGGCAGGATGCCGCGTTCGCCGTTTTCATAGGTGGACAGACGTCCCTTGTCGCGCTCCTCACGCACCACCAGCGCCAGCGCCGCGCTGGTGACCGCATCGGCAAAGCGCGTCAGGGCGGCGGTGACGTGATCGAGGCTCCAGACATCACCGAGATCGGCAAGCGCGGTCAGCAGGTGGGTATCGGCCTTGAGGTGACGCAGAATCTTCTTGGCGGCAGGGATATCGAGCGTATCGACCGTGGCGGCCTGTGCTTCCAGCGCCTCGGTGGCGAGCAGAATGGCTTTCAGGCGGGCTTCCGGCGCCGAGATCAGGGTTTCGCGCAGGCGCTGCGGATCGCGCCGCATCAGGCCGGCCAGATAGGGCGAGGCAGAGACCACGGGGCGCAGGGCGGGTTCGGCCTGTTGCAGCACATCGCGCCAGCCCTCGGCCGTGGCGACCTCATACAGGGTCTCGAAGACGTAATCCGCCGCGCCCGCGTTCAGCACCGGCCCGCAACTATGCAGCCGGTCCACCAGAGAAGAGAATAAAACGTCAGCCATGAGGTAGAGATACAGGTCCCTGCGTCTTTTGTCCTACATGTTTAACCCTGAATCGCGGACAATACCAAGCTTTCCAACATGTTTTTGAGATTAGAAGCTGACGCTGGGGCAGATTTGGTGAGTTTTAATCCATTCCTACTGTGACACAGGAAGGTTTTGCCGCGGATGAGGCACGCCTATCGCAAAGCGCTTATGTCTTCTCCTCCCCTGCGAAGCGGGGAAGCGGGGCGGCCCGTGCCGTGGCAGCACGAAGCCCTTTAGGGCTGGTGTCGGTGACGGAAGGGGCCTCTTGACTTACTTCGGGTCGGCCCCTCCGTCACGGGCTTCACTAGGAGTGATAACCGTCAACGGCAGGGATTGAACCTGCACCTGAGTTTTAATTCAGGATCGCTGTAGCGATATGTCTACCCATTCCACCACGTTGACGTGACAATGATACCTGACTAATTTTTAAAAATCACAGGCCAAGTTCGCTTCATCGCAAACCTAAACCGGCGGCA